>NZ_JAAPBF010000242.1 GCF_022695985.1 Streptomyces sp. NP-1717 | reverse complement strand
TCACCACCGCGCCGCCCACCAGCACCTCGCGCATGCCGATCGCCTCCGCCGCCGGGCCGGCCAGTGCGCGGCCGACGGCGAGCATGATGAGGGAGCCCGCCACGTCGTACGCGTGCAGCCGGTTCAGCGCCTCCGGCGGGATCATCGTCTGGACCGTCGTGGACCACATCACCAGCCAGAACGCGAAGCCCGTACCGCCCGCGAAGAACCCGGCGGCGAGCAGCGGCAGCGGGACGTCGTACGCCAGCACCAGCAGGTTCGCCGCGACCGCGAACAGCGCGATCGTCCCCGCGAACAGTGGTCTGGCCGGGCGCAGTCGCAGCGCCAGCAGCCCGCCCGCCACGTTGCCCGCCCCGTGGACGGTCATCATCAGGCCGAACATGGCCGAGCTGTACCGCTCGGTGACCACCACCGCCTCCAGCGGGACCATCGGCCCGAGGACGGTGACGCCGTACACCGACCAGATCGCTATCACGCCCCACAGCCAGGACCGCGCGCGGAACTCCCGCCAGCCGCCGACCAGTTCGGTGAGCATCGAGTCCCCGCGCACCGCTCTCACGGTCGGCATCCGCACCAGGAACAGACAGATCCCGCTGATGCCGAACGTCGCCGCGTTGACCGCGAAGATCGTGCCGGGTCCGCCGAACCCGGCCAGCGCGCCGGCCGCCGCCGGGCCCGCCATCGTCGCCAGGGACTCGGCGACCCGCAGCACCGCGTTGCCGCGCTGCACGTCGGGCGAGAGCGCGGGCAGCATGCTGGCCACGCCCGGCTGGAAGAGCGCGGCACCGAGCCCGTTGACGGCGCTCAGCGTGTACACGAGCCAGAGCGGCGGCGCTCCCCCGGCGAAGATGACGGCGAGACCCGCCGTGCCGAGCAGCCGCATCACATCGGCGAGGACCATCATCCGGCGCGGTGTGAACCGGTCGGCGAGCACTCCCCCGAAGAGCACGAACCCGGCGAAGCAGACCATCCACGCGCCGAGCGCGAAGCTGACGGACGACGCGCCGTGTCCCGCTTCGAGCAGCCCGGCCGCCAGCGCGACGGGCACCATGCCGTCACCGAAGCGCGCCACGGTCCTGGCGAGGAAGAAGAGTCGGAAGTTACGGTTCCAGAGGGGGATTCCGGACGGGTCGGGAATGGCGGGGTCCGTCGGACGCTTGGCAGTCACGGAGTCGACAGATATCAAGTACAGGTCTGGACCACCAGGGGTTTCCGCATGACGGACAGCACGGACCGGGAGCACGCACGGCCCGCGAGCGGCGCCGCACGCCCGCGCCACCGTGTCGTGGTCCTCGCGCTCGACGGCGTCCTCCCCTTCGAACTCGGCATCCCCCAGCGGATCTTCGGCCGCGCCAAGAGCCCCGAGGGCGCCCCGCTGTACGACGTGGTCACCTGCTCGGTCCGCCCGCCCGGCCCGGTCCGTACGGACGCGGATTTCGACATCCTCGTGGAGAACGGCCCCGAGGCCCTCGCCACCGCCGACACGGTGCTGGTCCCCGCCTCGTACGAACTCGGCCCGGTCTACGAGAAGGGCGTCCTCACCGAGGAGCTGGCCGCCGCCCTCGCCCGTCTGCGCCCCGGCACCCGGCTGGTCTCCATCTGCACCGGCGGCTACGTGCTCGCCGCCGCCGGCTTCCTCGACGGACGCCCCGCCTCCACCCACTGGTCGTCGGCCGCCCACTTCCAGAGGACCTTCCCCCGGATCAGGGTCGACGCGGACGTGCTCTTCATCGACGACGGGGACGTCCTGACCTCGGCCGGGGTCGCCGCCGGGATCGATCTCTGTCTGCACATCGTGCGCCGCGACCACGGCACGGCGGTCGCCAACGACGTCGCGCGCCGTACGGTCGTCCCGCCGCACCGGGACGGCGGCCAGGCCCAGTACATCCAACGACCGGTCCCCGACGTCCAGTTGGCGACCACCACCACGGCGAGGGCCTGGGCGCTCGCCCGGCTGCACGAGCCGATCCAGCTGCGGGACATGGCGGAACAGGAGTCGATGTCCGTACGGACGTTCACGCGCCGCTTCCGCGAGGAGGCCGGGATCAGCCCCGGCCAGTGGCTGGTCCAGCAGCGGGTCGAGCGGGCGCGTCATCTGCTGGAGGCGACGGATCTGTCGGTCGACCGGATCGCGCGGGACGCGGGCTTCGGCACGGCGCAGTCCATGCGCCAGCATCTCCAGGCGGCGCTCGGCGTCGCGCCGACCGTCTACCGGCGCACGTTCCGCGCGGTCGGCGGCGGGAGCGGGGCCCCGTGCGGCGAGGCCGGCGGTCCTCAGGCCTGTGTGACGGCCTTCGACGAGCCGTCCGCCCCGGCGGGGGGACGGACCCGGTCCCGGACCGGCTCCACGGACCGGCCGGTCACCGGCAGGTCGACCGCGTAGTGTCCGGGCCCGCCGTTCCGTGCGGGCGCCGGGGGCTCGTACTCCACCGTCGCGTCAGGCTCGCACCGGTCCACCTCGCACCAGATCCGCTTGCCGGAGCCCTCCGGCTGCCAGCCCCAGCGGTCGGCGAGCCCGTCGACCAGCTCCAGGCCGCGACCGTTGGTGTCCTCGCCCTGCGCATGGCGCGGACTGGGCGGACGCGCGCTGGTGTCGGCGACCTCGACCCGTACGGTCCCGGCCTCGGCGGCCCCGGAACCGAAGAGCATCCGCAGTACGGCCGGACAGCCGGTGTGCACCACGGCGTTGGTGACGAGCTCGGAGATCAGCAGGATCAGCGTCTCCGCCAGTGGCTCGTCGTCGTTCATCCCGGAGCCGATGAGCCTCGACCGCGCCCACCGGCGGGCCCGGCTCACCTCCGCCGGATCGGCCCCGACTTCCAACTGCACCTGAAGAACCTGCACCGCTCACACCATCCGAACCGGCGGGCACATCGCCTCGCGCCTCGACAAGGTCCACGACAAGGTCACAGAACGTGATTCCCTTGTGGGACAGCATGGTTGACGTACAGTCACCGCAACAAGCGCTTCGGGCATATTCCAACGCGAAGGAGTACGTGTGAGGCATACTGTGCGACGCACTCTGCGGCCAGTCGAACAACGACGCCCAAGGCGCCTTCCCACCTCGCGATCGGCGGGCATTCCCCGGTCCGGCGTCGCCGTTCTGGCCACACCGGATCCGTCGTACCTCACCACCGCTCGCACCCGAGCGAGCGTACCGGAGCCCGCCGCCGACTCCGGCCCGTGACGGGTCGCCCGTAGGACACAACCCGGTATCGGCATGTGCGAAAGCCCTGCCGTCACCCAAAGTAACGCTCTCCGGTAGGGCTCCGCCCGGCTCTGCCGGGCGGTCCCGGGCCCCGGTCCACCTCGCGGTCTACGGCTCCGGCGTCACGTAGTAGGAGGCGAACGCCGACAGGATCTCCTCCTCGGTGATCCGGCCGTCACCGTCACCGTCCAGCCCTCCGGCGGCCTGCGCGGCCACATCCGGCTCCGTGCCCAGCACGACCAGCACCCGCTCGGCCGCCGCCGGCGTCACACCGCCGCCGTCCTCGTCCGCGATGGCGATCACAGCGTGCAGGAAGGGCCGGGCGATCTCGGCGAAGCGCTGGGGGCTGTCACGCAGCCGCTTCGCGGCGCCGGTGATGAATTCCTGCCGGGTGACCCGCTGGTCACCGTCGACGTCAGCGATGCCCGCCATGCCCTGCCAGAAGGCCTCGGCCCCGCTGTAGAGGGCCTGCCCCTTGTCGGATCGTGCGGTGACTCCGAACTCCGCGAGCAGTGCCGCTGCCGCTCCGCTGAAGTCCTCGCGGTCGATGTAGCCGTTGCCGTCCTGGTCGAAGGCGGCGAACCGGGAGGCGATCTTGCCCTCGTACTCTGCGCTGTCCATGACTGGGAGCGTACGACGCCGGGGGGTCGCCGTGTGAAGGCTTCAGGTCTGTCCGGCAGGTCCGTCCGGCGGCCCGGCCTCAGGCGGAGAGGGGCTGCGCCTCTTCGTCGACGGCGTCGGAGACGTCCGAGTAGACCTCGAACAGGCGGCGCACACCGAGAGCCGCGAGAACGCGGTTCACGTGGGAGCCCTCCTCCGCGCCGTGGGCGGGCAGGATCAGATGCAGCCGCCCCTGGCAGGAGCGCATCAGCTTTCGTGAGGCGATCAGGACGCCGACACCGCTGGAGTCGCAGAAGAAGACGTCGGACAGATCGAGCACCAGCTCACGGCGGCCGGCCGCGACGGCCTCGTGGACGTGCTGGCGGACCTCTGGCGACGTCACGAGATCCAGTTCCCCGGTGATGCGCAGCACCGTCCACAGACCGTGCTCGTCCTTCTCCACCTTGAGCGTCACACCTGGGCCTTCCCTCGTACCGAACCGGAGACTCTGTACGGAGTTCCAGACTCCGGTTCCGTACCGGAGATCGTCCCTCTTCTTCGCGGCTGCCCGACTGACCTCGTATGAAACACAGCCCGTCCGGCCGGGCCGAATTCCTTATCATCGCGAGCGGCCTCCAGGGGCGCACTTGACGCAAAGGGGCGCACTTCGATGACACTGGCCAGTACATTCAAGACGGCGGGGTCAGGTCACGGAGCAGTCACAGGGCTGGGGGTCTCATGGCGAAGGACACACCGCCCCGCTGGGACCGCCGGATGCAGCAGCGGCTCGCACGGGGCGAGGCCGCCGCGCTCGGTGAGCTGTACGACCGCTTCGCCTCGCTCGTGCACGGCCTCGCGCACCGGGTGCTCGACGACGACGAGGCCGCCGACCGGATCACCCGCGAGGTCTTCGGCTACGTGTGGGAGAACCCGGAAGTCTTCGACCCGAAGCAGGGCTCGATGCGGTCCTGGATCGCCAACCTCGCCCGGGTCCAGGCCGTGAACCGGCTGCGGCAGCTGGAGACGGCCGCCCACCGGGCCAGCGGCGAGGGCAGCGCGGAGGAGGTCGAGCAGCGAATCCGCGAGGCGTCGGCCGCGGCACGCGCCGACTACATCGTCACCTCCATGCCCGCGCCCCTGCGCGCCGCGCTGAACCTGGCGTACTTCCAGCGCCGCGACTACCGGCAGACCGCCGCCGACCTCGGAGTCACCGAGGACGAGGCGCGGCGCCGGCTGCGGCTCGGTCTGCAGCTGCTCTCCTCGGCGAACACCCGCCCCCTGGAGGGCTCCTCGCCGCCCGGGAACGGACGGTCGCTGTGAACGGGCCGTTCGACGGTGGCCGGAACGGAGACCGCGGCGGTCCCGACGAGCCCGAGGACGTACGCGGCATCCCGCGCATACCGGGCCAGCGCACCGCCGCCGACGACCTCGATCCACCCGCGGCGGACGTGCTGCGCCGGGCCGTCGAGAGCCATGCGCGCGCCGCGCGGGCGGCGGAGCCCAGCCGCGAACGAGAAGAGCCGGAAGAGCCGGATGCGACAGACGAGGCGGCAGGCGTCGACTCCGGAGCGGACGTCGACTCCGGCACGGGCCCGGACGTGTCCCCGGCCCCGGACCCGGACGTGTCCCCGGGCACACCGCGGGAGCCCGCCCATCCGCCCGATCCCGCCGGGGAGCGGGACATGACCGGCGGCCGGGATCGGTACGCTCCGCCGCCGCCGCGTCCGCCCGCGGAGCCCGTGGGGCCGCCGCCCTCGCACTCCGTACTGAAGTCCCTGCTCGGCGCCTGGGCCCTGGCGGCCTGCTCGCCCGAGGAGACGACGCACGTCGAGAACCACCTCACCGAGTGCGCGCCGTGTGCCGACGAGGCCCTCAAACTCCGTGACGCCGTCGGCCTGTTGCAGGCCGACCGCAATCTCGATCTCCCTCCGCTGCTGCGCGCACGGGTGCTGGAGAACTGCCTCGACCGCAGGGCCGCCCGTATCCCGGTGCCGGCGTGGGCCACCCCGTACGACGCCGAGACCGCCCGGCTCGACGCGCTGCTGCGCGACTTCGGCGACGCGGAGTGGCACGCGCCGCTCCAGCTCAGATGGTTCGAGAAGGAGGAGCGCACCGCGCGGCGGGCCACGGTCGCCGGGGTGATCGGGCACCTCATGACCGTCGACGGACTGGTCGCTTCGGCGCTGGGACTCGACGACCCGCTGGGCGAGCCGGCGCCGCTGTCGCCGACCGACCGGACGGAGGCGTTCTGGCGTTCGGCGCATCCGCCGCCCACCCGCACGATCCGCGAACCGTGGCGCGACCAGAGCCACACGCTGATCAGGACGGTGTCCTTCGCGGGGCGCGGTGTGGCCGAACTCTCCGTCTCGTACGGCGAGTTCGCGCTGCCGCTGCGGGACGCGATGATCGACCGGGCCTTCGAGTGCTGGATCCACGGCGTCGACATCGCCGACGCCGTGGACTACCCGTACCCGCCGCCGAGCGGCCCGCATCTGCACGTGATGATCGACCTCGCCGCGCAGCTCATCCCGTCCGCCCTCGCGGCCCGCCGCCGCGCGGGCCTGGCCGCGCCCGCTCAGCAGCTCGTCGTGCCGGGGTCGCCGGGGCGCTCGCTGCATCTGGAGGTCGAGGGCGCGGGCGGCGGGAACTGGTACATCGCGCTGGACTCACCGGCGGCGGTGGGCACGGCGGAGCGCGCGGTGGCCCAGGTCGCGCTGGACGGCGTCGAGTTCTGCCAGCTGGTGGCCGGGCACATCTCGCCGGAGGAGGCCGCGGCCGGCCAGGACGGCGACCGCGAGGCGATCCGGGACGTGCTGTTCGCGGCGGCTTCGCTGAGCCGGCTCTGACACGGCGGCGCCGGACGGGACCGAACCCGCGCGGCGCCGGCGGTCCAGCCGAAGATCACCGCGCGGCGCCGGCGGCCTAGGCTCTGTCCGGCGGATCTTCGCGGAGAGTCCGGGGCGTCTGGTGCGGTGCATCGCAAGGCGGAGGATCGTGCTCGTACTGGACGTACTTGGACGACTCCGACAACGCGGCGAGGTGCCGTGCCAGGCGTTCCGGGCCCGCGAAGATCCGCCGGACAGGGCCTAGCCGAAGATCACCGTGCGGCGGCCGTTCAGCAGGATCCGGTGCTCGGCGTGCCACTTGACCGCGCGGGCCAGCGCCTGGCACTCCACGTCGCGGCCGATCGCCACCAGCTGCTCCGGGGTGACCTCGTGACCGACGCGCTCGACCTCCTGCTCGATGATCGGGCCCTCGTCGAGGTCGGCCGTCACATAGTGCGCGGTCGCGCCGATCAGCTTCACACCCCTGGCGTGCGCCTGGTGGTACGGCTTCGCGCCCTTGAAGCTCGGCAGGAAGGAGTGGTGGATGTTGATGATCCGGCCGTTCAGCTGCTTGCACAGGTCGTCGGAGATCACCTGCATGTAGCGGGCCAGCACGACCAGTTCCACGTCCTCGGCGCGCACCAGCTCCAGCAGCTCGGCCTCGGCCGCCGCCTTGGTGTCCTTGGTGACGGGGATGTGGTGGAAGGGGATGTCGTACGAGGCGACCAGCTCGGCGAAGTCCGTGTGGTTGGAGACGACGGCGGCGATGTCCACGGGGAGCGCGCCGGTCCTCGACCGGAAGAGCAGGTCGTTGAGGCAGTGGCCGAACTTGCTGACCATCAGGACCACCCGCATCCGGTCCTCGGCGCGGTGGAGCTGCCAGTCCATCCGGAAGGAGTCCCCCACGGCGGCGAAGCTCGCGCGCAACTTCTCCACGGTCACCGGCACCTCGGCGGAGAAGTGGACCCGCATGAAGAAGAGCCCGGTGTCGCGGTCGCCGAACTGCTGGCTGTCCTCGATGTTGCACCCGGTCATGAAGAGAAAGCTGGACACGGCGTGCACGATGCCCTGTTTGTCCGGGCAGGACAGCGTCAGGACGTACTGGTCGGACGGGGCGGGCCGGTCGGCCCGGGCGGCGGGCTGCTGCGGGGAACTCATGACCCCAGAGGATTCCACACGGGCCCCGTACGGGCCGGTCGTGACCGTCAGGCGGACCGTGTCAGGCGGACCGCGTCATGATCCGCAGCACGTCCAGCGAGCGCGGCACCGTGTCGGGGTCCTCGCCGTCGTTGACGGCCAGCCGTACGTGCGCCTCGCGCGCCGCGCGTACCGCCTCCGGCCAGCCGTGGTGCTCCAGGTACACCGAGATCGGCGCGTCCGGCCCCACCTGGTGCATGATCCGCAGCACCCGCAGGACGGCGACGTCGACGAGGGCGGCCTCGCCGGAGTCACGGAAGATCGTCCCGACGTATTTCTCCGCCGACCAGTTGTCCAGCCAGGTGTCCTCGACCAGGCGGTACACGGCGTCGGTGACGTCGCCGTACCCCTCCCGGCCGGCCAGCCAGAACTCCTGGTGGAAGACGGGATCGGAAAGCATGTGCAGCGCCGAGCGCACATTGCTGCGCCAGCGCCACCAGGGAATGTCATTGAGCGGCATGTCGCCCATGGTGGAGGAGCGACGGCCGCGACGGGAAGAGTTCTCCGAACCTTGCTGCACAGGAGTCGATCGTACGGTCCTCCGTCAGGCGATCACGTGGCCCCCCGTAATTCACCTCACGGTCATGCGCGGTTGAACAAGCTCCACCTGGCAGTTACCCATAGGCCGGAAGTGTGCGGATACATGACCGGTAGGCAGCAGCGCTCCTCCCCGCCCCGCCCCTTCCACCGGAATCCGGTGGTCCGCGTCCTGTGTACGGTCGCGGCCGGGGCATCGGTGGTCACCGGGTGCGGCGTACTCCCTGGTGGGCCGGGGGGCTCCAGGGAGCCCGTCACCGTCATGACCTGGGCGCCCGAGGGCACCGCCGCGACGAACATGCCGGGCATGCCGGCCATGGCCAAGGCCTACGCGCGCTGGGTCAACGCCTCAGGTGGTATCGACGGCCACGAGCTGCGGGTGCTGACCTGCAACGAACGCAACACCTCGGCGGGCGCCGCCGACTGCGCGCGCCTGGCGGCCGAGAAGGACGTCACGGCCGTCGTCGGCTCGTACAGCCAGCACGGCGACGCCTTCATGGCACCGCTGGAGGCGGCCGGGATCCCGTACCTCGGCGGCTACGGCATCGCCGAGCGCGAGTTCTCCAGCTTCGTCTCCTACCCGGTCAACGGCGGCCAGGCGGCGCTCCTGGCCGGCAACGGCATGCAGCTCGGCGGCGAGTGCGGCCGGGTCTCCATCGTGCGGCCCGACACGATCACCGGCGACGCGATGCCGGAACTGCTCAACTCCGGACTGAACAAGGGCGGCAAGGGCGGCGACACCGGCCGGGACGGTAACGACAAGGCGACGGACATCCGCGCGGCCGAGGACGCCACCGACTACACCGACTCGGCGGAGCGGGCGCGCGACAACGCGTCCGACGGCTGTGTCACGGCGGTGCTCGGCGACCGTACGGAGACGTTCTTCGACTCCTACCGGCGGCTCCCCGACATCGGCGCGGACATCCGCATCTCCTCGGTGCTCGGCAGCGTCGGCCAGCCTCTGGTGGACCGCACGGGCGGCTCGAAGGGCGTCTTCGAGGGCGCGTACGTCACGGGCTGGTACCCGCAGGCGTCGGACCCGGCGTGGGAGCCGATGCGCGACGTGCTCCGTGAGCACGCGTTCGGCGACGACAGCATCGACCCGGCGGACCCGGGCGTGCAGACGACATGGATCGCCTACACCGCGCTCAAGTCGGTCGTCGAGTCGATCGGCCGGGACACGATCTCCTCGGCGACGTTCTCGCACGCGCTGGACAAGGGCGCGAAGGTCGATACGGGCGGCCTCACACCCACGCTGCGCTGGCGGTACGAGGACATGCTCGGCTCACCCGGCTTCCCGCGCATCGTGAACAGCGAGGTGACCTTCCAGGTGGTCCGCGAAGGCCGGCTGGTCTCCCTCAGGGACGGCTTCGTGGACGTCCGCGGCACCCTGAGCGACGGGGGCCCCCGCGCGTAGCGCCGGGGGCGTGCCGTCAGGGACCGCCCGCCGGGACGGGCTCGTTCGAGCCCGTCCGGCGATCGACGGCGAACACGCGGCCCGGTCGGCGATCGAGGGCCGAGCGGGTGTCACAGCTCCGTCGGGGCTCGTTCCGTGAGGCCGTACTTGGAGGCGATGCCGTTCCACAGGCCCGACGCCTTGCGCTTGGCCGCCGTCGCCTCGCCGCTCGCGGCGTGGCCCTCGGAGGCCGCCTTCGTCGTGCGGGCCTTGCCGCCCTTGCAGCCCTTCTTCGTCTTCGCCTCGCCCGCCCACGTCGCGTAGTGGTCGTCCGCCGAGGCGGACGCCTGCCACGCACGGGTCAGCGAGGACGACAGCTGGCCGTGCTGGGGCAGCTTGTCGAGGGTCAGTTCCTTGAGGCGGGCGACCAGGTCGCGGCGCTGGTCGGCCGCGCCCTGGAGGTCGCTGACGGCCTTGTCCAGGTTGTCGCAGGTCTTGATCGACTCGACCGCGCTGATCACCGCCGCCCGGCTGTCGTTGCTCTCGGCGAGGAGCTTGTCGAGCTCCTCGGCCTGGGGCTTGGCGGGGTCGGCGGGCTGCTCGTCCTCGCCGGGGCCCGTGGGTGAACTCTCCGACGACACGGTCTGGTTCTTGTCCTGCTTCTCGCCGTCGTCCCCGCTCATCAGCCAGCCCGCGCCGAGTCCGAGGACGGCGCAGCCGACGACGACCGCGGCGATCAGCGGGACCGGCGAGGACTTGCGGCGCCCGGCGGCCCGGCCCTGCGGGCCCGACGGCTCCTGGGGACCGCGCGGCGGCTGCCCGTACGGGGGCGGTGCGCCACCCTGTCCGTAACCCTGCTGCGGGGCGCCCTGCCGGCCGCGGCCCTGCGGACCGCCCCTGCGCCTGCCGGGGCCGGCTCCCGGACCGGCGCCCGGGTCGAACTGCGGCAACTGCTGTGTCTCGTCCGGCACCTGGCCGGCGCCCTCGCTGCGGAAGAGGTTGTCGAACTCGGCGGGCGGCTGGCGGTCGCCGGGGGC
>NZ_JAAPBF010000241.1 GCF_022695985.1 Streptomyces sp. NP-1717 | reverse complement strand
TCCTCGCGAAGCTCCTCGGTGAATTCGCGTACGAGGAGATCATCACGCCCGTCGCCCTGCCGGGCACCGCGAGCGGCGAAGCTCCCGACCGGTACACGCTCGCGCTCGACGACGGCACCCCCCTCACCTTCACCGCCCGTCGCGGCGCCTACGGCAGCTGGCGCGTCGACCCCCACTCCGTCGAGCACGCCGGACAGCCCTTCCGCGACCCCCTCCGCTTTCTCGTGCTCGCGCGCCGCCTCCTCGCGATCGACGGCGCCACGCTCGGCCACCTCGTCCGCGAACTGAACGCCACCCTCGTCGCCGACACCAGGATCGACGGCACCGCCCTCACCGCCGCCGAACTCGCCGACCTCGACCACGCCGATCTCGAAGGCCACCAGACCGGGCACCCCTGGCTCATACTCAACAAAGGCCGCATAGGTTTCTCCGCCACCGACGCCACCCGCTGGGCGCCCGAGTCCCGCACCCCCTCCCCACTCCCCTGGACAGCGGTCAGCACCACCCTCGCCACCTACCGGGGCGTCCCCTCCCTCGCCTCGCCCGGCCGGCTCTACGACTCCGAGCTCGACCCCGCGACCCGCGACGGCTTCGCCGCCGAACTCCGCTCCCGGGGCCTCGACCCGGACACGTACCTCTATCTCCCCGTGCACCCCTGGCAGTGGGACGAAGTGATCCTGCCGCTCTACGCCGCGGAGATCGCCGCCGGCGCGATCGTCCCGCTCCCCACCGACGGCGACCGCAGACTGCCGCAGCAGTCCATCCGTACGTTCCTCAACACCACCCGGCCGGACCGCCACACGGTGAAACTGCCCCTGTCCATCCTCAACACCCTGGTCTGGCGCGGTCTGCCCACCGAACGCACGCTGGCCGCTCCGGCCGTCACCGCCTGGATGCGCGGGCTGTACGAGTCGGATCCCTTCCTCCGCGACGAGTGCGGAGTGATCCTGCTCGGGGAAGTGGCGTCGGTGACGGTGACCCACCCGCTCTACGACCACCTCCCCGAGGTCCCGTACCAGTACAGGGAACTCCTCGGCGCCATCTGGCGTGAACCGCTCCCCGCCAGACTCGCCCGCGGCGAGCGTGCGCGGACCCTCGCCTCGCTCCTCCACACCGATCCGGCCGGCCGGGCCTTCACCGCCGAACTCGTCGAACGGTCCGGGCTCCCGGCCGAAGTCTGGCTCCGCAGGCTCTTCGCCGCGCTCCTGCCGCCGCTGCTGCGCTTCCTCTACCGTTACGGCACCGTGTTCTCGCCGCACGGCGAGAACACGGTCGTCGTCTTCGACGAGGGGGACGTCCCCGTCCGCCTCGCGATCAAGGACTTCGTGGACGACGTGAACATCAGCGCCCGGCCACTCCCGGAGCACCAGGGAATGCCCCAGGAGGTCAGGGACACCCTCCTCACCGAAGAGCCGTCGTTCCTCACCCAGTTCATCCACGCCGGTCTCTTCGTCGGCGTCTTCCGCTTCCTCGCGCCGCTGTGCCAGGACCAACTGGACGTACCGGAGCGGACGTTCTGGTCACTCGTACGGGCCGAAATCCTGCGCCACCAGGCCCGCTTCCCCGAACTCAAGGACCGCTTCGAGACGTTCGACCTGCTCACGCCCCGTATCGCGCGGCTCTGCCTCAACCGCAACCGGCTGCATCTCGACGGATACCGCGACCGCGCGGACCGCCCGCACGCCGCCGTGCACGGCACGGTGCCCAATCCGCTGGCCCTGCCGGCGGACGGTGCGAGCGGGACGTGACCACCGTTGTCGGTGGTGAGCCGTAGGGTGGTCGGGCTATGACGAAGCCATCTCTCTCCGAGCTCCTCCATGCCGCCGTCACCGCTGTCGGCGGTGTGGAACGGCCAGGCCAGGTCACCATGGCCGAGGCCGTCGCGGAGGTCATCGACGACAACTCCCATCTGCTCGTGCAGGCCGGTACCGGCACCGGAAAGTCGCTCGGCTATCTGGTCCCGGCGCTGGCGCACGGTGAGCGCGTCGTGGTGGCCACCGCGACCCTGGCCCTGCAACGGCAGCTCGTGGAGCGTGACCTTCCCCGTACGGTCGACGCGCTGAGCCCCCTGCTGGGGCGCCGTCCCGAGTACGCCATGCTCAAGGGCCGCTCCAACTACCTCTGTCTGCACCGTCTCAACGAAGGCGCGCCGCAGGACGAGGAGGACGGCCTTTTCGACCAGTTCGAGGCGGCGGCGCCCACCAGCAAGCTCGGCAAGGACCTGCTGAGGATGCGGGACTGGGCGGACGAGACGGAGACCGGCGACCGCGACAATCTCACGCCGGGTGTCTCCGACCGGGCCTGGGCGCAGATCTCGGTGTCGTCCCGTGAGTGCCTCGGCGCCACGAAATGTGCCTACGGTGCCGAGTGCTTCGCGGAGATGGCGCGCGAGCGGGCCAAGCTCGCCGATGTCGTGATCACCAACCACGCGCTTCTGGCCATCGACGCCATCGAGGGCGCGCCCGTCGTCCCGCAGCACGAGGTGCTGATCGTCGACGAGGCCCATGAACTGGTGTCGCGGGTGACCGGCGTCGCCACCGGAGAGCTGACCCCCGGCCAGGTCAACCGCGCGGTGCGCCGTGCGGCCAAACTGGTCGACGAGAAGGCCGCGGACTCGCTCCAGACGGCCTCCGAGACCTTCGAGCGGCTGATGGAGCTCGCGCTCCCCGGCCGGCTCGAAGAGATCCCCGAGGACCTCGGCTACGCACTGATGGCGCTGCGTGACGCGGCGCGCACGGTGATCTCGGCGATCGGGGCGACCCGCGACAAGTCCGTCCAGGACGAGGACGCCGTACGCAAGCAGGCTCTCGCGGCCGTCGAATCCGTCCACAGCGTCGCGGAGCGGATCGCCAACGGCAGCGAGTGGGACGTGGTCTGGTACGAGCGCCACGACCGGTTCGGCGCGTCGCTGCGGGTCGCCCCGCTCTCCGTGTCGGGCCTGCTGCGGGAGAAGCTCTTCAACGAGCGCTCGGTGGTCCTGACCTCCGCCACACTCAAGCTCGGCGGCGACTTCAACGGTGTCGGCGCGTCGCTGGGCCTGGCCCCGGAGGGGACGGGGGGCGAGGACGTCCCGCAGTGGAAGGGCATCGACGTCGGATCGCCCTTCGACTATCCCAAGCAGGGAATTCTCTATGTCGCCCGGCACCTCTCCCCACCCGGCCGGGAGGGTTCGCGCGGCGACATGATGGACGAGCTCGCGGAGCTGGTGGAGGCCGCCGGCGGCCGTACGCTCGGACTGTTCTCCTCGATGCGCGGCGCCCAGGCCGCCGCCGAGGAGCTGCGCGGCAGACTCGACACGCCGATCCTGCTGCAAGGGGAGGAGACCCTCGGCGAGTTGATCAAGGCTTTCGCCGCGGACCCCGCGACGTGTCTGTTCGGCACGCTCTCGCTCTGGCAGGGCGTGGATGTTCCCGGCCCGAGTTCACAGCTGGTGGTGATGGACCGGATTCCGTTCCCGCGTCCGGACGATCCGCTGATGAGCGCGCGCCAGAAGGCGGTCGAGGAGGCCGGGGGCAACGGGTTCATGTCCGTGGCGGCCACGCACGCCGCCCTGCTGATGGCTCAGGGCGCGGGCCGGCTGGTGCGAGCCTCCGGGGACCGGGGTGTCGTGGCGGTACTGGACCCTCGGCTGGCGAACGCGCGGTACGGCAGCTATCTGCGGGCCTCGATGCCCGATTTCTGGTACACGACGGACCGCAACCAGGCGCGCCGCTCGCTGGCCGCGATCGACGCGCGGGCCAAGTCCGAGGGCAAGTGACCAGGGACCTGAGTGACCGTGGAGGACCGCACACCAGGACGGTCCGGTCGGTGCTCGTGAGTAGTCGGTGGTCTTGAGGGGGCGATGCTCCTGAGGAGGCGGTGGGCGCGAGGCCGGTGCTCCGCGACCACCTGCGCGGGCCGACCCTTCAGAGGGACGGCCCGCGGCGGGCACAGCGAGGCCCCGGGACCGGCGCAGTGGATCCCGGGGCCGGCCTGAGCCGGCGAGCCCTCACACCCGCCGCAGGACCGCTACGACCTTGCCGAGGATCGTCGCGTCGTCGCCGGGAATCGGCTGGTACGCCGCGTTGTGCGGGAGCAGCCACACATGGCCGTCCTCGCGCCGGAAGCGCTTGACGGTGGCCTCGCCGTCCAGCATCGCGGCGACGATGTCGCCGTTCTCGGCCACGGGCTGACGGCGCACCGTCACCCAGTCGCCGTCGCAGATCGCCGCTTCGATCATCGAGTCACCGACGACCTTGAGCACGAACAGCTCGCCGTCACCGACCAGTTGGCGGGGCAGCGGGAACACGTCCTCGACGGATTCCTCCGCGAGAATCGGCCCGCCCGCGGCGATCCGGCCGATCAACGGCACGTACGACGCGGCGGGTTTGCCCGTGGTGTCCGTCTGCTGGGTGCTCGGCTGGTCGGAACCCCGGACCTCGTAGGCCCTCGGCCGGTGCGGATCCCTGCGCAGGAATCCCTTGCGCTCCAGAGCCATCAGCTGGTGGGCGACGGAGGATGTGCTGGACAGGCCGACGGCCTGGCCGATCTCGCGCATCGACGGCGGATATCCGCGTCGCTGCACGGAGTCGCGGATGACTTCGATGACCCGCCGCTGCCGGTCCGTGAGACCGGAGCTGTCCGCCCGGATTCCGGGAGGTCGGCCGGGCAGCGAGCGAGTGGGCTTTGTGCCCTCCGGATTCGTGGCTGCGTCATTCATGGCATGCACCGGCTCGAGTCGGCTCTGGGAGCGGTCCTGGGCGGTAATGGTGGCGCTGTCTGCGGTGGTGGTCACGTCGGCCCCTCTCGAAATGTTCTCCCTAGCTGGACAACGGTAGTTGCTTTCGAAAGGTTGCGCCAAACACACGTTCGAGTGAAAATCCCCGGAAGTGCTGACGGGGCAATATCGGCGGTGTATGTGACGCCTATTCGACGCCCTCCAGGCGGGTCGTCCACGGCTCATCTACGAGCCGTACACGGCTCATTGCGGAAATCCCCACAGCCGTCCCGGCGCGGCCGGCGGCGCCCAGTGTCTCATCGGGCGGCCCGGGGCCACGGGACCCTCCGGGCTCCCGTACTCTCGTGCCGGGCCCCCTCGCGCCGGGCGCCGCAGGGCGGCCGATCCGTCGTCCCGCCGCGACACGCGCGATCGGTCCGAAGCGTGCGCGAGCCCTACATGTAGTGGTTGGATTGGCTCAGTCGCCCAGAAGTAGTGGTCCCGGGTCTTTCCTGACGGAGGCCATCGCCTATGCTGGAGACCGCTTCGTACGGCCCCACCAGGGCCCGTCGAGGCTTCTCAGTCGTGCTGTGAAGGAGGGTCGGAAAGCCATGCACTGTCCCTTCTGCAGGCACCCCGACAGCCGTGTCGTCGACAGCCGCACCACCGACGACGGGACGTCCATCCGGCGCCGCCGTCAGTGCCCCGACTGCTCGCGCCGTTTCACGACGGTGGAGACCGCCTCGCTGATGGTGATCAAGCGCAGCGGAGTCACGGAACCCTTCAGCCGTACGAAGGTCATCTCCGGCGTCCGCAAGGCGTGCCAGGGACGGCCGGTCACCGAGGACGCTCTCGCCCAACTCGGCCAGCGGGTCGAGGAGGCGCTGCGCGCCACCGGCAGCGCCGAACTGACCACCCACGATGTAGGGCTGGCCATACTCGGCCCCTTGCAGGAGCTCGACCTCGTCGCGTACCTGCGCTTCGCATCCGTATACAGGGCGTTCGACTCGCCCGAAGACTTCGAGGCCGCCGTGGCGGAGCTCCGCACGCGGCCTCCCACAGAGGAAGGCGGGCCGGGCGCGACCCCCGAGGTCCCCGAGCCCGTCACCGCTGCCGACTGACCGGACACCGGCAGCGGCACGGTCACCGGAACCGACATCTCGGTCGGTGACGGCCGATCGGTCATCGATCGGTCACCGACCTATCGCGACAGCTCAGCGACCGATCACTGTCGATCGGGCGCCCGGCGGCGACGAGACCGGCCACGAGCGCCCGAGCGGCGCCCATGGCATTGGACACATCACTGTGCCATGGGAAGAACGTGGCACATCAGGGCGTTTTCGCCTGTACATGGGAGGCGGCATGACAGAGACGGCGAGCGGTCCGACGGCACGGGGTTCCCGCGGCAAGGGAGCCAAGACCGGCAAGGGCCTGCGTATCGAGCGAATCCACACGACCCCCGGCGTGCATCCGTACGACGAGGTGGTCTGGGAGCGCCGGGACGTCGTCATGACCAACTGGCGCGACGGCTCGGTCAACTTCGACCAGCGTGGCGTCGAGTTCCCCGGCTTCTGGTCGGTGAACGCGGTCAACATCGTCACCAGCAAGTACTTCCGCGGGGCTGTCGGCACGCCACAGCGTGAGACGAGCCTCAGGCAGCTCATCGACCGGATCGTGAAGACGTACCGCAAGTCGGGCGAGGAGAACGGCTACTTCACCACGCCCGCGGACGCGGAGATCTTCGAGCACGAGCTGGCGTACGCCCTCCTGCACCAGATCTTCAGCTTCAACTCGCCGGTCTGGTTCAACGTGGGTACGCCCCAGCCCCAGCAGGTCTCCGCCTGCTTCATCCTGGCCGTCGACGACTCCATGGAGTCGATCCTCGACTGGTACAAGGAAGAGGGCATGATCTTCAAGGGCGGCTCCGGCGCCGGCCTGAACCTCTCGCGGATCCGTTCTTCCAAGGAGCTTCTTTCCTCGGGCGGCAACGCCTCGGGTCCCGTCTCCTTCATGCGCGGTGCCGACGCCTCCGCCGGGACGATCAAGTCCGGCGGCGCCACGCGCCGTGCGGCCAAGATGGTCATCCTCGACGTCGACCACCCCGACATCGAGAACTTCATCGAGACCAAGGTGAAGGAGGAGGAGAAGATCCGCGCCCTGCGTGACGCGGGCTTCGACATGGATCTGGGCGGCGACGACATCACGTCCGTCCAGTACCAGAACGCCAACAACTCGGTCCGTGTGAACGACGAGTTCATGAAAGCCGTCGAGGCCGGCGGGAAGTTCGGGCTGCGCGCCCGTATGACCGGCGACGTCATCGAAGAGGTCGAGGCGAAGTCCCTCTTCCGCAAGATGGCCGAGGCCGCGTGGGCGTGCGCCGACCCCGGCATTCAGTACGACGACACCATCAACCAGTGGCACACCTGCCCGGAATCCGGCCGCATCAACGGCTCGAACCCGTGCAGCGAGTACATGCACCTGGACAACACGTCGTGCAATCTCGCCTCGCTGAACCTCATGAAGTTCCTCAAGGACGACGGCAAGGGAAACCAGTCCTTCGAGATCGAGCGTTTCTCCAAGGTCGTCGAACTGGTCATCACGGCGATGGACATCTCCATCTGCTTCGCCGACTTCCCGACGCAGAAGATTGGCGAGAACACCCGCGCCTTCCGCCAGCTGGGCATCGGCTACGCCAACCTGGGCGCCCTGCTGATGGCCACGGGCCACGCGTACGACAGTGACGGCGGGCGCGCGCTCGCCGGCGCCATCACCTCGCTGATGACGAGCACGTCGTACAAGCGCTCGGCCGAACTGGCCGGGGTCGTCGGCCCGTACGACGGCTACGCCCGCAACGCCACGCCGCACCAGCGGGTCATGAAGCAGCACGCGGACGCCAACGGCGCTGCCGTGCGCGTGGACGACCTGGACAGCCCGATCTGGGCCGCGGCCACGGAGGCCTGGCAGGACGTCGTCCGTCTCGGCGCCAAGAACGGCTTCCGCAACGCGCAGGCCTCGGTCATCGCGCCCACCGGCACCATCGGTCTGGCGATGTCCTGCGACACCACCGGCCTCGAACCCGACCTCGCGCTGGTCAAGTTCAAGAAGCTGGTCGGCGGCGGCTCGATGCAGATCGTCAACGGCACGGTGCCGCAGGCCCTGCGCCGCCTCGGCTACCAGGAGGAGCAGATCGAGGCGGTCGTCGCCCACATCGCTGAGAACGGCAACGTGATCGACGCGCCCGGCCTGAAGCCCGAGCACTACCCGGTCTTCGACTGCGCGATGGGTGAGCGTTCCATCTCCGCGATGGGCCACGTACGGATGATGGCGGCGATCCAGCCGTGGATCTCCGGCGCGCTCTCCAAGACGGTCAACCTGCCGGAGACGGCGACCGTCGAGGACGTCGAAGAGGTCTACTTCAAGGCGTGGCAGCTCGGCGTCAAGGCGCTCGCCATCTACCGCGACAACTGCAAGGTCGGGCAGCCGCTCTCCGCGAAGAAGAAGGAGCAGGTCGCCGAGAAGGCCGAGGACACGATCCGCCAGGCGGTGGAGAAGGTCGTCGAGTACCGCCCCGTCCGCAGGCGGCTGCCCAAGGGCCGTCCCGGCATCACCACGTCCTTCACGGTGGGTGGCGCCGAGGGTTACATGACGGCGAACTCCTACCCGGACGACGGGCTCGGCGAGGTCTTCCTGAAGATGTCCAAGCAGGGGTCGACCCTGGCGGGCATGATGGACGCCTTCTCGATCGCGGTGTCGGTGGGACTCCAGTACGGCGTCCCGCTGGAGACGTACGTCTCGAAGTTCACCAACATGCGCTTCGAGCCGGCCGGTATGACGGACGACCCGGACGTGCGACTCGCGCAGTCGATCGTGGACTACATCTTCCGGCGCCTCGCGCTCGACTTCCTCCCGTTCGAGACGCGTTCGGCTCTCGGGATCCACTCGGCCGACGAGCGTCAGCGTCACCTGGAGACCGGCTCGTACGAGCCGTCCCTGGACGACGAGGACGGCATGGACGTCGAGACCCTGGCGCAGTCCGCTCCGCGCCAGGTGGAGCCGCTGAAGTCGGTGAGCCCGACCGCGACGTCGCCCGTCCCGGAGGCGCCCGCGCCCAAGCAGGCGCACACCTCGGCGGAGCTGGTCGAGATGCAACTCGGCATCAGCGCCGACGCGCCGCTCTGCTTCTCGTGCGGTACGAAGATGCAGCGGGCCGGGTCCTGCTACATCTGCGAGGGCTGCGGATCGACGAGCGGCTGCAGCTGATCCCGAGCGCCGCCGGCCACGGTCGCGTCACCCGGCGTCCTGCCGTGTGAGCAGTAGCAGTGCCTGATCAGAGGGGCGTCAGCCGTGTGCTGACGCCCCTCTCGGCGCGCCGGTCGAAGGCCCCAGGCGGGGGCGTCGGGCCGCGTCCGGGGATCCTCAGCGACACCTCGGCGGTGTCGTCACACGCTGCCCATCCGCTCCGTGAACTCCTGCGGGTCGGCGTCGAATCCGCGGACCGCCGGCCGGAAGTCCCACGTTCCCGACTCGTTCCTGGAGAACTCCGCGATCGTCGCCGACGTCGACCGGGCGACGTCGGCGAAATCGCTCGTCGTCAGCTCGGCCAGGCCCTCGAGGACGCGGACGGAGGCGGCCGATATGTCGCCGAAGGCCTTCCGGCCCTCGCGCTGCTGGATGACGACCCCCACGACCACGCGCACATAGTCCGACCCGAGGCGGTCGAGCTCCAGGGTCATCACCTCGTCGGAGCCGAATCCCTGGCCCGTCCGGCTCTCCCTCTCCAGGATGATCGTCCCGTCCGGGGAGCGGCTGTCGAAGTGCACCAGATAGGCAGGCCTGTCGACCGGCGTGTCAGCGGTGTACGTCGCGGCCACGATGTCCAGGTCGTGCGGTGGCCGGCCCAGCGGGCTCGGATCCCATTTGAGGGTGACCTCAACCTTTTCGACGCCTCTGTTGAGACTGCTGCTCACCGGTCATCCCTCCGTAACGTCCGACAACTCCGAGTACAAGGCTAGTCCGCGAGACCGACAACACACCCCCCGTACCGGCCAGTTGACGCCACTTGGCCACGACTCGCCATGAGCGGCGTCCACCGGGGTTTCCCTCGCCCCCGCCCGCGCCGTCTCAGTGCGGGATCCCACGCGGCGGCCTCGTACGGACCTCCTCGCGGAACAGCTCGATGGCGCTGCTCACCTGCCGGATCAGATGGGTGTCCTCGATACGGTCGAGATAGAGGCAACGGCGCGCGACCCCCTCCAGTTCGAAGGCGAAGCAGAGCGACATCAGTGGATTGACGAACAGCTCGCTGCCCCGGGTGCGGGAGGTGAACTGCACGTCTCCGAAGGAGCCCCGGACCGCCGCCGCTATCGACCCGTTCACGATGCTCGGGTGGTCCGGTGTGCACTCCTGCGCGTGTGCCACCGCGTCGACGAACAGCGCGCCCTCCCGTGTCGAACGGGACACCGAGAAGGCCCCGAGATACGCGCCGTCCCGTTCGAGCGCGGCGATGTTCTCCAGTACGAGCCCGTGGCTCACCCCGTGGTACGCGTCGACCCCGAAGCCCACGGAGACGATCAGCCGCTCGGGCACGTCGATCCCGGCCAGCGCGGCGACGCTGGTCAGATCCTCCTCGGGCGTCCCGAGGCCCGACTCGTCGCCGCGCATGAGGATGTCCGTGCCGCCGTCGACCAGTACGACGGCGTCGATCCCGTACCTCTCGATCAGCGCCCGGTAGGCGGCGCGCAGCGGCTGCACGCCCACGCGGCTGAACGCGTGCACCGTGCTCGGGTAGCGGTGCAGCGCCAGCCACTGGGCGAGTGTGCGTTCGGGGAAGTACGCCTGGTGCGGGGCCGTGTCCGGTGTGACGGCGGCGACGTCGGGGGCGAGCCAGCTCTCCAGCGGCAGCCCTTCGACCGCGCTGAACGAGAGGTTGGCGAGCTGGACGCGCTTGCCCTGGTGAAGGAGGGACAGGGCCACCGGCAGCCCCGCGTAGATGTCGAATCCGCCGCCCGCGCCGGCGACGAGCACGCTCTCGGCGGACTCCAGACGGGTGAAGAGCGGGTTGGCGTGCAGGGCTGTCATGTGGATCATTGTGCGGCTCCGGCCCGGTCGGCCGGAGCGTGACCTGGGCCACGTCCGGCCCCGTACGATGGCGCGGTGCTGGTCAAGTGGATTCGCTG
>NZ_JAAPBF010000240.1 GCF_022695985.1 Streptomyces sp. NP-1717 | reverse complement strand
GAGTCAAGGGCGGCCTCGGCGGCAGCTTCATGGGCATGAACGCCACGGAACTCGCGGTCGGCACCGGCCTGGTCGCCGCGGCGACCGCCGGCACCGTCCTGGTCGTGCGCCGCCGCTCGGCGAACCGTCTGCACTGACCCCTCCGCCGTCCCCCGCTCGCCCCGCCGGCCCCGGGAAGCACGGAACGTCCGTCGCCCCAAGTCCCTGAGAGGGCTTGGGGCGACGGACGTTCGCCGTACGCGCGGGTCCCGCCGGTCAGACGAGCGCGTTGCCCGCACGACGGCGCCGGGCGATGAAGTAGGTGCCGCCGACCGCCGCGGTGCCGACCAGACCCGCACCGACCGCCATCTCGGTCGAGCTGGGGCCGATGGAGCCGCCGAGGCCGCCCTCCGCGCCCTGGCCGGCGAGCACCCGGAAGCGGTGGGTCGCGATGCGGCTGTTGTCGCTGCACTTGACGGAGAGGTTGTAGTCGCCGGGCGTGGCGTTGTTGTTGATACGGGCCCTGGCCTCCGAGTGCCCGGAGGAGTTCACCGAGAGCTGCGCCGTGGGGAAGGCGTTGGACGTGACGGTGCCGCCGTGGCCGCAGCCGTCGACGGTGATGTGCAACGTACCGCCCTGGTGCACGGCGAACGGGTTGACGCGGACATTGGTCGGGCCGTTGGTCGCCCCGGCCAGGGGGGCGGAGAGCGCCACGGCGGCGCAGGCCGCGGCAGTCACCATGAGAGCGCGTGAAGCACGCATCGTTGAGCCTCCAGTGGAAGACGCCCCAAAGCGGTGCTCCGGGATATTCGACGAGTACGCCCTCCATGACGAACCATCACCAACCGGAGCGTTCGACGCATTCCGGCACTGGTCCACCCTGGTGAGGCGACACGCCGACAGAACCCGATCCGGCCTGACGGACCCGCAGGTCACGGACCGTCAGAAGTTTTTATATGACGACTACTCGAATGGGGCAGCGGGGCGGGCTCGGACGGCCGCACCACCCGTTCGCCCTCCAGCTGTCGCGGGCACGGGCGTCCGCGCCTAGCGTGCGTACCAGGCGCCCACGAAGGGAGAAACATGGGCCTGGCCCACCGCGGCTCGGAGTCGAGGAAACGCTCGCCCTGGGGCGTACTGGCTCTCGTCATGCTCTCCGGTCTCGCACTGATGCGGAACGGGGCCGACGTGTCCCTAGGACCGCCCCAGCCGGCCTCGGCGGCGGGGCTGGACACCCGGACGGAGCAGGTGACCGAGCCGGCGACCGTCCCCATCGTGAAGCCCCTGCCGTACGCCCCCATGTCCCGCGTGACGATTCCGGCGATCAAGGTCGACGCACCCGTGATGGACGTGGGGCTCGACCCGGAGGGCTGGATCGCCGCCCCGCCCCCGCAGGACGCGAACATGGCGGGCTGGTACCAGAACGGCGTCGCCCCCGGCCAGCGCGGCACCGCGGTCGTCGTGGGCCATGTCGACAACCAGGCGGGCCCCGCGGTCTTCTACGGCCTCGGCTCGCTGAGCAAGGGCGAGCACATCGAGGTCACCCGTTTCGACGAGCGGGTGGCGGTGTTCGAGATCTACGGCGTCGAGGTGTTCTCCAAGAACGACTTCCCGGGGGCGCGGGTGTACGGCGACACCGGCCACTCCGAGCTGCGGGTGATCACCTGTGGTGGCGGCTACTCGAAGGCGGGCGGCTACGACGGCAACGTCGTGGTCTTCGCCCGGCTGGTGGAGACCCGCTGAGCACACCGGCCCGACCGGCGCGGTACGGGTGGGGCGGTGAGTGCCGCCCCACCCGTCGTGTGTGTCAGGACTTGGGGACGGTGATGCCGTATCCGCGTCTCGGTACGGTGATGCCGTACCCCTTCTTCAGCAGCCTGGGCAGGTAGTCGCGGAGCGCGGCCACACTCTGCGAGCGGTCGCCGCCCGCGTCGTGCGACAGCACCACGACTCCGGGCGCGGCCCCGTCGAGCACTCTGCGGACGATCTTTCCGGTGCCCGGTGACTTCCAGTCGAGGGTGTCCAGGGTCCAGGCGAGCGGCTCCATGCCGAGCTCGGCGCCGATCTTGAAGGTGTGCCGGTTCCAGGAGCCGTACGGGGCCCGGAACCAGACCGGCGGAAGGCCCAGCGTCCGGTCGATCACCTCGCTGGTGCGCTCCATCTCCTCACGGATCCTGGCCGGCTTCAGCGTGGGCAACTCCGGGTGGGACCAGCTGTGGTTGGCCACGATGTGCCCGTCGTCGGCCATCTCCCGCAGCAGGTCCCCCTGCCCCTTGGCCATCTGGCCGCAGACGAAGAACATCGCCCGTACGTCGTGCGCGCGCAGCGTCTTGAGGATGCCGGGGGTGTACTTGGGGTCGGGTCCGTCGTCGAAGGTGAGCACGATCGAGCGGCCCAGGTCAGGCATCGCCATGAAGGGCTCGGTGCGCACCGGCAGGCGGGCCGGGCGGTAGCCGGGTGGCTGGAACTCCGTCATGGGGCTCAGCCGGTAGGCGGACGATCCGGCGGGCAGTGCCGGGGGCGCTCCGGCCGCCGTCGCGCCCGCCGGAGGCGGTCCGGCCGCCGAGGGGCCCGCCGTGGGGCTGCCGGACGGCGACGCACCCGCCGGGGGGCTGCCGGTCGCCGGACGGACCGGTGTGTGGGTGTCGCCGGTGGTCATCAGCCGGGCCAGGCCGACGGCCCCGAGCACCGCGGCGAGGCGCAGGACGGCCCGTCGCCCCGGGATCATCTGGTTCTTCTTGGTGGGTTCCATGGCCAATGGCTCGCACGGTCGGCGGCTCCCACGCCTCACCGACACCGGCGAGCACGGGTAAAGCACCCGATGGGATGAGCAGATGAGCGTAAGTAGACACCCGGTTGAGGAGCCCGGGCACAACCCCCGGCGGCGCGGCTTCCGGGAGCCGGTAGCCTCCTGGCGTGACGGATCAGCAGCCCTCCCCCTTCGAACGCGGTACGGACGGCCCCAAGGTGATCGTCGCCGGTGTGGACGGCTCCGAGTCGTCCCTGCGCGCGGCGGCGTACGCCGGCGGTCTCGCCCGGCGGCAGAACGCCCTGCTCGCGGTGGTGTACGTGCAGCCGCTGCTGTCGACGGGCGCCGCGCTCGGCGCCCCGGTCGCGGACGCGACCGAGGAGATCGCCGAAGGTCTCGCGGAGGAGATCCGCACCAGTGCCGAGCGGGTCAGGGGCATCTGGGACGTCCGCTGGGAGTTCCACACGCTGCGCGGTGACCCCTACAACGGGCTGGTCACCGCGGCGGACGATCTGAAGGCGGACGCGGTGGTGGTGGGCGCGTCCGAGTCGGCGGGGCACCGCTTCATCGGCTCGGTGGCGGTGCGGCTGGTCAAGGCGGGCCGCTGGCCGGTGACCGTGGTCCCGTAGGACGGTGTACGGGGCCCTCGGAGGAGAGCCCGGTGTCAACGGCCCATCGTGAGGCCGTCCTTGGCAGCGCCGCGCCCGAGGACCGCGGCCTCGATCGCCGAGCGGGTGGTCCGGTAGTCGTCCCTGGCCGGGTCGTCGTCCAGCGCCCGGGACAGATTGACGACCCGTCCGACGGTGTTGTCCATGGTCTGCGGGACGAATTCCGCCTTGGTCACGGACCAGCGCTCCCCGTCGGCGACGGGCGGCGCGAAGGTGAACCGGCCGATCGATCCCTGGGTGCCGCGCGGGTCGAACTGTCCGGCGTGGTTGACCATCTCGCCGGCGATCTGGTCGCCCATGCCGTAGACGATCCAGGTGCCGTTGACCTTCGCGTACGCCTGCGGGACATGGGCGTGCGTGCCGATGATCAGGTCGATGTCGGGACGGTTCCCGGTCCTGGACGCGGTGAGACTCCGGCCGAGGGTCAGCTGTCTCTCGTCGGGCGCCGTCTGCCACTCCGTACCCCAGTGGAGGCTCACGACGACGACGTCGGCGCCCGCCGCGCGGGCGGCCCGTGAGTCGGCGACGATCTTCTCCTCGTCGATGAGGTCGACCGCCCAGGGCTGCCCGTCGGGCAGCGGCCTGCCGTTGGTGTCGTAGGTGTACGCCAGGTGGGCGACCTTCGCGCCGCCCGCTTCGAGGAGCGCGGGACGGCCGTCCTCCTCGGCCGAGCGCGCGGAGCCGACGTGCTTGACCCCGGCCTTGTCGAGCGCCCCGAGGGTGCGGCCGATGCCCTCGGCGCCGTCGTCCAGGGAGTGGTTGGAGGCGGTGGAGCAGGAGTCGTAGCCGGTGGTCTTGAGCGCGGCGGCGATCTCGGGCGGTGACTTGAACGACGGGTAGCCGGTGAAGGGCCCGCCGTCGGGGCCGTACACCGTCTCCATGTGACAGATCGCCACATCGGCGGCCGAGACGACGGGCTCCACCCCGGCGAGCATCGGTACGAAGTCGTGGCCGGCGCCGCCCGCGTCGGCGTTGGCCTGGCGGATGACGGAGTCGTGCGGCAGGACGTCTCCGGAGGCGACGAGCGTGAAGCCGCGCCGCGGTGTGGCGCCGCCCGCCACCGAACTGCCGGACCCGGTGTCGCTGGTGACGGGACGCTCGCCGGCGGCGTCCCCGGCGCCGGGTCCGGCGCATCCGGCGGTCGTACCGAGCATGAGGGCGGCGGCGGCCACGGCTCCGTGTCGCATGCGCGTCGTCATCGGTCAGGCTCCTTCATTGACGAGGAAGGCGACCAAACGGTCAACGCATGCATATCTTCATATTAATGTGATTAATACACCAGACGTGGCTAATCACTCGAAATGGACGAAACGGATCGGCCGAACCGTTCACCGCACCACTCGCCGCGCGGAGCGACCGCTCGTCGCAGACCCTTGTGAGCCGTCTGTCCCCGGACGTACCCCATGCGTTCGGATACGCCAACGGCAACGACGCCGACGGCAGCGACCTCCGCGAGAAGGGACGTTCACGATGACCACCGCCACGGCCACGGCGACGACCGACGAGCGGGCGCTGGCGGAGTTGCAGCGCGACCACGGCCCCGCGCTGCTCCACTTCCTGCTCGGTCTGACCTACGGCGACCGGCAGCGCGCCGAGGATCTGCTCCAGGAGACGCTGGTCCGCGCCTGGCAGCACCCCGAGGCGTTCGAGGGCCCCTACGAGTCCATGCGGCCCTGGCTCTTCACCGTGGGCCGCCGGCTGGCGATAGACGCCCGCCGCTCACGTCTGGCCCGCCCCACCGAAGTCAGCGACGGTGTCCTCGAAGCCACCCCCGAGCCGGGCGACCCCACGGAGCGCTCCGTCGCCGCGCTCGACGTACGCCAGGCGGTGAAGTCCCTGAGCCCGGAGCACCGCGCCGTACTCGCGCAGATCTACTTCAAGGGTCTGAGCGTGGTGGAGGCCGCGCAGGTGCTCGGCATCCCGGCCGGCACCGTCAAGTCCCGCTCCTACTACGCGCTCCGCGCCCTGGGCCGCTCCCTGCCGGGCTACCACAGGTCCTCCTCGTCGAAGAGTGCGAGGAGCGCCGCGGCATCGGCCACCTCCGCATAGGCGGCGGCGCACTTCGCACAGCCGTCCAGATGCCCGGCGACGAGCCGGTCCTCCTCGGGTGTGAGAGCTCCCAGCGCGTAGGCACCGAGCTGCGACCGCACATGCGGGGCACCGCCGGCCTCACCCGTCACTATCGCCTCCGGTCCTCTGTCGGATCCTGCTCTTCTGGCCACGCTGGCCACCGGCCGCCGGTTCAATGCTCCGTGAAGCAGCGTCCACGGAGGGGAAGGAAGGCGCAAAACAATGCGTCCGGAACGTCATGAAGAAGTCGGTGGCGGCGGCCTGTTCGTCCCCATGGCATGGATGTACGCGGAGTACATCGCCGACGAACTACTGCGCACCGGCGACCTGATGCCGCCCAGCACACTTGAGTACCGGGCGGGTCGCGACGCCCTCGCGCTGACCATCTTCCTGTCCGACGGAGCGGCCGGCGGGCCCGGCGGCGTGGCACGGATGGACGAGTGGCGGACGCTGACCGAGTACGGCACCGGTTGGCGTGAATGGGTCTGTCATCAGCTCGACCTGCTGGAGACCCGGGTGTTCCAGGCGGAGCGGACCGGAATCGCCCGCCCCGACCCGGATCTCGCACTGGCCCTGGCCGCCTGGCGGTGGCTGGAGGAGACGGAGTTGCTGGCGCCGGACCTCGACGCGATGGGCGCGCCGGGCGGCGATTCGCTGCTGTCGGGCCGCGCGACCGCGGAGTGGCAGGGTGAGGAAGGGCCACAGGTGTGGACCCCGGCGTGGCAGCTGGGGCTGCCGCTGGGGCACCTGGCGATCCATCTGTTCTGAACCAACGGGCGCCTTCGGCGTTCCCGGCCGCCGGGCCGCCGGGCCGCGCTCAGGTGCCGTGCACGCCCGCGCGGTACTTGGGTATCCGCACCGTGATCCGCATCCCGGCCCCCACCCCCGTCTCGATGACGAGCCCGTAGTCGTCCCCGTAGACCTGGCGGAGCCGCTCGTCCACGTTGAGCAGTCCGATGCCCGTGGACAGACCGCCCTCGCCGCGCAGGATCCGGCGCAGCCGCTCCGGGTCCATCCCCACCCCGTCGTCCTCGATCACCACTTCCGCCTCCGAGCCCGCGTCGAGCGCGCTGATGGTGATGTGGCTCATCGTGATCTTGCCTTCGAGACCGTGCTTGACGGCGTTCTCGACGAGCGGCTGGAGACAGAGGAAAGGCATCGCGACCGGCAGTACCTCGGGGGCGACCTGGAGGGTGACCGACAGACGGTCGCCGAAGCGGGCCCGGACGAGTGCCAGGTACTGGTCGATGGAGTGCAGCTCGTCGGCGAGGGTGGTGAAGTCCCCATGCCTGCGGAACGAGTAGCGGGTGAAGTCGGCGAATTCCAGGAGCAGTTCGCGGGCGCGCTCGGGGTCGGTACGGACGAACGAGGCGATCGCGGCCAGTGAGTTGAAGATGAAGTGCGGGGAGATCTGCGCGCGCAGCGCCTTGATCTCCGCCTCGATCAACTGGGTGCGGGAGCGGTCGAGTTCGGCGAGTTCGAGCTGGACGGAGACCCAGCGGGCGACCTCGCCCGCCGCCCGCGCCAGGACGGCGGACTCCCGTGGGGCGTAGGCGACGAGGGTGCCGAGCACCCGGTGGTCGACGGTCAGCGGCGCGGCGACGCCCCAGCGCAGCGGGCAGTCCAGATCGCCGCAGCCGCTGGCGAAGGCGGTGTCGCGCCCGCTGGCGAGCAGCCCCTGCACATGGTCCATCACATGCTTGCCGTGGTGCTCCCCGAGGCCGTCCCAGGCCAGCACGCGGTCCCGGTCGGTGAGGCAGAGGGCGTCGGTGCCCAGCAGGGAGCGCAGCCGGCGGGCCGCCTTGCCCGCGCTCTCCTCGGTGAGTCCGGCGCGCAGCGGCGGGGCGGCGAGCGACGCGGTGTGCAGGGTCTCGAAGGTGGCGTGCTCGACGGGGGTGCCGACGTCACTGGTGCGTTCCGGGCGTCCGTGTGCGGTACGGCGGCCCAGTACGTAGCCACCGGCGGCCAGCAGCGCGCCGAGCACGGTCAGTACCGCGAGGGCGGCGCCGCTCATCGTGAACCTCTCGTCGGGGTCGTCGGCATCGTCGGGGGCGCCGTGGGCCTCGCCGGGGTCATCGCGGGCCTCCCCGGGCCCGGGGCATCAGCGCCTCGGGCAGATGGAAGCGGGTCATGGCGGCCTTGGTCCCCGGCGGTATCCGCGAGCGGGTGGCCAGCGACACCAGGATCATCGCGAGGAACCCGACGGGAACCGACCAGACGGCGGGCCAGGCGAGCAGCGCGTGCGGCCAGCCGGACCGTACGGCGCCGCTGACCGTGATCCCGATGGCAACCAGCGCCGATCCGCCGCCGAGCAGCAGTCCGGCGATCGCGCCGGGCGGGGTGAGCCGCCGCCACCAGATGCCGAGGACCAGCAGCGGGCAGAAGGAGGACGCGGAGACGGCGAAGGCCATGGCGACGGCGTCCGCCACCGGCATGCCGCTGACCACCAGCGAGCCGCCGAGCGGCACCAGGATCGCGAGCAGCGTCGCCAGCCGGAAGTGCCGTACGCCGCGTGAGGGCAGTACGTCCTGGGTGAGCACCCCGGCCACCGCCATCGTCAGTCCGGAGGCGGTGGACAGGAACGCGGCGAAGGCGCCGCCCGCGACGAGCGCGCCCAGCAGATCGCCCGCCGTGCCCCCGATCACCAGGTCGGGCAGCAGCAGTACGGCGGCGTCGGCGTCCGTACCGAGTGCGGGCGCGGGCGCGTACAGCCGCCCGAGCGCCCCGTAGACCGGCGGCAGGAGGTAGAAGCCGCCGATCAGGGCGAGTACGACGACGGTGGTCCGGCGGGCCGCCCGGCCGTTGGGGCTGGTGTAGAAGCGGACCACGACGTGCGGCAGGCCCATGGTGCCGAGGAAGGTGGCGACGATCAGCCCGTACGTCGCGTACATGGGGTGGTCCACGCGGCTCGACATCTCGGTCGGCTCGAAGTCGATCGGGGGCCGCCCGTCGCCCTGCCAGGCCAGCAGCAGGAAGATCGCCGGGACGAGGAGGGCCGTGAGCTTGAGCCAGTACTGGAAGGCCTGCACGAAGGTGATGCTGCGCATGCCGCCCGCGGCGACGGCCACCACCACGACGACCGCGACGAGGACGGCGCCGAACCAGTTCGGCGCGCCGGTCAGGATCTCCAGGGTGAGGCCCGCGCCCTGGAGCTGCGGCACCAGATAGAGCCAGCCCGCGCCGACGACGAGCGCGCTGACCACCCGCCGGGCGGGGCGGGACTCCAGGCGCCCCTCCGCGAAGTCGGGCAGCGTGTAGGCGCCCGAGCGGCGCAGCGGGGCGGCGACGAAGATCAGCAGGACGAGATAGCCGGCGGTGTAGCCGACCGGGTACCAGAGCATGTCGGGGCCGTGCAGCAGGAGCAGCCCGGCGATGCCGAGGAAGGAGGCGGCGGAGAGGTACTCGCCGCTGATCGCGGCGGCGTTGAGGCCGGGCCGCACCGTGCGGGAGGCCACGTAGAAGTCGGAGGTGGTGCGCGATATGCGCAGGCCGAAGCCGCCGACGAGGACGGTGGCGACCACGACGACGGCGACGGCCGTCACCGTGTAGCTCTGGCTCACGGCAGCGGCCGGCCCTTCACCAGCCGGGCGAAGTCCCGCTCGTTGCGCTCCGCGCGCCGTACGTACCACCAGGCGAGCAGGGTCAGCAGCGGATAGGCGGCGACGCCGAGGACCACCCAGACGACGGTGGAGTCGCCCAGCGCGGCGAAGGCGAGCGGCAGGGTGCCGACGACCGCGGCGAGCAGGGCGAACGCGGTGAGTCCGGCGCGCAGTTGGCTGCGCATGAGGGAACGGACGTAGGCGTCGCCGAGCGCGGTCTGCTCGTCGATCTCGGACTGGGCGCGGTAGCGGGGCAGTGGGCGTACGCGGCGGGGCTCCCCGGTGACGACCTCGCGCTTGGGGTGGGGTTCCGCGCTCATGGTCCCTCCTCCCCCTCGTCCCGGGCACCGTTGCCAGGGCCGGAGTCTAGGCAGACCGTCGCGGCGGAGGGAAGCCCCGGCACAGCGCCGTCCGCCCGGTGAACGGCCAGGTCAGCGGCCGGGCTGGCGCATCAGCAGATCGCGCAGGGCCCTGGAGTGACGTCTGCTGACCGCCAGTTCCGCGTCGCCGACGCGCACGCTCATGGCGCCCGCGTCGAGGCGCAGTTCGTCGATGCGGGCGATCGCGACGAGATGCCGGCGGTGGATCCGTACGAAACCGCGGGACCGCCAGCGCTCCTCCAGGGTGGTGAGGGGGATTCGCACCAGATGGCTGGCGGTGTCGGTGTGGAGTCTGGCGTAGTCGCCCTGCGCCTCGGCGTAGACGATGTCGGCGACGGGGACGAAGCGGGTCACGCCGCCGAGTTCGACGGGGATCTGGTCGGTGGAGGTGTCCACGACGGGGCCGCGCTCCCCCACCAGCTCCGCGACGCGCCGGACGGCCTCGGCCAGCCGCTCGCGGCGGACGGGCTTGAGCACGTAGTCGACGGCCTTGAGGTCGAACGCCTGGACGGCGAAGCCCTCGTGGGCGGTGACGAAGACGATCAGCGGGGGTTCGGCGAAACCGGCCAGGAGCTTGGCGACGTCGAGGCCCGTGAGTCCCGCCATGTGGATGTCGAGGAAGACGACATCGACGGCGGCCGGGTCGTCCGGACCGGCGTCGAGCGCGGCACCGATACGGCGCAGCGCCTCGGTCGCGCTGGTGGCGCCCTCGGCGCCGCGGATCCGCGGGTCGGCCCGCAGGAGGTACAGCAGCTCTTCGAGGGCGGGCGCTTCGTCGTCCACGGCCAGTACACGCAGCATGACGGGGAAGTTTAAGGGCTCCGGGGCGTGGTGGGCCCGGAGCGGAGGTGGATATCGGTGCGTGGACAAGGATGTCGTTTGAGTGATTCGCCGTCGCGCCCCGTATCAGGGGGCATGCGGACCCCGGACATCCATCGCGACGTGGGCGCCTACGCGCTCGGCGTCCTCGACGCGGCCGACGCCTTTCGCTTCGAGGACCATCTCATGGACTGTCCTCACTGCACACTGCTGTTGGGGGATTTCGACGGGGTGCGGGGCCAGCTCGACGAGTACACGCGGCAGACGCCCGCGCGGGTGGCGCCGTTCGTCTCGGTGGGGCCCGAACTGCTGCACCGGATGCTCGAAGGGACGGCCGCCCGGCGGCGGGTGAGCCGCAGACGGCGGCTGGCCCTGCTGGCGGCGGCGATGGTGATCGCGGTGGGCGGCCCGTTCGCGATCGTCGACGCGCAGCGGGGCGGCGGTTCGCCGGTGGCGCCGACGGCCGAGCGGTGGACGGCGAAGGACCGCAGGACGGGGACGGCGGCCGTCGTGACGGCGGCGGAGCGGGGCTGGGGCACGGACATCGCGCTGGAGCTGTCGAAGACGGCGGCGGCGGGGGTGTGCGCGCTGATCGCCGTGGGCCGTGACGGGTCGGAGGAGACCGTGATGACGTGGTCGGCGCGTGCCGACAGCGACGGGCCGATGGTCACGTGGGGCGGCGCCGCGCTGCGGCCGTACGAGATCGA
>NZ_JAAPBF010000024.1 GCF_022695985.1 Streptomyces sp. NP-1717 | reverse complement strand
GACCCCTCCAGCTACCGCCCCAAGCCGGGACAGATCCCCGACTCCCCGGGGGTCTACAAATTCCGCGACGATCACCGCCGGGTGATCTACGTCGGGAAGGCCAAGAGCCTGCGCCCCCGGCTCTCCAGCTACTTCCAGGACCTCGCGAATCTCCACCCGCGCACCCGCACGATGGTCACCACGGCGGCGTCCGTCGAGTGGACCGTCGTCTCCACCGAGGTCGAGGCGCTCCAGCTGGAGTACTCGTGGATCAAGGAGTACGACCCCCGGTTCAACGTCAAGTACCGCGACGACAAGAGCTATCCGTATCTCGCGGTCACGCTGAACGAGGAGTTCCCGCGCGTGCAGGTGATGCGCGGTGCCAAGAAGAAGGGCGTGCGCTACTTCGGCCCCTACGGCCATGCCTGGGCCATCCGCGAGACCGTCGACCTGATGCTGCGGGTCTTTCCCGTACGGACCTGCTCCGCCGGGGTGTTCAAGAACGCGGAGCGCACCGGACGCCCCTGCCTCCTCGGCTACATCGGCAAGTGCTCGGCGCCCTGCGTCGGCCGTGTCACCCCGGACGAGCACCGCCAACTGGCCGAGGAGTTCTGTGACTTCATGGCCGGCCGCACCGGCGCCTACATCCGCCGGCTGGAGCAGCGGATGGCGATCGCCGCCGAGGACATGGAGTACGAGAAGGCGGGCCGGCTGCGCGACGACATAGGGGCGCTGCGCCGGGCGATGGAGAAGAGCGCCGTCGTCCTCGCGGACGCGACCGACGCCGATCTGATCGCCGTCGCCGAGGACGAACTGGAGGCGGCCGTGCAGATCTTTCACGTCCGCGGCGGACGGGTCCGCGGCCAGCGCGGCTGGGTCACCGACAGGGTCGAGGCGGTCGACACGGCGGGCCTCGTCGAGCACGCGCTCCAGCAGCTGTATGGGGAGGAGATCGGCGACTCCGTTCCCAAGGAGGTGCTCGTCCCGGCCCTCCCGGAGGATCCGCTGGCGGCAGAAGCGCTCGGCCAGTGGCTGAGCGAGCGCAGGGGCTCGCAGGTGTCGCTGCGCATCCCGCAGCGCGGTGACAAGAAGGACCTGATGGCGACGGTGGGGCGCAACGCCCAGCAGTCCCTCGTCCTGCACAAGACGAAGCGGGCGAGCGACCTCACGACGCGCTCCCGGGCCCTGGAGGAGATCGCCGGGGCGCTCGGGCTGGACAGTGTGCCGCTGCGTATCGAGTGCTTCGACATCTCGCACCTCCAGGGTGACGACGTCGTCGCCTCGATGGTCGTCTTCGAGGACGGCCTCGCCCGCAAGGGCGAGTACCGCCGCTTCCAGATCAAGGGCTTCGAGGGCCAGGACGACGTCCGCTCCATGCACGAGGTGATCGGCCGGCGCTTCAAGCGCTACCTCGCCGAGAAGGAGCGGACGGGGGAGTGGACGGCGGAGGAAGAGGGCCCCGCCGACGAGGACACGAACCTGCCCGCCGGGAACGGGGAGGCCGAAGACAACGGCCGCAACGGCCACTCCGGACCGTCCCTGAAGGACGACGACGGCAGGCCCAGGCGCTTCGCCTACCCGCCCCAGCTGGTCGTCGTCGACGGCGGACAGCCCCAGGTCGCCGCCGCCAAGCGAGCCATGGACGAGCTGGGCATCGACGACGTCGCCGTCTGCGGCCTCGCCAAGCGCCTCGAAGAGGTCTGGGTGCCCGGTGACGACGACCCCGTGGTGCTGCCCCGCTCCAGCGAGGGCCTGTACCTCCTCCAGCGCGTACGCGACGAGGCCCACCGCTTCGCCATCGCCTATCAGCGCGCCAAACGGGCCAAACGCATCCGGACCAGCCCCCTGGACGACGTCCCCGGCCTCGGCGAGACCCGGAAGCAGGCCCTCATCAAGCATTTCGGCTCGGTGAAGAAGCTCCGGCAGGCCACAATCGAGCAGATCTGTGAGGTGCCGGGGCTCGGCCGCAAGACGGCCGAGTCCGTGGCCGTGGCCCTCGCGCAGGCGGCACCCGCCGCGCCCGCTGTGAACACGGCGACAGGAGAGATCATGGAAGACGACGGGGGCAGCACGCATGACTGAGCGAGACCGGGACGGAGTGGCAGACGTGAGTACGGGTGAGCCCAAGGAGGCCGCGGAGGTGGCGGCCGAGAGGACCGGCGGGGAGACCACCGGGGCGACCGCGGGGGAGCCCGCCGGGGGCAGCGGCACGGCGGGCGGCCCGGCCGTCCCCGAAGGGACCGCCCCCGAGACCGCCATCCCCGAGCTGGTGATCATCTCCGGCATGTCGGGAGCGGGCCGCAGCACCGCCGCCAAGTGCCTGGAGGACCTCGGCTGGTTCGTCGTGGACAACCTGCCACCCGCGCTGATCCCCACGATGGTGGAGCTCGGCGCCCGCTCGCAGGGCAACGTGGCGCGGATCGCCGTGGTCGTCGACGTCCGGGGCCGCCGCTTCTTCGACAACCTCCGGGAGTCGCTGGCCGATCTCGACGCCAAGCAGGTGACCCGGCGGATCGTCTTCCTGGAGTCCTCCGACGAGGCCCTGGTCCGCCGCTTCGAGTCCGTACGCCGTCCGCACCCCCTCCAGGGCGACGGCCGGATCGTCGACGGCATCGAGGCCGAGCGCGACCTGCTGCGCGAGCTGCGCGGCGACGCCGACCTGGTGATCGACACCTCCAGCCTCAACGTCCACGAGCTGCGCGCCAAGATGGACGCCCAGTTCGCCGGCGACGAGGAGCCGGAGCTGCGGGCCACCGTCATGTCGTTCGGCTACAAGTACGGCCTGCCGGTCGACGCCGACCTCGTGGTCGACTGCCGCTTCCTGCCCAACCCGCACTGGGTCCCCGAGCTGCGCCCCTTCACCGGCCTCAACGAGGAGGTGTCCGGCTACGTCTTCAACCAGCCGGGCGCCAAGGAGTTCCTCGACCGCTACACGGAGCTGCTGGAGCTGATCGCCACCGGCTACCGCCGCGAGGGAAAGCGCTATGTGACCGTCGCCGTCGGCTGCACCGGCGGCAAGCACCGCTCGGTCGCCATGTCGGAGAAGCTCGGCGCCCGGCTGGCCGCCGAGGGGATGGAGACCGTGGTCGTCCACCGGGACATGGGGCGCGAGTGACCGGACGCAACTTCCGGCTGCGTCGGCTGCGCAGGGCCGCACCGGCGGCGGCCGGGCGTGGGCGTGGTGCCCAGCCCAAGGTCGTCGCGCTCGGCGGCGGCATGGGGCTGTCCGCGTCCCTGACGGCGCTGCGCCGGATCACCGGCGACCTCACGGCGGTCGTCACGGTCGCCGACGACGGCGGCTCCAGCGGGCGGCTCCGCGAGGAGCTGGGCGTGCTGCCCCCCGGTGATCTGCGCAAGGCGCTGGCCGCGCTGTGCGGCGACGACGACTGGGGCCAGACCTGGGCCCGGGTCATCCAGCACCGCTTCCAGTCCAAGGGCGACCTGCACGAGCACGCCGTGGGCAATCTGCTGATCGTCGCCCTCTGGGAACAGCTCGGCGACCACGTCCTGGCCCTGGACCTGGTCGGCAAGCTCCTCGGCGCCCACGGCAGGGTGCTGCCGATGTCGGCGGTGCCGCTGGAGCTCCAGGCGCTCGTACGGGGGCACGATCCGGCGCGCCCGGACGACATAGAGACCGTACGGGGACAGGCCACGGTCGCCCTGACCCGCGGCGAGGTGCAGTCCGTGCATCTCGTGCCGAACGACCCGCCGGCGGTCCCCGAAGCCGTCGCCGCCGTCCTCGACGCCGACTGGGTGGTGCTCGGCCCGGGCTCCTGGTTCTCCTCCGTGATCCCCCATCTGCTCGTGCCCGAACTGCTCGACGCGCTCGTCGAGACGAAGGCCCGCCGGGTCCTGTCACTGAACCTCGCGCCGCAACCCGGTGAAACCGATGGCTTCTCACCGCAGCGTCATTTGGAGGTTTTGGGACGACACGCCCCTAAACTCGCCCTGGACGTGGTGCTTGCCGACGAGGCCGCCGTGCCCGACAGCGAATCACTCTCCGATGCCGCGAAGCGGCTCGGTGCCGCGGTCGAGCTGGCTCCCGTGGCCCGGCCGGACGGGGTTCCGAAGCACGACCCGGAGCTGTTGGCCGCCGCGTACGACCGTATTTTTCGGATGCATGGAAGGATCGGCCCATGGCGATGACGGCAGCGGTGAAGGACGAGATCGCCCGGCTCCCCGTCACCCGTACGTGCTGCAGGAAGGCTGAAGTCTCGGCGATCCTCCGGTTCGCGGGTGGTCTGCACCTCGTGAGCGGACGCATTGTGATCGAGGCGGAGCTGGACACCAGCATCGCCGCGCGCCGGCTCCGCAAGGACATCCTGGAGATCTTCGGGCACAACTCGGAACTCGTGGTGATGGCCCCCGGCGGGCTCCGCCGCGGCAGCCGCTACGTCGTCCGGGTGATCACCGGCGGTGACCAGCTCGCCCGTCAGACCGGTCTGGTCGACGGCCGCGGCCGTCCGATCCGCGGACTGCCTCCCCAGGTGGTCTCCGGCGCGACCTGCGACGCCGAGGCGGCCTGGCGGGGCGCGTTCCTCGCGCACGGCTCGCTCACCGAGCCGGGGCGCTCCTCCTCGCTGGAGGTGACCTGCCCGGGTCCGGAGGCGGCCCTCGCGCTCGTCGGAGCGGCCCGCAGGCTCCAGATCCCGTCCAAGGCGCGCGAGGTGCGCGGTGTGGACCGGGTCGTCGTACGGGACGGGGACGCGATCGGGGCGCTGCTGACGCGGCTCGGCGCGCACGAGTCGGTGCTGGCGTGGGAGGAGCGGCGGATGCGCCGCGAGGTCCGCGCGACGGCCAACCGGCTCGCCAACTTCGACGACGCCAACCTGCGCCGCTCGGCCCGCGCGGCCGTGGCGGCCGGGGCCCGGGTGCAGCGGGCGCTGGAGATCCTGGGCGAGGAGGTGCCGGAGCACCTCGCGGCCGCCGGCCGTCTGCGGATGGAGCACAAGCAGGCGTCGCTGGAGGAGCTGGGCGCGCTCGCCGATCCGGCGCTCACCAAGGACGCGGTGGCGGGACGGATCCGTCGGCTGCTGGCCATGGCGGACAAGAAGGCGCAGGACCTGGGCATTCCGGGGACCGAGTCGACGCTGTCGGAGGAGATGGCGGACGGCCTCGTCGGCTGACCGGGCTCCTTCGTAGGGAGCGTGCGCCGCGCTCGGACGCGGTACGCCGATGTGCCGCTGCCGGTACCCCACGGGGGCCGACAGCGGCATTTCTCATGCCCTCGACGCACTCTTGACATGATCATGCGGGTTGGCGACTCTGACGGCGTTCCGTCACGCCTGTGACGGACCACGGCGAGGGGGGCACATGAGACGCGGAGCGAGAGCGGTACTCGCGGCGGGCGCACTGTTGCTGAGCGGAATGACGGTGGCACCCGGCGCCCAGGCCGGGACCGCCGCCGAAAGGTCCCCGGCCTCGGCCGCGGACACCCTGAAGGTCTTCGACGCCCGGGTCACCGCCGAGCAGGTGCCCCTGCTCCTCGCGGCCGGCCAGGACGCCCACGAACTCGGCGAATCCGTCCCGCCCGGCGGCAGGGCGAAGGTCCAGCTGTTCCTCACCGGTGACCAGGCGCGCGATCTCGGGTCCCAGGGCGTCGAGCTCACCGAGCGGACGGTCTCCCCGCAGGCGAAATCCCGGCTCAAGGCGGCCGGGGACGGTGTCTACCGCCCGTACAGCGGTCCCGGCAACCTCCAGGAGGAGATCCGGGAGACCGCCGCGGCCCACCCCGGACTCACCAAGGTCGTCTCCATAGGCAAGACGGTCCAGGGCAAGGACATCCTCGCGCTCAAGCTCACCAAGGGCGCGGCCAGGAGCAAGGACGGCGCCAAGCCCTCCGTGCTCTACATGTCCAACCAGCACGCCAGGGAGTGGATCACTCCCGAGATGACGCGGCGGCTGATGCACCACTACCTCGACAACTACGGCGAGGACCGGCGGATCACGAAGATCGTCGACTCCACCGAGCTGTGGTTCGTCCTGTCGGCCAACCCCGACGGCTACGACTTCACCCACGCCGCCGACGCCAACCGCCTGTGGCGCAAGAACCTCCGCGACGTCAACGGCGACGGCGTCATCGCCCGCGGCGACGGCATCGACCTCAACCGGAACTTCACCTACAAGTGGGGCTACGACAACGAGGGTTCGTCCCCGCAGTCCACCGGTGAGACCTACCGGGGCGCCTCGCCCGGCTCCGAGCCCGAGACCCGTGCGATCGACAGCCTCCAGAAGCGCGTCAAGTTCGACTACGGCATCAACTACCACTCCGCCGCCGAACTGATCCTCTACGGTGTGGGCTGGCAGGTCGCCACCCCGACGCCCGACGACATCCTCTACCGGTCGCTCGCCGGCACCCCCGAGAACTCCGCGGTCCCCGGCTACTACCCGCAGGTCTCCTCCGAGCTGTACACCACCAACGGCGAGGCCGACGGACACGGCGCCAACGTCAACGGGATCATGATGTTCACCCCGGAGATGACCACCTGCGAGACGGTGTCCGACAGCATCCCCGGCGACGCCTGGGAGGCGGACGACTGCCGGTCCGGCTTCAACTTCCCCGACGACGAGAAGCTGATCCAGGCGGAGTTCGCCAAGAACATCCCCTTCGCGCTCTCCGTCGCAGAGACCGCCGCCCACCCCGACCAGCCGTCGTCCCCGGTCGGACTGAGCGCCCCCGACTTCACCCCCGACACCTTCACCACCTCCTACGCGCGCGGCGCCGACCAGGAAGTCGCCGTCACAGCGCGCAAGTCGGTACGGGACAAGGAGCTGAACTACCGCGTCAACGGCGGCCGGACGCACGACGAGAAGCTCCGCGCCTGGAAGGGCGGCGAGACCTACGGCGGCGAGGACAACCTCCACTTCGACGAGTACCGCGCCGAGGTGGAGGACGCCGACCCGGGCGACCGCGTCGAGGTCTGGTTCACCGGCCGTACCCGCGGCGGCAAGCCCACCACCAGTGACCGCTTCACCTACACCGTCGCCGAGCGCCCCCGGGCCGACACCCTCGTCGTCGCCGAGGAGGGCGCGCCCGCGCAGCACGCGCAGGCCTACGTCGACGCGCTGCGGGCCAACGGCCGCGACGCCGCCGTCTGGGACGTCGCCGCACAGGGCGCACCGCACCACCTCGGCGTCCTGAACCACTTCTCCACCGTCGTCCACCACACCGGCGCCGTCGCCCCGGGCGGTGACACCCAGCTGGCCGTCCGCGACTACCTCAACGAGGGCGGAAAGCTGATCGAGGCGGGCGAACAGGCGGGCGGCAACGCGCAGGTCGGCCGTACCCGTACGAACGACTTCAGCCAGTACTACCTCGGCGCGTACGGGCGGACCTCCACGGCCGGCGCCACCGCCTTCACCGGGGCGGGCGCCCTCCTGGGAACGTCGGGACCGCTCGGCGCGGCGCCCGGAAACCCGCTCGACCAGGCCGGTACGTACACCGTCACCTCCTCCGTCCTCGCCCCGGACCTCTTCCCGCGCTTCACCAGCGCGGCGGCGGGGACGTACGACACCGGGACCGGCGCGGCGGCCGTCACCACGAAGGACACCGTCCTGCTCGGCTTCGGGCTGGAGCAGATCACGGACGCCGAGCGGCGCGCGGCGCTGCTCGGCAAGGCGCTGCGGGCCCTGCGCGGCTGACCCCGGCGGCGCCGCCCCGTACCCCTACCGGGCGGTACGGGGCGGCGCCGTCGCGTACCGCCCCGGTCGATGTCACCGAGGAGTCCGGGGGGAGGTAGGGTCATAAGTGGTCGGGGACATCCCATACGCACTCGCCGGCGTCGAAACCCGGCGTACCAACGAGGAGATCGGTTCGTGACGATCCGCGTAGGCATCAACGGCTTTGGCCGCATCGGTCGCAGCTACTTCCGCGCGCTGCTGGAGCAGGGTGCCGACATCGAGATCGTGGCTGTCAACGACCTGGGTGACACCGCGACCACCGCTCATCTGCTGAAGTACGACACGATCATGGGTCGCCTCAAGGCAGAGGTGAGCCACACCGCCGACACGATCACGGTCGACGGCAAGACGTTCAAGGTGCTCTCCGAGCGCAACCCGGCCGACATCCCCTGGGGTGAGCTGGGCGTCGACATCGTCGTCGAGTCGACCGGCATCTTCACCAAGAAGGCCGACGCCGAGAAGCACCTCGCGGGCGGCGCCAAGAAGGTCCTCATCTCGGCTCCGGCCAAGGACGAGGACATCACCATCGTGATGGGCGTCAACCAGGACAAGTACGACGCGGCCAGCCACCACGTCATCTCCAACGCCTCCTGCACCACCAACTGTGTGGCGCCGATGGCCAAGGTCCTCCTGGAGAACTTCGGCATCGTCAAGGGCCTGATGACGACGGTCCACGCGTACACCAACGACCAGCGCATCCTGGACTTCCCGCACAAGGACCTGCGCCGCGCCCGTGCCGCCGCCGAGAACATCATTCCGACCACCACGGGTGCCGCCAAGGCGACCGCCCTGGTGATCCCGGAGCTCGAGGGCAAGCTCGACGGCATCGCGATGCGCGTCCCGGTGCCGACGGGCTCCGTCACCGACCTGGTCGTCGAGCTGGAGCGCGAGGTGACCCGGGACGAGGTCAACGCCGCGTTCCAGAAGGCCGCCGAGGGCCAGCTCAAGGGCCTCCTGGAGTACACCGAGGACCCGATCGTCTCCTCGGACATCGTCAACTGGCCGGCGTCCTGCACCTTCGACTCCTCCCTGACCATGGTCCAGGGCAAGAGCGTGAAGGTCATCGGCTGGTACGACAACGAGTGGGGCTACTCCAACCGGCTGGTCGACCTGACCACCTTCGTCGGCGGTCAGCTCTGACGCCGGTCCGGTAGACAACTCCCGATGTGAACGACAGGGCTCGTGCGGCGCGACGTGGCGCTGACCGGGCCCTGTCGTCTGTGTGCCGTGTGTGCTCGCCCTGCTGTGTGCTCGCCGCGTCGCGGGACGTGGAGCCGCTCTCAAGGAGTCACTGATACATGAAGACGATCGACGAACTTCTCGACGAAGGGGTCGCCGGCAAGCGCGTCTTCGTCCGGGCCGACCTCAACGTGCCGCTCGACGGCACCACCATCACCGACGACGGCCGGATCCGCGCCGTGCTGCCGACCGTCGCCAGACTCGCCGAGGCCGGCGCCCGCGTGATCGTGGCGTCCCACCTCGGCCGCCCGAAGGGCGCGCCCGACCCCGCCTTCTCGTTGGCCCCCGCCGCCGCTCGGCTGGGTGAACTCCTCGGCGCCGACGTCGCGTTCGCGACCGACACCGTGGGCGACTCGGCGAAGGCCGTCGTCGCCGGGCTCGGTGACGGACAGGTCGCCGTCATCGAGAACCTGCGCTTCAACGCCGGTGAGACGTCGAAGGACGACGCCGAGCGCGGTACCTTCGCCGACCGGCTCGCCGGACTCGCCGACCTGTACGTCGGCGACGGCTTCGGCGCCGTCCACCGCAAGCACGCCTCGGTCTTCGACCTGCCCGCCCGGCTGCCGCACGCGGCGGGCGGTCTGATCGCCACCGAGGTCGGCGTGCTCAAGAAGCTCACCGAGGACGTGAAGCGGCCGTACGCGGTCGTCCTCGGCGGCGCCAAGGTCTCCGACAAGCTCGGGGTCATCGACCACCTCCTGGAGAAGGCCGACCGCATCCTGATCGGCGGCGGCATGGCGTACACCTTCCTCAAGGCCCAGGGCCACGAGGTCGGTGCCTCGCTGCTCCAGGAGGACCAGATCCCGGCGGTCCAGGAGTATCTGAAGCGCGCCGGCGAGCGGGGCGTGGAGTTCGTCCTGCCGGTCGACGTACTCGTCGCGCCCTCCTTCCCGGACCTCAAGACGAAGGCGCCGGCCAACCCGGAGACGGTCACCGTCGACGCCATCCCGGCGGACGCGATGGGCCTGGACAACGGCCCGGAGACCAACCGGCTGTACGCGTCCAAGCTCGCCGACGCGGCGACCGTCTTCTGGAACGGCCCCATGGGTGTCTTCGAGCACCCCGACTACGCCGAGGGCACCCGGGCCGTCGCCCAGGCCCTGATCGACTCCGACGCCTTCACGGTCGTCGGTGGCGGCGACTCCGCCGCCGCCGTCCGGATCCTCGGATTCGACGAAAACGCATTCGGCCACATTTCGACCGGTGGCGGCGCGAGCCTCGAATACCTCGAAGGCAAGACGCTTCCCGGCCTCGCCGCACTGGAGGACTGACCTACTGATGGCAGCTGCAACCCCGACCGAGAAGAACGCCCGTACCCCGCTGATGGCGGGCAACTGGAAGATGAACCTCAACCACCTCGAGGCCATCGCGCACGTCCAGAAGCTCGCCTTCGCCCTGAGTGACAAGGACCACGACGCGGTCGAGACGGCCGTCCTGGTGCCGTTCACCGATCTGCGCTCCGTACAGACGCTGGTCGACGGCGACAAGCTCAAGATCAAGTACGGCGCCCAGGACATCTCCTCGCACGACTCCGGCGCGTACACCGGCGAGGTCTCCGGGCCGATGCTGGCCAAGCTGAAGTGCACGTACGTGGCCGTCGGTCACAGCGAGCGCCGCCAGTACCACGCCGAGACCGACGCGCAGTGCAACGAGAAGGTGCGCGCCGCGTACAAGCACGGGCTGACCCCGATCCTGTGTGTCGGCGAGGGCCTGGACGTCCGCAAGGCCGGCGAGCAGGTCCCGTACACGCTCGCGCAGCTCGACGGCGGCCTCAAGGACGTCCCGGCAGACCAGGCCGAGTCCGTCGTGATCGCGTACGAGCCGGTGTGGGCCATCGGCACCGGCGAGGTCGCCACCCCCGAGGACGCGCAGGAGGTGTGCGGAGCGATCCGCGCCCGGCTCGCGGAGCTGTACTCCCAGGAGGTGGCCGACCAGGTGCGCATTCAGTACGGCGGCTCGGTGAAGTCCGGGAATGTCGCCGCGATCATGGCGCAGCCCGATGTGGACGGCGCCCTTGTCGGCGGTGCGGCGCTGGACGCCGAGGAGTTCGTCAAGATCGTCAGGTTCCGCGACCAGTAAGTATGCGACGGCGCGGATCCGTCGTACCCTGACGGGGGCCGAGTCGGCATCTCACACATGCCGCCGGCCCCCGTTGTCCATTACGGTCCTGTTCAATTCGGTTCAATACCGAATCACATTCATTTCGAGAGAATTCCGGAAAGTAGGGTCCAGCCGTGATTATGGGGTTCTCGATCGCCCTGATCGTCTTCAGCCTGCTGCTGATGCTGCTGGTGCTGATGCACAAGGGGAAGGGCGGCGGTCTCTCCGACATGTTCGGTGGCGGTATGCAGTCGTCCGTCGGTGGTTCCTCGGTCGCCGAGCGCAACCTCGACCGCATCACCATCGTGGTCGGTATGGGATGGTTCGCCTGCATTGTCGTGCTCGGTCTGCTGATGAAGCTGGACAACTGACCCGTCGTACGGTACGGCGCCGGGGGCGCGGCCTATCATGAGGCCCTGCGTCCCGGCGGTGGGGGTGTAACTCCACTCACTGGACGCGCGTTGGGCCATACGTAGACTGGGGCGCTCGACAGCGGAGCTGCCTCTCGACGCTTGATGCTTGCGGCACCATTCACGCAGGGAGTTACGACCGTGGCAAGTGGCAACGCGATCCGGGGAAGCCGGGTCGGAGCGGGGCCGATGGGCGAGGCCGAGCGTGGCGAGTCCGCGCCACGCCTGCGCATCTCCTTCTGGTGCTCCAACGGGCACGAGACGGTGCCGAGCTTCGCCAGCGACGCGCAGGTTCCGGACACGTGGGACTGCCCACGGTGCGGATTCCCGGCCGGCCAGGACCGGGACAATCCGCCGGACCCACCGCGCACCGAGCCGTACAAGACACATCTCGCCTACGTACGAGAACGGCGCAGCGACGCGGACGGCGAGGCGATCCTCGCCGAAGCCCTCGCCAAACTGCGGGGCGAAATCTGAACATTGATCCGGCCGGACACCCGAAGGTGTCCGGCCGGAGCCGCTTTCGCGGACGGCCCATTGTCAGTGGCATCCCCTACGGTCCGAACAGGATGACCGAAAGGGAGAGTTGTGACGACGGACGAAGCGGCGGCGGTGAGCGGGCCGGCCACCGAGGAGGGGGCGCCGGCCGAGGAGACCCCGGCGCGGGCGCGGGTGCCCGCGTGGCGCGGCGGGTTCGGGCGGCTGTGGGGCGCCGCCGTCGTCTCCCGGTTCGGTGACTCGCTGCGCACCGCCGCACTCCCGCTGCTCGCCGCCTCGTTGACCGACGATCCGCTGCTCATCGCCTCCGTGACCGCCTGCGGCTATCTGCCCTGGCTGCTCTTCGGACTGCTCGGCGGCGCCGTCGCCGACCGGGTCGACCAGCGGCGCGCGATGTGGGCCGTCGACGTGGTGCGCGGTGTGCTGATGGCGGGCTTCGCCCTCGCCGTCGCGCTGGGCCACGGCACGATCGCGCTGCTGCTCGTGCTCGCCTTCCTGCTGACCACGTTCCAGACACTCTTCGACAACGCGGCCACGGCCCTGCTGCCCGCCGTGGTCCCCCGCGACGCGCTGGCCGGGGCCAACGCCCGCCTCATGACCGGCCAGCAGGTCGCGAGCGGCTTCCTGGCGGCGCCGCTGGTGCCCGCGCTCCTGATCCTCGGCGCCTCGGCGCCGTTCGCGGTCAACGCCGCCACCTATGTCGTCGGCGCGCTGCTCATCGCCTCACTGCGCACCGAAGCACCGGCCGGGCCCCCGAAGTCCGCGGGCAGCACCCTGCGCGCCGAGATGGCCGAGGGGATGCGCGCCCTGTGGGGGGACAGCGCGCTGCGCGGCCTGTCCGTGGCGACAGCCCTGACGAACGTCGGTATGGGCGCCCTGATCGCGACCCTGGTCCTGCACGTCACCGGCTGGCTGGACGCCGGCAACAGCGGCTTCGCGGCGGCCATCACCGCGTTCAGCGTCGCCGCCGTCGCCGGGGGCCTGGTCGCCCCGCGGCTCGCGGTCCGGATCGGGCGGATACGGAGCATCCTCGCCGCCGGAATTGTGCAGACCTGCGCACTGGTGGCGCTCGGGACCGTCCGTGAACTGTGGGCGGCCGTCGCCGCCATGGCGGTGTTCGGGGTCATGAGCATGGTCTGGAACGTGAACCAGGCGACGCTGGTCCAGGAGCGCGCCCCCGCCGAGATGCTGGGCCGGATCAGCTCCGCCTTCCGTACACTCGCCGTCGCCGGGGCACCGCTCGGCGCGCTCCTCGGCGGGCTGGCCGCGGGAGCCTGGGGGCTCAACACGCCCGCGCTGCTCGCGGCCGGTACGTTCACGCTCGCCGTCGCGTCGCTCGGCGCTCTGATCAATTAGGTTGGGAGGGCAGCTGGGCACCGCACTCCGCAGGCAGTCACGTACGAGAAGAAGTGGGCTGAAGCAAGATGTCCGAGAACAAGGCAGAAGGCCGCGTCAGGCTCAACCGGATGCCCCAGTGGAGCGCGCTGGCCGAGCATCGTGAGCAGCTGGGGGAGACGACACTGCGGGAGCTGTTCGCCGAGGACCCGGCGCGCGGCACCGGCTACACCCTCCAGGTCGGTGACCTCTACCTGGACTACTCCAAGCATCTGGTGACGGACGAGACGCTCACGCGCCTGCGTGAACTGGCGGCGGCCACCGGCGTCGCCGAGCTGCGGGACGCGATGTTCCGCGGCGAGAAGATCAACACCACCGAGGACCGGGCGGTGCTGCACACCGCGCTGCGCGCCCCGCGCGACGCGGTCGTCGAGGTCGACGGCGAGAACGTCGTGCCCGCGGTGCACGCCGTCCTCGACAAGATGGCCGCCTTCGCCGACAAGGTCAGGGCGGGTGAATGGCTCGGCCACACGGGCCGGCCCATCCGTAACGTCGTCAACATCGGCATCGGCGGCTCGGACCTCGGCCCCGCGATGGCCTACGAGGCCCTGAGGTCCTTCACCGACCGCGAACTGACGGTCCGTTTCGTGTCCAACGTCGACGGCGCCGACCTGCACGAGGCCGTACGCGATCTGGACGCCGCCGAAACGCTGTTCGTCATCGCGTCCAAGACCTTCACCACCATCGAGACCATCACCAACGCCACCTCTGCCCGCAACTGGCTGCTGACCGAGCTGAAGACCGACCAGGGCGCGGTGGCCAAACACTTCGTGGCGCTGTCCACGAACGGTGAGAAGGTCGACGACTTCGGTATCGACACGGACAACATGTTCGAGTTCTGGGACTGGGTCGGCGGCAGGTACTCGTTCGACTCCGCCATCGGGCTCTCCCTGATGATCGCGATCGGACCCGACCGCTTCCGCGAGATGCTCGACGGCTTCCACCTCGTGGACGAGCACTTCCGCACCGCGCCCGCCGAGTCCAACGCACCCCTTCTGCTTGGCCTGTTGGGGGTCTGGTACGGGGCGTTCTTCGACGCCCAGTCGCACGCCGTCCTCCCCTACAGCCACTACCTGTCCCGGTTCACCGCGTATCTCCAGCAGCTCGACATGGAGTCCAACGGCAAGTCCGTGGACCGCGACGGCGAGCCGGTGCAGTGGCAGACGGGACCGGTCGTCTGGGGCACCCCCGGCACCAACGGCCAGCACGCGTACTACCAGTTGATCCACCAGGGCACGAAGGTCATCCCCGCCGACTTCATCGGCTTCGGCCGGCCCGTCGACGACCTCCCGCACCAGCTGATCGCCCAGCACGACCTGCTCATGGCCAACTTCTTCGCCCAGACGCAGGCGCTCGCCTTCGGCAGGACACCCGAAGAGGTCCGGGCCGAGGGCGTCCCCGCCGGCCTCGTGCCGCACAAGACGTTCCGGGGCAACCACCCGACCACCACCATCCTCGCCGAGTCGCTGACCCCCTCCGTACTCGGCCAGCTCATCGCGCTCTACGAGCACAAGGTCTTCGTCCAGGGCGCGGTGTGGAACATCGACTCCTTCGACCAGTGGGGCGTGGAGCTGGGCAAGGTCCTGGCCAAGGAGATCGAGCCGATCCTCACCCAGATCGACGGCGGGCGCGAGAGCCCGGCCGACAAGCCGCTGGACGCCTCGACGGCGGAGCTGGTCGCGAAGTACCGGGCGCTGCGGGGGCGTTGAGCCGATGACGGAGGGGGAGCGGCGGCTCAGGCCGCCCCGCAACACGCTGAACGAGCGGGCGGTCACCTGGTGGCGGGCGCAGTGGCTGCTGCTCACCCTGGCGCCGGTGGCCGTCCTCGCGGTGCTGGGCGCGCTCATAGCCCCGGCCCGCGTCTGGCTGCTGGCGCCCGCCGCCGTCCTGGCGGTACTCGGTCTGGCCTGCGCGGTGCTGATGCCGATGTGGTGGTTCCGGGTGCACCGCTGGGAGGTGACGGACGAAGCGGTCTACGTCCGCACCGGCTACTTCCGGCAGGAGTGGCGGATCGCGCCGATGTCCCGGATCCAGACCGTGGACACCGTACGGGGGCCGCTGGAGCAGCTGTTCAGGCTCTCGACCGTCATCGTCACCACCGCCTCCTCCAAAGGAGCGGTACGGATCGAAGGGCTCGGCCATGAGCTGGCCGCCGAGCTGGCCGAGCGGCTGACCCACATCACGCAGACGACGCCCGGGGACGCGACGTGAGCACGGCCGCCGTCCCCGCGCCCGGCGAGGAGTGGCGCAAGCTCGACCGGCGCACCCTGCTGGTCACCGCCGCCGTCATGACCGGCGTCGCGACGGGCGCGGGAGTGCCCACCGCCGTCGGTCTGTCCGGCGGTATGGGCGCGGGCCGCGCGCTCGCCTGGGTGCTGCCCGCGGCCCTGCTGCTGATCGTCTGCGGCACGGGCGGCGACTACGTCCGCTGGCGCCGTACCCGCTACCGGATCGGCCCCGACCGGGCCGAACTCCACACCGGACTGTTCCTGGTCAAACGCCGCTCACTGGGCCGTGAACGGATCAGGAGCGTCGACCTGACGGCCAATCCCCTGCTGCGGATCCTCGGCCTGGTGAAGGTCCGGATCGGTACGGGGGAGCACACCGGCGGCGAATCCACCCTGGAACTCGACCCCGTCACCCGCGCGGAGGGCGAGCGGCTCCGTACGGAACTGCTGGACCGCACGCCCTCCGGCAAGGGAACGCACCGGGACGGCATGCTGGCCGTTCTCGACCCCCGCTGGATCCGGTACGCGCCCCTCTCCTTCGTCGCGCCCGTGCTGGGCGGGGCGGCCGCGGGCGGTGTGATGCAGGTCAGCGAGTGGTTCGGGGTCCAGCACGAGGTGCTCGACTGGATCGGCGACCGGTTCCGGGACACCTCCGTCCTCACGATGGTCGTGGTTCTCGTGGTCGCGGCGCTCCTCGCGGGCATAGTCGGCTCCCTCGGCCTCTGGGTCGAGATGTGGTGGAACTACCGGCTGGAGCGCGAACCCGGCGGCACCCTGCGCGTGCGCCGCGGCCTGTTCACCGCTCGGTCCGTCTCCATAGAGGAGCGCCGCCTGCGGGGAGTTGAGCTGGTCGAGCCGCTGGGCGTGCGGCTGGTCGGCGCCGCACGGGTCGACGCCGTCGCCACGGGGCTCGCCCAGGACGACGACGACAAGCACACCGACCTCAGGACACTGCTGCCGGCGGCGCCGAGGGCCGCCGCGGACGAGGTGGCCGCGCAGGTCCTGCGCGAGACGTCGTCCCCGACCGGTACCCCCGGACTGACCCCGCACCCGCTCGCCGCGCGCGGCAGACGGCTGCGCCGGGCCGTGGGCTCCGCGCTGACGCCCGTGCTGGTCCTGCTGGTTCTCGGCCCGGTCGTCAGCGATGTGCTGTTCAGCGTCGCCGCCGTCTGCGCCGCGGTGCTGCTGCCGGTCGCGGTGCTGCTCGCGCTCGACGCGTACCGCAACCTCGGTCACGGCCTCAGCGGTGATTATCTGGTCGCCCGCTCGGGTACGGTCCGCCGCTCCACCGTCGCGCTTCAGCGGGGCGGTGTCATCGGGTGGACGGTCAAGCAGTCGTACTTCCAGCGCCGCGCCGGGCTGTTGACGCTCACGGCGACGACGGCCGCCGGAGAAGGGGCGTACGACGTGCACGACGCGGCGGAGGGCGAGGGGCTGGCGTTCGCGGCACAGGCGGTGCCGGGGCTGCTGGAGCCCTTCCTGGAGAAGTAACGCAAGGCGCGGCCGCCGGGGGAGTGCGCTCGATCGCCGGGCGGACCCCCTCGGGGGCCCGCCCGGCGGTCCTACTCCGCGGCCCAGCTCGCCCGGACCAACGCCCTTTCCGTACTGGTGAGATGGAACGCCGCGGCGAGCCAGGCCGACGCGTAGCGGTCCGTCCCGTCGTCGCGGATCCGGCCGAAGGTGTCACGGGTGCGGCGGTCCGCCTCGAAGCTGAGAGCGCCGGTCAGCTCGGCGGCGGTGTGGAACCCGGTGGCCCGCAGCGCGGCGGCGTCGCCGCGCGACCCGCCGTTGCGCGCGGACTCGGCGACCGCCCGGCGCCCGCCGGCGACAGCCAGCTCCGTCAGACGGCGCACGCGCCAGACGGGGGAGTCGGTCAGCAGGTCGGGCCCGGTGTGCTCGGGCGCGGTCGGGGGACAGACGTCCGGCGGCGGGAGATGCGCCCCCTGGAGACGGTCGTAGCCGAGGTCGGCACGGTCCAGCCACTCCGGCGGCAGCCGCAGGCTCGCCTCGACACCCGGCACCGGTCCGACGGCCAAGGGCCGCAGGGTGGCGGCGCGATCGGGGTCGATCCGGCCCACCACCCGGACCCGGAGGCCGGGGCGGGTGGCCAGTCGCCGCAGATTGGCCGTGTGGGCGAGGTCCGGATGCGGGTGGGCCGCCATCAGCCGGATCAGTGGCCCGGTCGGCAACTCGGCGTCCGGGTGCGGGAGTTCACGGGCGAGGAGCTGGTCGCCCACGGCGCCCGTGATCACCAGGTCGCAGCCGATCGGCTCGCCGGTCCGCGCGGTCCCCTCCTCCGCCGCGCCGGCCCCCGTCGAGAGCAGGTCGGCCACCGCCTCGGCCGGCCGGCGGGCGAACAGGGCGGCGATCGGTGCGGACGACCAGGGCAGACCGGCGACCGGACTGGACCGGACGCCCTTGCCGGAACCGAGCCGGCCGTCCGGGGAGACCGTCGCGCCGTTGATCAGCAGACCACCGCGCGAGAGCTGGGCGTGGTCGAGGACCGTGGCGCCGACGGTGACCGGGGCCGTCGCCGCGCCTCGCGCCCGTGCCGAGCCGCCGGGCCTGACATCGGCCACGGAGAACCAGCGGTTGTCGTCGCTGACGAGATGGGTGACCACACCTCCGTAACCGGTGGCGCTGATCACGGGCTCCCGGCAGACGCCGTGGACGCGCAACGCGCCCCCCGGCCGGTAACCGCGCCGGGCGGTGCCGATCAGTTCGGGGGCGCCGTCGCCCGCCGCCAGCAGACCGGTGGTGAGCAGCAGTTCACGCAGCGCCGCGACCAGGTCGGCCAGCCGGTGACCGGCGTGGCCCACCCGTGCCTCGCGCAGGCCGCGCACCACGCGCAGGGCGGCGGCCTCGGCGCGGTGCAGTCCGGCCAGCCGGGCGGTGTGGGCGGCGCGCAACAGCTCCGCCTGCGGTATCGCACCGGCTGCGGGCACGCCGGCCGCGAGCACGGCCGTGGCGGCGGACCACAGACCTGACGCGGCCGCGATCCGGACAGGGCTGAGAGGAGCCGGGGGCCTGGCGGGCGCGGCGGATGCGGCGGGCGTGACGGATGCGGGTGTCGCGGATTCGGTGGTGGGCGGCGCCGGAGCAGCGTTCTCTCCGGCGGCTTCGGTGGAGTCGGTGGCTTCGGCGGCCGATTCGGGTGCGCTCTCCGGGCCGGCCACCGGGCATGCCCCGAGGACCGCCGCCAGGTGCAGACAGCGCGGCGCGAGCAGGCAGGTGCAGCGTGCCTGGGCGGGGTCCGTGACCGTACCGGACGGGCCGGGGGAGAGGACGACCACCGCGTCCTCGCCGCACCTCACACCGATGCCCGCTTCGCCCCCGTCGTCGGGGGCGACGGGGGTCGGGGCCACGGCGCCGTACTTCTCGATCGCCGCGTCGAGCTTCTTGCTCAGCCGGGAGGTCAGCCCCTCCACCGCGCCGGCGACCACCTCCGCGGCGACCGGTGGCAGCGGGACGGCCTGGACGGACGGCGTCATCGGTTCTCCCCGCGGAGTCGGTCGCCCACCCAGCGGGCGAGGGCGAGAGGGCTGAGGGCGGCGACCGGCATTCCGGCCGCCACGAGCTGCTGCGCGACCGGCACCGAGTAGCGCGGTGCGCCGGCGTCGTCCAGGGCCGCGCAGCCCATGAGATGGACGCCGGACGCGGCGAGCGCTCGCACCTCACCGAGCAGTCCGCCCAGGCCGTAGCCCTCCTCGAAGTCGCTGACGACCACGACGAGGGTGCGGGTCGGCACGGTCACCAGGGACCGGGCGTGGGCGAGTCCGGCGGCGATGTGCGTACCGCCGCCGACACGTACTTCGAGCAGCAGCGACAGCGGATCGGCGACCCGGTCCGTCAGGTCGATCACCTCGGTGGAGAAGGTGAGGAAGTGGGTCGAGAGGGTGGGTACGCCGCCCAGGACGGCGGCGGTCAGCGCCGACCAGATGACCGACGCCTCCATCGATCCGGACACGTCGACCACGAGGATCAGCCGCCAGTCCGACTCACGGCTCGTGCGGGTGCTGAACACCGGATGTTCCGGGAGGACGACGGTCCGTCCGTCGTCCAGGCGGCGCGTGTGGGCCAGGTTGGCCCGCAAAGTGCGCGGCAGATCGAGCTTTCCGCCGGAACGGCGGGTCGGGCGGGGGTGCGCGAGCCCGGTGAGGGTCGGGCGCAGCCGGGTGGCCAGCTCCCGCGCCAGTTCGTCGACGAGTCGCCGCACGAGTGGTCGCAGCCTGGCGAGTTGCTGTTCGGGCATGCCCCCGGCCAGCGAGAGGACCGAGCTGAGCAGTTCGATCGACGGTCTGACGTGCGCGGGGTCCAGTTCGGCGATGACCTCCGTACGGCCGGCGTGCGCCGCCCTGCCGAGAACCTCCTCGCGCACGTCCGCCGCGAACAGGGCGTCGAGTTCCTCCGCCCATTCGCGGGCGGTGGGGAATGACCTCTCCCGTCCGCCGCCGTCGCCGGTCGCGCCGGGCGGTCCCGACGCGAGGTCGGCGGAGCCTTCGCCGCGCCCGGTGCCGTACAGCTCGTCCAGCGCGTACGCGTAGCGGCGGGCCTCGTCGGGGAGTTGTTCGCTCTCCCGGCCGAGGAGCAGCCGCCAGCGGTCGGCGGGCGCGAGACGCCGGGAGTCCACGGGGCCGGTGGGCGGGCCGCCCGCCGCGGTCCGCGAACCGTGTGTGCCGTTCGGTACGCCCACGGGCCCGGACCCCGGCCCGGACACGTCCGATGGCAGCTCGGACGCCACGTGCTCGGGCAGCCCCATGGCGGGCAGTTTCAGCGCGGTCAGCGCCGCGAGTCCGGCGGCGTCCGCCGCCGTCCAGAGCGCGACCAGTTCCGGCGGCGCGCTCAGCGTCAGGTCGGGGCGGTCGCCGAGCCGTTCGGTGACCGTACGCAGCAGCCGCCCCCGGTCGGCGGGTGTGAGGATGTCGAACCCACCGCGCAGCGCCGGGAGCCGGTCGAGGAATCCCTGGTCGGGAAGGGCGTCGATCCGGTCCAGAAGCGGAGTGAGAGCGGCCTCGGCGGACTGGAGCAGCGGTCCGGCGGCCGTCAGCAGGCCGGTGAGCAGCCCGGAGAGGCGGCGCCGTTCGTCCGGTCCGGTGGCCCTGTCGATCCAGCTCGCGACCCGGTCGCCCATGGCCGTCGGTGCGTCGAGGTCGAGCAGGACCCGTGTCGCCGCCGCGGCGCCCTGGATGACCGGTGAGCCGGTCGTCGCGAGGGTGGTCAGCGTGTCGTCCATCCGCAGACCCAGTCGGTGCTCGCCGGCCCGGGTGGCGAGAGCGACCAGCGCGACGGCGTCCTGGGGGTCGTCACTGCCCGCGAGACCGGGGAGTCCGCGTACGGCCGCCTCCAGCAGGACCACGGCCAGTTCGGCAGCCGCACGCCGGGTGTCGGCGGTGGTGCCCGGCAGATGTCCCTGCCGCAGGGACTGCAACAGGTCCAGGGCGTCGAGGAGTTCGGGCAGGGCGGCCGACGACGGCAGCACGTCGGCGGCCTCGGCGAGCCGGTCGGCGACCAGCTCCGGCAGATCGCACCGCGCCGCGTCACGCAGCCCGGTGAGTATCGACCCGGCGGTGGGCCCGCCCTCCGCGTACCGCGCGTGCGCGGTCTCGCGCAGCTTTCCGGCCGCCGCGACGGCCGCGGTGACACCGCGGACGCCCACCAGATCGAGCCGGGCGGGGACGACCGGGGTCCACGCGGCCTGCCACCGGGTGCTCAGACCGGCGGAATCGCCGGTACGGGCCACCTCGCCGGGGGTGCAGTAGCCGACGTCGCAGACCTCCAGACGGTTCAGCAGAACCTCGCGGCGCCCGTCCAGCTCCGACCTGAGCGGGTCGAGACGTACCTCCCGGGGCTCGGGGCTCTCCGGGCCGGGGAGCCGCAGCGCCGTGAGTTCGGCCTCGACGGCCGGGCCGAGCCCGGACCGCGGTGTGCCGGGTGCGACGCGTCCCCGGTCCGTGCCCACCAGGACCGTTTCGAGAGCCCGCGCCAGGGCCCGTCCCCGGCCCAGGGGTTCGCCCTGGCCGAGAACGGTCGTGACCGCTTCGAGCAGTTCACCGCGGCCCGGGGCGGGCAGCGACCTCAGCCGTGCGAGGTCGTCGGCGAGCCGCAGTGTCTCGACCGCCTCGCCGGTGCCGGCGGTGTGCCCGGCGGACCGCATCGTCCGGCACAGTCCGGTGATGGCGGCCGCCGCGGCGTCACGTACCCGCTCGGGCACCCCACCGGCCGCGAAGACGGCCTGCTGCCAGCGCGGGTCCCGGATCCCGGCGGGGTAGCCGGAGCGGGAGTCGAGCAGGGCGAAGGTGTACGGCACGAGAGAGGTGACGGGCGCGGTACCGGCGTCACCGGCCTTGGACGAGGGGCCGGGCGTGGCGCCACGCCCGGCAGCGGCGAGCGGACCGGGCGCGGGGGCCGCGTCGGCACCACCGGATCCGCTGACCCCGGTCCCGGCCCCCGGCTCTCCGCGCGGCGCCGTGAGCGCCGGTGCGTGGAACGCGCCGACGACCGCCGCCACCCGGCGCTCACCGCCCGCCGCCTCGGCGATCACACGGCGCATGTGCTCCTCACGGGCGAGGTCGGAGGGGGCCACCCCGCCCCGCACCGACGCGTCGCGGCGCAGCGCCCAGCCCACGCCGAGCGCGGCGCGCCGTACGGCCTCCGGCTCGCAGCCGGGAGCGCGGACCTCGACCGTGCGGTCCCACAGGTCGTCGCCCTCGCGGCCGGTGCCGGAGGAGCCGAGCGCGGCGGCGAAGGCCGGTCCGGGCAGCCCGCGGCCCGGACCGGCGTCCGGACCGGCGTCGTGGTCGGGGTCGGCGGACGGTCCCGTCGCCGTCCAGCCCGGGTCCGACAACGGCAGGTCGCAGCAGCGCACTTCGACGCCGCGGTCCCTGGCCCAGCGGACGGCCGCGAGCTCCGGTGAGAAGTCGGCGAACGGGTAGAAGCCGAGCCGCCCGTCCGGATCGGCTCCGGCGAGCGCCACCGGCGCCACGGTGCCCCGGTCGGCGAGATGGGTCAGCCACGGCTGGAAGTCGGCCGGCAACTCGACGCAGACCACGTCGGCGCCCGAGGCGTCCAGCAACGCGGGGAGCGCGGCGGCCAGCGCCGGGCTGTGGTGTCGTATTCCGAGCAGGTACGGCGCCACGGAGGCCGCGAGCGCGTCCACCGCGTCGCGGGGGTCGTCGCCGGGCCCCTGGCCGGGCTCGTCGGCGGCACGGTCGTGTGCGGTGGTGTCCACCGCCGTCGCGCCGCTCAACGCAGGTTCTCCCGGAGGTCCCAGAGCCGGCGCCACATTTCCGCGCCGTCCTCGGCGCGGCGGCGTACCGGACCGTCCCAGTAACCCAGCAGTCGCCCGTGGTCGGCCTGGTCGTCCTTGAGGACCACACCGAGCAGATGGCCGGGCACCAGGTCGAGCAGGTCCCCGCCGGGCAGATACGCCGCCGCCACCCCGAGCGAGGCGGCGACCTGCACGGCCTCGGCGGTCGACATCACCGTGCCGGGCCGCTCCACGTCCCAGCCCTCGGCGGAGCGGCCGTTGCGCAGATCGCGGAAGACGGTGACGAGCACGTCCAGCACGGCGTCGTCCACCGCGTACGCCGTGCCCGCGCGCTCCACGGCGGCCGTGGCCTGGCCCCGTACGAGCGCGGTCTCCGCGTCCGCGTCGGCGATGGGGTGGATTGTCTCGAAGTTGAAGCGCCGCTTGAGCGCGGCCGACATCTCCGAGACGCCCCGGTCGCGGAGGTTGGCCGTCGCGATCACGCTGAACCCGGGGACTGCCGAGGTCTGTGCGTCGTCCGTGCCCGCGAGTTCGGGCACACTGAGCCGCCGGTCGGACAGGATCGACACGAGCGCGTCCTGCACCTCCGGCAGACAGCGGGTGATCTCCTCGATCCGGGCGACCCGGCCGGTCCGCATGGCCGTGAGCACGGGGGAGGCGACCAGTGCCTGCGGTGTGGGGCCCTGGGCGAGCAGCAGCGCGTAGTTCCAGCCGTAGCGGAAGGCGTCCTCGGTGGTGCCGGCGGTGCCTTGCACGGTGAGGGCGCTGGTGCCGCTGACGGCGGCGGCGAGCAGCTCGGAGAGCATCGACTTCGCGGTGCCCGGCTCGCCGACGAGCAGCAGGCCGCGTTCGCCGACGAGGGTGACCACGCACCGTTCCACCAGGGCGCGTTCGCCGATGAACTTGGCGGGGACGGTCAGCCGCGCGGGCAGCCCGGCGTGGGTCCCGGACAGCCGCAGGGCCTCGCCGCCGCTGCCGCAGATGAAGGTGACCACCGCGCGTGGGGTGAGCGCCCAGCCGGGTGGGCGCGGGCCGTCGTCGTACGCGGCGAGAAAGGCGAGTTCGGTGGCGTACCGCTCCTCGGCCGGCAGCGACTGCCGGGTCGCGGGGGCGGTCTCCCGGCTCTCTGTCAGGGTGTCTGTCCGGGTCGTCATGCGCAGGAGTCCTTGTTCGGTGCGGGGCGGGTCGCGCGGCATGGCGCCGCGTCCCGCGGGGGTTCGGGTACGGCCGGGCGGGAGCGCCGGGCCTGGGTGTCGTGCGATGTGGTGACCGGCGGTGCGGTCCGCCGGGCGGCCGGCGGGGGAGGGGCGACCTGCACCCCGCCCCGGCCGGACGTACGGTCAGCCCCGCCCGGTCCGCCGGGCCTTGAGCTCGTCGAAGCGAGGGGCGTCGCCCTCCCTGACCCGCTGCCAGGCCCGGCGGTAGAGGTCGGCCACCGGTTCGGTGGGCGCGATCGCGTCCAGCGGGGCGCTTCCCCCGCTGACCAGAGCGAACAGCGGCAGCTTCCACCGCTCCAGCGACATGGCCGCCGAATCGACGTCCGTCCAGCCGCCCGGCAGGAAGAGCGAGCGCCTGGCCCCGGTGCGGGCCGCCCTGACCACCAGGTCGGTCGCGGCCAGTTCCTCGCGCGCCGCCTCGATACGGGCGGCTCCGCCGCGCCGCCGCTTCCAGCCCGTCCACCTGGCGACGTTGGTGTCGGTCGGATCGGGCATCGCCAGCAGCATCAGATAGAGCACGGCGGCGTCCTCACCGATGCCGTACTCCTTGGCGACCTCGGTGACCAGATCGGGGACCGACCGGGCGGGGTCCTGTGGATACCAGGTGCCGTCCTTGTCCCGTTCGCCGGCCGCCGGGTCACCCGGGTCACCGAGGAGCGCCGCGAAGCCGGGATCGCGGGCGAGGCGCAGACCGATCTCGACGGGGTACAGCTTCTGGGTGTCCTGCGCGCCGGTGCGGCCGTAGCCGTCGCCGATGCCGCGCAGGACCGGCAGATACGGGTCGTCGCCGGCCTCGTCGAGCAGGGCCGGGCGAACGGCGGGATACGGCTGGCTGTCGTGGGTGCTCATGATCACCGCGCCGTAGCGTTCGTACCCCTCGCCGGTCTCGGTCGGGGCGCCGGCCGCCTTGCGGAACGCGGTCAGGCTCGCGTACCCGCTGCCCAGGGGGAGCATCAGCTCCGGGTTGGCCAGCCGCTCCCGGAGGGCGGGCAGCACGCCGGGAAGCAGGGCGCGGACGGGGTGACCGGCCGGGAGCTGGTGGGCCAGCCACGCGGCCGTCGCGACAAGGGACTTCAGCGTGCCCGCGTCGAACACCGCGTGGCCGGTGGCGACGGGAGCGACGGTGTCCTGGTGGACCCGCCAGACCGCGTCGGCCGTCAGCCGCGGTTCGCCGGCCGGATCGAGGAGAGCCCGCAGGGTCCGCTCCGGCGTCCAGTCCGACCGCACGGCCCGGACGGCCTTCGCCACGAGCAGCAGCAGCTCCTCCGGGACGGGTGTCCGCACGCCCAGCTCGCGGTTCCAGACCTCGGCGGCGGCGGCCACGTCGGGCCCCCGCGTCCACAGCCGGGCGGGCTCGGCCGGCAGCAGCGCCGCGACGACGGCCCGGCGGACGGCGGCGTCCACGCGCTGCAACTCGTCCCTGGCGAGAGCGGCGTTCGGGGTCTTCAGCCCGAGGGTGTTCCGTACGTCCGTGGGCAGGAAGTCCTGCTGGTGCGTGCACACACGGGGCAGGCCGGCCACGATCAGCGCGGCCGCGGACGGCGTCACACCGGTGAGCCGGGCGAACTCCTCGGCGGCGGCCGGGAACCAGGGCACGGGCCCGCGCTCGGCCAGCTCCGCCCGGAAGGCCCCGAACCAGTCGTCCTCCCGGCCACGGCCGGCACCGATCCCGCGCGGCGCGGAGCTGACGGTGTACGGCGCGGGAACCTCGAAGAGGCCCGCCGGATCGTGGAACAGAGCGGTGAACTCGCGGCGGGAGCCGTCCCAGTACCCCGCGCGGAGGAAGGCGAGGAAGGCGCCGCCGGCCAGCGGCAGCACTCCCGACCAGTTCCCCCGCCTGGGGGTGCCGTCCGCGTCGACGAGGGCGCTCTCGTCGAGGTGGAGCCGGCAGACGCGCCAGCGGTCGGCGCCCCCGGCCGTGGTGAGGCCGAGTGTGTCCAGCTCCGCCAGCAGTTCGTCCAGCGCCTCGCGGTGCTCCTGCCCGGTGGTGACCGAAGCGGCCCGGTACGCCAGCGCGGCGGGGGCGCCGAGAAGCGTCTCCCAGTCGGTCCTGTCCGTGGGCAGCGGCGGTCCGTCGAGGTGGAGCCGGACGGCCTTCCCGGGCTCGGTCGGGGCCTCGGCGGGGCCTGCCAGTACCTCGCTCAGCGCACGGAGCTGACCGAAGAAGCTGTGAGTGTCCCTCCCGCCGTACGACGAAGGGGAGTATTCGTCCGCGAGTCCGTCGAGAGCCTCGCCGATCACCGCGTTGTCGGGGCCGACGGCTTCCGCCTTCGGCCGCTCGGTCACCTCCTTCTCTTCGAGGCGCGCCACGATCGCGGCCAGCTCGGCCTGCTGTCCGGCGGCGAACCGCACCACCCCGGCGGTCCCTGCCACCAGCGCGTCATGGCTGACGGAGGGCAGCAACTCGCGTACCAGGGACAGGAGTTCGTCCGTCTCCGGATCCGTCCCCGTGTTCGCGCCCCTCCCCGGGCGGGCCTCCTCCTTCGCCTTCTCGGCCTGCGCGACCGCCGCCGACAGCAGCGCCGCCGCCGTGTCCCGGTCGATTGCGCGCAGTGCCTCGGAGCCCCGCGGGTCCCTGGCCCTGAGACAGTGCCAGTAGTTCTCCGGCGGCAGCAGCCGGGTGCCCGCGGCGAACGGCCCCGGCGCCCCGTCCACCTGCGCGTACGCCGTGACCGTGCCCTCCGGGTCGATCAGCCTGATCTCGGAGCCCGCACCACCGACACCCCTGGGCCGGTCGTCGCCGGGGAACAGCAGGGGGCGGGCAGGCCAGCCGGCGTCACGGGCCAGTGTGGTGGTGTGCCCGGCCAGGTCCTCGCAGCGCCGCGAGCCGTCGGGCAGCCGCACCACCCGCCAGCCCAGCAGACCGTCCACGGGATGGGAGCCGGGACCGGTCCCGGCCGACGGGGCGGGCAGCAGCGCGCCACCGGTGAAGACGCTGTCCTGCGGCGCGTCGGCCGTCGCCTCGGTGAAGAACGCGGGCCGGCCGGCGGCGAGGGGCTTCCCTGACTCCGGGTCCAGCTCGTGCAGGCGTACGGTGCCTTCGGCGTCCGCGACCTTCGCCCAGTACCGCGTCCCGTCCGAGTGCACCGCCCGCTCGACGGGCAGGGAGGTGTCCCCCGCGTACAGCACACCGCCGCCCGTGAACCGCCCGCCACCGGGCCTCGGCAGGGTGAACGCCCCCAGCCCGTTGCCGAGTCGACCGACCTGGACGCCCCGGATGCCCTCGGCGGACTCCAGGGGGGCCGGGCTGTCGGCGGCGGTGTGCCAGTACCCCTTCAGCTCGTCACCGTCGGAGTAGGCCTGCCACTGCACGAGCAACTGCCCGTCCACGTAGTGGAATCCCGGGTGCCGGTACCAGCCGTAGGCATCGTGCGGGATACGCAGGTCGTGCGTCAGTACGGCGCCGTCGGCGTCGAGCACCCGTGCCTGCGAGGCGCCCGCCACGATCAGATGAGGCCAGGCGTCGGCGAGGACGATCTTGTCCCGGTCCTCGTCCTTCGGAGCGAACGCCGCGACCGCCTCCTCCCAGGCGGGCCAGCCCAGTTCGTCGAAGATCCCCGTCCGCAGCGTCCGGACCAGCAGCGGGGCCAGATCGGTGGCGGCCACGGCCCGCACGTCCTCCTCGGCGAGGGCCAGGGCCACACCCGGAATCCGGCGCAGCCGCTGCAGAGCGCCCGGCAGGCCGGGCAGCGCGTCGGCGGAGAAGTCCCGCGCGGTCGCCGTCATCCACTCGGTGAGCATCGGTCGCCCGCCGGGGGAGGCGGCCAGCAGCCGGTAGGGCGCGACCTCGCCGCCGACATCGTCCATCCCCGCCCCGAACGAGGACCGGAAACGCCCGTCCGCCGCCAGCGCGAGCAGATCGCGGCGGTCCGCGTCCGGGTCGGCGGCCCACCTGTCCAGATGCAGACGCCGGACCCGGTTCTCACTCCGGGGATCCGCGACCGGTACATCCAGGGACAGCAGCAGGTCGAGGAGATCCACATCCTCGTACGGCACGGGCAGGGCCTGCGACCCGGCGCCGGCCGCGGCCAGCTCCGCCCGCAGCCGCCCGGCCGACCGCTCGACGAGAGAGAGCAGCGCCGGCATCCGGGCGGCCGTCCTGTGCGAGGAGGACCGGTACTTCGAGAACCGCAGATACCAGCCGACCGTACCGTCGTCCGGCCGCCGCTCGGCCGGCAGCGTGGCGTCCCAGAGCCCTTCGGCGGCCCCGCACTCCTCCAGCAACTCCAGCCAGAACCCGGCGCATTCGTCGTCCTCGGGCAGCAGGTTGAGCAGGGTCCCGCAGGTCGCGGGCTCCCGCCGCGCCAGTGCCACCAGCGCCGAACGCTGCCCCTTCCACCAGCCGGGCGCCGCCCGCCGCGTCGCGGGGAGGGCGAGCAGCTCGGTCAGATACGCGCCCTCCGCCACCACCGGGTCCGCCCCGGCGGCCTTCGCCAGCTTGCGCAGATCGGCCGACATCTGGATCGACGGCTCGAACCCCCCGGCCGTACGACGCACACACACCTCACGGAACCGGCGGTACGCCTCGTCGGCGGGCACCCGTGACGCGAGGCCCCTCGCGTGCCCGGTCAGCGCCTTCACCGGCAGCGCCCCGGCCAGCGCGAATTCCAGGAACACCGCGTGCAGCCGCTCCTCGTCCACCGCCAGGCCGTACTGCCTCTCCGCGTCGCGGGCCCGCAGGAACATCTGCCCCGCGAAACCGGGGTTCTCCACCTCGGTGAAGACCCGTCCGGCCCGCTCGTAGAACGTCGGCAGGAAGTGCGGTACGGAGTCGGCCAGCCGCCCCGCGATCTGCTGGTAGGAGGCCAGCGCCACCTTCGGCTTCGTCTTCGCCTGCCGGGCGATCCTGTCCAGCTCCGGCATCAGCCCCAGTGCCTGCCGGCCGTCCCCCGGGTGGTGCACCAGCACCCACTCCGGGAAGCTCAGCGACTGCCGCATCCCCAGCCCGACCTCGGCCGGCTCGCCGTCCGGCTCCAGACCCAGGAACCCGGCGGCCAGGTCCTCCGCCGCTCCCAGCTCCCCGGCCACCAGCCGCACCACGACCCGGTCGTCGAGCACCGGATGCCGGTAGGCGCGGGTGGTCAGCGGGACCGCCCGCTCGCCCGCGTCCCGAGTGCCGGGCGGCAGCACCGCTCCGGCCCGCAACAACTGCTCGGCCGTGGCCCGCACTTCGCTCCCCGCCACTTCGGTCCCCGCCCGTGTCCCTGTTCCCGCCGTCACCGTCGCCCCCGTGTCACTCACGTGTTCTCCCCCTGCCTGACCGTGCGGCCGGCGTACAGCGCCGCGGCCATGCGCATCCCCTCGGACCAGGCGACCGGTCCGACCTCCGGCAGTCGCAGCGCGCGTCCGTCCGCCACGCTCCAGGTCAGATCGCCGGTCTCGGACTCCCCGTACCAGTACGGCTCCCCGATCCACACCGACGCCTCGGTGATCGTCCCGGCCTCCCGGACCCGGCAGGTGGCGTAGCCGCCCGACACCCGGTAGCCGAGCGAGGTCGCCCGCGCCGCCAGACCGAACCGCGAGTCGAAGGTGCCGCCCGCGAAGTCCGACACCGACGTCGCCTTCCGGGCGAGGTCCGCCGGCTTGCGCCAGGTGGCCCGGTGGATCTGCTCCACGCCCTGGGTCAGGCCCAACTCGGCGGCGAACTCCCGCAGATCGTCGAGATCGGGCAGCAGGACGGGGTGCGGCAGCGTCACCGTCCGCGGTGACAGCCGTACGGTCTCGCCGTCCGGATCGACCACGCGCAGTTCACCGGAGCCCCCCGCGTCCCGGAGGAAGCCGACCTCGTCCGGACCCTCGCCCATCACCACCATGTCGCGCAGCCCGGCCCGCCAGGCCTCGTCCGGCCACACCCGGGCCAGCAGACCGGTGGGAACGGGCAGGGACGACACCATCCAGTCGTCCACCCGCGCCACACATTCCGTCGCGTGCCGGTCCAGCCATTCGGCGAGCTTGCGCAGCCGGTCCACCTCGGGATGTGTCTTCACACCCTTGGGCAGCGTCTTCAACTGCCGCCCCGCGGCCCGCCCCGAGGTGGACCTCGCCGTCACCCGGCCTTCCACCAAGGCGACTTCATACCCCTCGCCCGCCGACAGCCAGCCCATTGCGCACGCACCTCTCCCCGTCCACGCATCATGAATCCCGCAGGGGAACGAACCCCGCACTGCGGTAGGGAAAGAACGCTACCGGCCCCCACTGACAGCCCGGCCGGGAGAAGGCACCGGGGCGCGACGCGCGGCGGCCCGGTCCGTGTGCACGAACCGGGCCGCCGTATCAGCGATATGACGCTCCATCAGAAGAACTGCCCCAGGATTCAGGCGGAACCCGTGGGGTACAGCGCGCGCGGCAGCTTCGACGCCGCCGGCTCGTCCAGCAGCCACAGCGTCCGCGCCCGCCCGTACGCGCCCGCCGCCGGAGCCTGGACCTCGCCCGCCCCCGAGAGCGCGATTTCGGCGGCCTCGGCCTTGTCCTCGCCCGCCGCCAGCAGCCACACCTCGTGCGCCGCCCGGATCGCCGGGAGCGTCAGCGAGATCCGCAGCGGCGGCGGCTTCGGCGCACCGCGCACCGCGACCACCGTGCACTCGCTCTCGCGGACGCCCGGCAGCTCGGGGAAGAGCGAGGCCACATGCGTGTCCGGCCCCACGCCGAGCATCAGCACGTCGAAGGACGGGACCCGCGCGTGGTCCTCCGGCAGTGCCGCCGCCGCCAGTTCGGTCGCGTACGCGGCGGCCGCCGCCTCGATGTCGGAGCCGTACGCCCCGTCCGACGCCGGCATCGTGTGCACCCGCGCGGGGTCCAGCGGCACCGAGTCGAGCAGCGCGGCCCTGGCCTGCGTGTCGTTGCGCTCCGGATCGCCGCCGGGCAGGAAGCGCTCGTCGCCCCACCACAGGTCGAGCCGGGTCCAGTCGACCGCGTCGCGCGCGGGTGCCCCGGACAGCGCGGCCAGCAGCCCGTTGCCGTTGCGCCCGCCGGTCAGGACGATCGACGCGCTGCCGCGCGCGGCCTGGGCGTCCACGATCCTCGTGATCAGCCGGGCCGCCGCGGCCTGCGCCATCAGCTCCTTGTCGCGGTGCACGACGAGTTGCGGAACGCTCACTTCGACGCCGCCTTCTTGGCGGCCGACCCACGCGCGGGAGCCGCCTTCTTCGCCGCCGGAGCGCCGTCGCCGTCGCTGTCGCCGTCGTCACCGGAGGTGTCGGCTTTCGCCGGATCCAGCCGGTCCACGCCGAACCGCAGCGTCGCCGCGTACGTGTCGTCCGGGTCCAGTCTGCGCAGCTCCTCGGCGATCAGCTCCGAGGTCTCCCGCCGGTTGAGCGCCACCGCCCGGTCCGGCTGGCCCTCGATCGCCAGCGTCGCCAGCGAGCCGTCCGTCCGGCGCAGCTCGATCGGCCCGCAGTCGGTCTCCATCCGTACGGAGGTGAGACCGGGGCCGCCCGAGACCGCCCGGGTGACCGGGACGTGCAGCCGCTCCGCGAGCCACATGCCGAGCAGCTCGCAGCTCGCGTTCAGCTCCTCGCCCTCCACCCGGACCGAGGTGACCTTGCAGTCGACCTGGTCCAGCGCGGCGGCCAGCATCGAACGCCACGGGGTGATCCGGCTCCAGGCCAGGTCCGTGTCGCCGGGCGTGTAGACGTCGGCGCGCGCCTTCAGCTCCGCGATCGGGTTCTCGGCGGCGTAGGTGTCCGTCACCCGGCGCTGGGCCAGCGTGCCCAGCGGGTCCTTCGCGGGGTTGTCGGGCGCGTTGGCCGCCCACCACACCACGACGGGCGCGTCGGGCAGCAGCAGCGGCAGGACGACCGACTGGGCGTGCTCGATGACCTCGCCGTACAGCCTCAGTACGACCGTCTCACCGGTGCCGGCCTCCACACCCACCCGCACCTCGGCGTCGAGGCGCGCCTTGGACCGGTCGCGTGCCGAGCGGGAGAACCGCTTGACGACGACCAGCTTGCGCGACGGGTGCTCGCGGGACGCCTCGTTGGCGGCCTTGAGCGCGTCGTACGCGTTCTCCTCGTCGGTGACCAGGACCAGGGTGAGGACCATGCCGACGGCCGGGGTGCCGATCGCCCGGCGTCCCTCGACCAGCGCCTTGTTGATCTTGCTGGACGTGGTGTCCGTAAGGTCGATCTTCATGGCCGACGCCAGCTCCGTCCGTGTCGTGCGAGCATTTCGTCCGCCTCGACCGGACCCCAGGTCCCGGACTCGTACTGCGCGGGCTTGCCGTGCTTGTCCCAGTAGTGCTCGATCGGGTCGAGGATCTTCCAGGAGAGCTCGACCTCCTCCGTACGGGGGAAGAGGTTGGAGTCGCCGAGCAGCACGTCGAGCAGCAGCCGCTCGTACGCCTCGGGGCTGGACTCCGTGAAGGACTCGCCGTAGGCGAAGTCCATCGAGACGTCCCGCACCTCCATCGCCGTGCCCGGCACCTTCGAACCGAACCGCATGGTCACGCCCTCGTCCGGCTGGACCCGGATGACCAGGGCGTTCTGCCCCAGCTCCTCGGTGGCCGTGTGGTCGAAGGGGGAGTGCGGGGCCCGCTGGAACACGACCGCGATCTCGGTGACCCGGCGGCCCAGCCGCTTGCCGGTGCGCAGGTAGAACGGGACGCCCGCCCAGCGGCGGTTGTCGATCTCCACCTTCACCGCGGCGTAGGTGTCGGTCTTCGACTTGGGGTCGATGCCGTCTTCCTCCAGATAGCCGACGGCCTTCTCGCCGCCCTGCCAGCCCGCGGCGTACTGCCCGCGGACCGTGTCCTTGCCGAGGTCGTGCGGCAGCCGTACGGCGCCGAGGACCTTGGTCTTCTCGGCGGCCAGGGCGTCCGCGTCGAAGGAGGCGGGCTCCTCCATCGCGGTGAGGGCGAGGAGCTGCAGGAGGTGGTTCTGGATGACGTCACGCGCCGCGCCGATGCCGTCGTAGTAGCCGGCCCGGCCGCCGATGCCGATGTCCTCGGCCATGGTGATCTGCACGTGGTCGACGTACGACCGGTTCCAGATCGGCTCGAAGAGGGTGTTCGCGAAGCGCAGCGCCAGGATGTTCTGGACGGTCTCCTTGCCCAGGTAGTGGTCGATCCGGAAGACCTCGTTGGACGGGAAGACCTCGTGCACGACCTTGTTGAGCTCCTGCGCGGAGGCCAGGTCGTGGCCGAACGGCTTCTCGATGACGGCGCGCCGCCAGGAGCCCTCCTTCTGGTCGGCCAGCCCGTGCTTCTTGAGCTGCTTGACGACCTTGGGGAAGAACTTCGGCGGTACGGACAGGTAGAAGGCGAAGTTGCCGCCCGTGCCCTGCACCTTGTCGAGGTCCTCGATCGTGGACTTCAGGTTCTCGAACGCCTGGTCGTCGTCGAAGTCGCCCTGGACGAAGCGCATCCCCTGGATGAGCTGCTGCCAGACCTCCTCCCGGAACGGCGTACGGGCGTGTGCCTTGACTGCGTCGTGGACCTCCTGCGCGAAATCCTCGTCCTGCCACTCGCGACGGGCGTAGCCGACGAGCGAGAAGCCCGGCGGCAGCAGCCCGCGGTTGGCCAGGTCATAGACGGCGGGCATCAACTTTTTACGGGACAAATCGCCCGTGACGCCGAAGATGACCAGGCCCGACGGCCCCGCGATACGCGGGAGCCGTCGGTCCGCGGCGTCACGAAGCGGATTCGCTCCGTGGGTTGCGGTCAAGGGTTCAGTCCTCCGAAGGGGCGAGGCGCTCGAGCTCCGCCTCGGTCGACTTGAGCAGGTCGGTCCAGGACTTCTCGAACTTCTCCACGCCCTCGTCCTCCAGCACCTGGACGACGTCGTCGTAGGAGATGCCCAGCTTCTCGATGGCTTCGAGATCGGCGCGCGCCTGGTCGTACGTACCCTTCACCGTGTCACCGGTGACCGCTCCGTGCTCGGCGACCGCTTCCAGCGTGGCCTCCGGCATGGTGTTCACCGTGTGCGGGGCGACCAGGTCGTCGACGTACATCGTGTCCCGGTACGCGGGGTCCTTGACGCCCGTCGAGGCCCACAGCGGGCGCTGCTTGTTGGCCTGGACACGGTCCAGCGCCGCCCAGCGGTCGCCGCCGAAAACGTCCTCGTACGCCTCGTAGGCCAGCCGGGCGTTGGCGACGGCCGCCTTGCCGCGCGCGGCCTTCGCCTCGTCGGTGCCCAGCGCGTCGAGCCGCTTGTCGATCTCGGTGTCCACGCGGGAGACGAAGAAGGACGCCACCGAGTAGATCTTGGAGAGGTCGAGACCCGCGTCCTTCGCCTTCTCCAGACCGGCGATGTACGCGTCCATGACCTTGCGGTAGCGCTCCAGCGAGAAGATCAGCGTCACATTGACACTGATGCCCCGGGCGATCGTCTCGGTGATCGCCGGCAGCCCCGCCTCGGTGGCCGGGATCTTGATGAGGGTGTTCGGGCGGTCCACCAGCCAGGCCAGCTGCTTGGCCTCGGCGATGGTCGCCCGCGTGTTGTGCGCCAGCCGGGGGTCGACCTCGATGGAGACACGGCCGTCCTGGCCCTGCGTCTCGTCGAAGACCGGTCGCAGGATGTCCGCGGCGTCGCGGACGTCCGCCGTCGTGATCATGCGGACGGCTTCCTCGACGGTCACCCGGCGGGTGGCGAGGTCGGTGAGCTGGGTCTCGTAACCGTCGCCCTCGGAGATCGCCTTCTGGAAGATCGAGGGGTTGGTGGTCACGCCCACGACGTGCTGCTGGTCCATCAGTTCGGCGAGGTTGCCGGATGTGATGCGCTTGCGCGACAGGTCGTCGAGCCAGATCGCGACGCCTTCGTCGGAGAGGCGCTTGAGTGCGTCTGTCATGAGAGTTGCATCTCCTACTTATCGTGTACCGGCGTCAGCGCGCTGCGGCTGCCAGAGATTCCCGGGCCGCGGACGCGACCGCGTCCGCGGTGAAGCCGAACTCCCGGAAGAGGACCTTGCCGTCGGCCGAAGCGCCGAAGTGCTCCAGCGAGACGACGCGACCGGCGTCACCCACGAAACGGTGCCAGGTGAGCCCGATACCGGCCTCCACCGCCACCCGCGCCTTCACGGAGGGCGGCAGGACGCTGTCCCGGTACGCCTGGTCCTGCTCCTCGAACCACTCCACCGACGGCATCGACACCACGCGGGTCGCGATCCCCTCGGCCTGGAGCCGCTCGCGCGCCTCGACGGCGAGCTGCACCTCGGAGCCCGTACCGATCAGCACCACCTGGGGCTCACCGCCCTCGGCCTCGAACAGGACGTAACCGCCCTTGGCCGCGCCCTCGTTGGCCTCGTACGTCGGCACACCCTGACGCGTGAGCGCCAGGCCGTGCGGCGCGCCCTTGGCGTGCCTCTTGAGGATCTCGCGCCAGGCGATCGCCGTCTCGTTGGCGTCGGCGGGGCGCACGATGTTCAGACCGGGAATGGCACGCAGTACGGACAGGTGCTCGACGGGCTGGTGCGTCGGACCGTCCTCGCCGAGACCGATCGAGTCGTGCGTCCAGACGTAGGTGACGGGCACCTGCATCAGCGCGGCGAGCCGCACGGCCGGCCGCATGTAGTCGGAGAACACCAGGAAAGTGCCGCCGTAGATACGGGTGTTGCCGTGCAGCGCGATGCCGTTCATCGTCGAACCCATGGCGTGCTCACGGATGCCGTAGTGCACCGTGCGGCCGTACGGGTCGGCCTCCGGCAGCGGGTTGTCCGCCGGGAGGAACGACGACGTCTTGTCGATCGTGGTGTTGTTGGAGCCCGCGAGGTCGGCGGAGCCGCCCCACAGCTCGGGAATGACCGCGCCGAGCGCCTGGAGCACCTTGCCGGACGCGGCACGGGTGGCGACGGCCTTGCCGGTCTCGAAGACCGGCAGCTTTCGCTCCCAGCCGTCGGGCAGTTCGCCCGCGCGGACCCGGTCGAAGGTCGCCGCGCGCTCCGGGTTGGCCGTGCGCCACGCGGCGAACGTCTTCTCCCACTCGGCGCGCGTCTCACGGCCGCGGTCGAGCGCCTCACGCGTGTGCGCCAGGACCTCGTCGCCGACCTCGAAGGTCTGCTCGGGGTCGAAGCCCAGCACCCGCTTGGTGGCGGCCACCTCCTCGTCGCCCAGCGCCGAGCCGTGCGCGGCCTCGGTGTTCTGCGCGTGCGGGGCGGGCCAGGCGATGATCGAGCGGGCGGCGATGAACGAGGGCCGCTCGGTCTCCGCCTGCGCGGCCTTCAGCGCGCGCGCCAGACCCGCCGGGTCGAGGTCGCCGTCGGGCAGCTGGTCGACGCGCTGGACGTGCCAGCCGTACGACTCGTACCGCTTCAGCGTGTCCTCGGACACGGCCGTCTCGGTGTCACCCTCGATGGAGATGTGGTTGTCGTCCCAGAGCAGGACGAGGTTGCCGAGCTTCTGGTGACCGGCCAGCGAGGACGCCTCGGCGGAGACGCCCTCCTGGAGGCAGCCGTCACCCGCGATCACCCAGATGGTGTGGTCGAAGGGAGAGGTGCCCGCGGCCGCGTCCGGGTCGTAGAGACCGCGCTCGTAGCGCGCGGCCATCGCCATGCCCACGGCGTTGGCGACACCCTGGCCGAGCGGTCCGGTGGTCGTCTCGACACCGGTCGTGTGGCCGTACTCCGGGTGCCCGGGGGTCTTCGAACCCCACGTGCGGAACGCCTTCAGGTCGTCCAGCTCCAGGCCGTAGCCCGCGAGGTACAGCTGGATGTAGAGAGTCAGCGACGAGTGGCCCGCGGAGAGTACGAACCGGTCGCGCCCGGTCCACTGTGCGTCGGCCGGGTCGTGCCGCATCAGCTTCTGGAAGAGCACGTAGGCGGCGGGGGCCAGGCTCATCGCCGTACCGGGATGGCCGTTGCCGACCTTCTGTACGGCGTCCATGGCCAGGACGCGGACGGTATCGACCGCCTTGCGGTCCAGGTCGGTCCACTCTTCGAGATCTGTGGTGGTCGGCTTGGTGCTCACCCTGAGTCAGGGCTCCTCTCCACATGTCGAATCCCGGTGTCTGAGGGCGCACCGGTTCGCTGCCGAGCCTACCCTTGTGACGCCGCGCGACCATTTCCGTCCACGTGGGTGAAGACCTCTGTAAAGAAGAGCCGTCATCAGGGTGCCGGGCGGATGTCGGGCACACCTCGCGCGGACGATCCCGCGGTGACATCCACCCCTTCACAGGAGGCTCCCGGCAGGCGTCAACACGAGCCCACCCCCGAGAAGAACGGCGTAAGGGCAACGTCTAGAGTGGCGTGGTACGCGCAAGTCTTTACCGGGCCTTCACGCCCGGAGCTTGCTGGGATTTCTCTGTCTGGGGTGTGCGTGACGGCCGTCGAGTCCCGACCCGCTGGGGTCGTCCTGACTCCGAGCCCGGGGGGCCATCGGCCGTTCGGGGCCCGCGTCAAAGCGTTCGTGGCGCTGACGAAACCACGGATCATCGAACTGCTGCTCATCACCACGGTCCCGGTGATGTTCCTGGCCGCCCAGAGCGTGCCGGACATGTGGCTGGTGCTCGTCACCTGCGTCGGCGGCTATCTGTCCGCCGGCGGCGCCAACGCGCTGAACATGTACATCGACCGCGACATCGACGCGATGATGGACCGTACGTCGCAGCGTCCGCTGGTCACCGGCATGGTCTCGCCCCGTGAGAGTCTCGTCTTCGGGCTCTCGCTGGCCGTGATCTCGACGCTCTGGTTCGGCCTGCTGGTCAACTGGCTCTCCGCGGCGCTGGCGCTGGGCGCGCTCCTCTTCTACGTCGTCGTCTACACGATGATCCTCAAGAGGCGCACCTCGCAGAACATCGTCTGGGGCGGCATCGCCGGCTGCATGCCGGTCTTCATCGGCTGGTCGTCCGTCACCAACTCGCTGTCCTGGGCCGCCGTCATCCTCTTCCTGGTGATGTTCTTCTGGACGCCGCCGCACTACTGGCCGCTGTCGATGAAGGTGCGCGAGGACTACGCGCGCGTGGGCGTGCCCATGCTCCCCGTCGTCGCGTCCAACCGGACCGTGGCCCGCCAGATCGTGCTCTACAGCTGGGTGATGGTGGGGGTGTCGCTGCTGCTGACGCCGCTCGGCTACACCGGCTGGTTCTACACGTCGGTGGCCGTCGTGGCCGGCGGCTGGTGGCTCTGGGAGGCGCACGGGCTCCAGTCGCGCGCCAAGTCCGGTGCGACGGGCGGCAAGCTGAAGGAGATGCGGCTGTTCCACTGGTCGATCACCTATGTGTCGCTGCTCTTCGTGGCCGTCGCGGTCGACCCCTTCCTTCGATAGGACGACTACCCGTCGGTAGCATGTTGGTCATGGCAGAGACCGAGGTTGACGAGCAGACCGGCGACGGCGCGCGTGCGAGCCGGCAGGCCGTACGGGACGAACGGCGCGCGGCCCGACTGGCCAAGCAGATCGGCGCGTTCGCGCGACGGCACGGCGGGGCCGCCGAGGGCCAGCTCTCCTATCTGGGCCAGGCCGGCACCCGCATCGTGCTGGTGGCGCAGGACGGCGACTGGGGCGACCTGGTCGCCCCCACGCACGACGTGGCGCTGAAGGCCGTCGAGAAGGCCGGGATCACGGTGCACGAGTCCTTCGACGGCGAGTTCGCCGCGAAGGTCCGCACCGGCCCGTACGAGTGGACGCGCATGGCGGGCATCCAGATCGGCGGCCCGGACAACGACGAGGCCGTGTCCGCCACATAGCGCCATCCGCCCGCAGGGCGGGACTTGTCGGACACGGCCCGGGCCGGGCCCCGGGGCGGTTTCGGCGCGGGGTCGGCCAACACCCGGGCGCGCTTTTCCCGTTAGGACTGTAGGGATACGGTCCACGACGGGAAGCGCCATGATCGAGACAACGACTCTGGTGGACCAGAACTGCCACGGCGTCCTCCGTACGGAGCTGGGACTCGGCACCTTCGAGGCCCAGCTCGGCCGGAGCGCCGGACCGCCCGCAGCGGGCACCACCTTCTTCGACACCCAGACCGGATTCGCCGTACGGCGCTGGTGCCCGCCGCTCCTCGGACTGGAACCGCACACCTCACCCGCCGGCTATCTCGCCAGACGGCGGGAACTCGGCGTCCTGGAGGCCGGGCGCCGGCTGCTGCGGGGCACCGGTGTCACCACCTATCTGGTCGACACCGGTCTGCCCGGCGATCTGACCGGGCCCGAGGAGATCGCCGCGGCCGGCGCCGCCGAGGCACGCGAGATCGTACGGCTCGAACTCCTCGCCCAGCAGGTCGCCGACACCTCGGGCACCGTCGACTCGCTGCTCGCCAACCTCGCCCACGCCGTGCACACGGCGGCCGGATCGGCCGTCGCCTTCGTGTCCGTCGCCGCCCTGCGCCACGGCCCCGCCCCGGCCACCGAACCACCCGGCCCCGGAGAGGTGCGCACGGCCGCCGGACGCTGGCTCGCGCGGCGGCGGGTGGGCGGCCGGCTGACCGACCCCGTACTGCTGCGCCATCTGCTGTGGACCGCCGTCGCCACCGGGCTGCCGCTCCAGCTTCACGCGGGCGGCGGCGAGGGGTGCCGGGCCGATTGTCCCGGCGGCGGTCCGGCCCGGATCGCGGGCTTCGCGGCGGCCACCGCCGGGCTCGGCACCGATCTGGTCCTGCTGCACGGCCTGCCCCACCACCGGCAGGCGGCCCGGCTCGCCGCGGCCCATCCGCATGTCTATGTGGATCTCGGCCCGGCCCTCGCCCACACCGGCGCCCGCGCCGCGGACGTACTCGCGGAGGTGCTGGAGCTGGCGCCGTTCGGGAAACTGCTCTACTCCAGCGGCGCGCGCGGGCTGCCCGAACTGCACGTGGTCGGCGCGCGGGTGTTCAGACAGTCGCTGGCGCGGGTGCTCGGCGGCTGGGTGGCGGACGGCTCGTGGGCGCTCGCCGACGCGCGGCGCGTGGCGGAGATGATCGCCTCGGGCAACGCCCGCCGGGTGTACGGCCTCGACGGCGTGTGACGGCCGTCAGGCCGGTCGGCTCTGTCGGCTCGGCCGGAGCGGCTGGGGCGCTCAGGCGGTGGACAGCGCCGGGTCGGCCGGGTCCGCCTGTGCCGGGATCTCCGGGTCCGCCACGGGCCGCTCACGCAGACTCAGGGCGAGGCGCAGCACCACGATCCAGGTCAGCGCGGAGCCGAGCATATGGACGCCGACCAGGAACTCGGGGACGTCGGTGAAGAACTGGACGTAACCGATACCGCCCTGCGCGAGCAGCACGATCAGCAGGTCACGCGCCCGCGCGCGGATGTCGTCCGGGGCGTCCACCACGCGCAGCACCAGCCACATCGCGATCGCCAGGGCGCAGATCGCCCAGGCCGCCGCCGCGTGCACGTGCGCCGCGTCGATCCAGTCCCAGGGCATGCGCGGCACCTCGCTGCTGTCGCCCGCGTGCTTGCCGGAACCGGTCACGGTCGTTCCCAGGGTGACCAGGAGCACCGTCGTGACGACCAGCGCCCAGGACAGCTTCCGTACAGGACGGGGGACCCGCGGCCGGGGTGTCGTGTCGCCCTCGCCGGTGCGGTGCCACACGAGCACCGTGACCGTGAGCAGGGCGTTGGCGAGCAGGAAGTGGACGGCCACCGTCCAGGGGTTGAGCTCCATGTGGACCGTGATGCCGCCCATGACGGCGTTCACCACCACCAGCCAGAACATGCTCCAGGCGAGCCGGGTGAGGCCGCGGCGCCGGGGCTTGACCGACCGGGCGGCGACGATCGCCCAGCCGACGGCGGCCGACAGCACGTACGTCAGCATCCGGTTGCCGAACTCGATCGCGCCGTGCAGCCCCTGCTCGGGCGTCGCGAAGAGGCTGTCGTCGGTGCACTTCGGCCAGGTGTCGCAGCCGAGCCCGGAGCCCGTGAGCCGGACGGCGCCGCCGGTGACGATGATGACGACGGTCATCACGACGGCGGAGAGCGCGGCGCGGCGCAGGACACGGGGGGAGGGCGTCCAGCGCTGGGCGATGTAGTCGAGGGGGTTCCACACGGCAACCATGGTAGGCGGGCGTTTGTGAACGCAGTCACGAGGGGGTGGCCAAGGCCGCCCCGAGGCACCCGCTCCGCGGTCGGAGGTCCACTCAGGTCCGAGAGACGCCAAACGGGGCCGGTGGCGCCCCGCCGGTGGCCGGGCGCCGGCGGACGCCGGTGTCCGCGATGTCGTGCCGGCGGCCCGACTGCCGTCCGAGGGTTGGACGGGCCGGTGCCCGACGGGCGGTGCCCGGTGTCCTACTCCCAGCGGAAGAGACGGGCCGCGGCGCCGAGCCCGAGTGCCGCCCAGGCGGTCAGCACCCCGAGATCGGCCCAGGGCATCCCCGCACCGTGCTGAAGGACCTCCCGCAGCCCGTCGGAGAGGGCCGAGATCGGCAGCAGGCCGAGCAGCGTCTGCGCCGCGTCCGGGAACTTGTCCAGCGGCACGATCACGCCGCCGCCCACCAGCAGCAGTACGAAGACGAGATTCGCCGCAGCCAGCGTCGCCTCGGCCTTGAGCGTGCCCGCCATCAGCAGGCCGAGCCCGGAGAACGCCGCCGTACCGAGGACGAGCAGCAGGAGTACGGCGAGGGGGCTGCCCTCCGGCGACCAGCCCAGCGCGAACGCGATGACCGTCAGCAGCACGATCTGGAGCACTTCGGTGACCAGGACTGAGAGCGTCTTGGCGGTCATCAGCGCCCAGCGCGGCAGCGGCGAGGCGCCGAGCCGCTTCAGCACCCCGTAACGGCGCTCGAAGCCGGTCGCGATGGCCTGCCCGGTGAAGGCCGTCGACATCACGGCCAGCGCGAGGACGCCGGGCGTCAGGAAGTCGACCGACGCGCCCGAGCCCGTGTCGATGATGTCGACCGTCGAGAACAGCACCAGCAGCAGACTCGGGATGATCACGGTCAGCAGCAGTTGCTCGCTGTTGCGCAGCAGCATCTTCGTCTCGAAGACGGTCTGCGCGGCGATCATCCGCGGCAGCGGCGCCGCGCCCGGCGCGGGCGTGTACCTGCCGGCACTCGTGCCCTCGCCCTGGATGGCGCCCGTACCCGTGTCCGTACCGGCGCTCATGGCCGCAGCTCCTTGCCGGTCAGTTCCAGGAAGACGTCCTCCAGCGTGTGCCGCTCGACCGAGATCTTGTCGGGCATCACGCCGTGCTGCGCGCACCAGGACGTCACCGTCGCGAGCAGCTGCGGGTCGATCGTGCCGCCGATCCGGTAGGCGCCCGGCGCCGGCTCGTCGGCGGCCGACCCGTCGGGCAGTGCCTTGAGCAGCGAGCCGAGGTCGAGTCCGGGGCGGCCGGTGAAGCGCAGGGTGTTCTCGGCGCCGCCCCGGCACAGCTCCTCGGTGGTGCCGTGCGCCACCACCCGGCCCGCGTCGACGATGGCGACGTCGTCGGCCAGCTCCTCGGCCTCGTCCATGAAGTGCGTGGTCAGCACGGTGGTCACTCCGTCGGCGCGCAGCTCGCGCACCAGGTCCCAGGTGGACCGGCGGGCCTGCGGGTCGAGCCCGGCCGTCGGCTCGTCCAGGAACACCAGCTCGGGCCGGCCCACGACGGCCATGGCGAGCGACAGCCGCTGCTGCTGGCCGCCGGAGAGCCGCCGGTAGGCCGTACGTCCGCAGCCGCCGAGCCCGAGACGCTCGATCAGTCCGGTCACGTCCAGCGGGTTCGCGTGCAGGGTGGCCATGTGGCGCAGCATCTCCTCGGCGCGGGCGCCGGAGTACACGCCGCCGGACTGGAGCATCACCCCGACGCGGGGGCGCAGCCGCGCCGCGTCGGCCACGGGGTCGAGTCCGAGAACGCGCACCGTGCCCTCGTCCGGCCTGCGATAGCCCTCGCAGGTCTCGATCGTGGTGGTCTTGCCGGCTCCGTTGGGGCCGAGGAGGGCGGAGACCGTGCCCGCCCGGAACGTCAGATCCAGGCCGTTCACCGCGGCCCTGGCCCCGTACCGCTTGACCAGGCCCCGGACCTGGACCACCGGCTCTCCGACGACGCTGCGCATGCCGTGAGTCTAGGCAGCGGCCCCGCGCGCCCCGGGTCCGGGGCCGCTTCTTAGGTGACCCTAAGTGACGTAGGGCACCACTCGTCGTACCGGACGGCTGTTGTCACTCCCGAAGGAATTACGCAACAATGGCGTTGTGAAATACGTTGGCGAGGCTCCGCAGGAGGAACTCGCGACCGGTGAGCGCTCGACGCGCAACCGGGTCGCGCGCTCCATCCTGGACCACGGCCCGTCCACCGTCTCCGACCTCGCGGGGCGCCTGAAGCTCACCCAGGCCGCCGTCCGCCGCCATCTCGACGCGCTGGTCGCCGACGCCGTCGTGGAACCGCGTGACCAGCGAGTCTACGGCTCGCGAGGGCGTGGCAGGCCCGCCAAGGTGTTCGCCCTGACCGACTGCGGCCGGGACGCCTTCGACCAGTCGTACGACAAGCTCGCCGCCGACGCCATCGAGTGGATCGCCCGCGGCGCGGGCGGCGGCGCCCGGGGCGACGCGGCCGTCACCGCCTTCGCGCGCGACCGGATCGCCACCCAGGCGGGGGCGTACCGGGAAGCGGTCGAGGACGCCGCCCCCGAGAAGCGCACGGAGGCACTCGCCAAGGCGCTGAGCGCCGACGGGTACGCTGCTACGGCTCGTAGCGCTCCGAACCAGCAGGGCGAGCAGCTGTGCCAGCACCACTGCCCGGTGGCCCACGTGGCCGAGAAGTATCCGCAGTTGTGCGAGGCGGAGACGGAGTTCTTCTCCGAGCTGCTGGGCACCCATGTGCAGCGGCTGGCGACCATCGCCCACGGTGACGGGGTGTGCACCACGTTCATCCCCCACGGCGCCGGGCACGGCGCGCCACCGGGGACGCCGCGCGCCGGCGGAACGCCGGGGGCCGGCACCACACAGACCGATCCACCGCAGATCAACCAGCAGACCGAACATCACGCATCCGAAAGCACGGCCGGGAGGAACCCCGCATGACGCTCCCCACGGAGACCGCCCATCCTGAGCTCGACGGACTGGGCAAGTACGAATACGGCTGGGCCGACTCCGACACGGCAGGCGCCACCGCGAAGCGCGGTCTCTCCGAAGAGGTCGTGCGCGACATCTCGTCGAAGAAGAACGAGCCCGAGTGGATGCTGAAGCTCCGCCTCAAGGGACTCAAGCTCTTCGGCAAGAAGCCCATGCCGAGCTGGGGCTCCGACCTGTCGGGCATCGACTTCGACAACATCAAGTACTTCGTCCGGTCGACGGAGAAGCAGGCGGAGTCCTGGGAGGACCTGCCCGAGGACATCAAGAACACCTACGACAAGCTCGGCATCCCCGAGGCGGAGAAGCAGCGCCTCGTCGCCGGTGTCGCGGCCCAGTACGAGTCCGAGGTCGTCTACCACCAGATCCGCGAGGACCTGGAGGAGCAGGGCGTCATCTTCCAGGACACCGACACCGCGCTCAAGGAGCACCCGGAGCTCTTCCAGGAGTACTTCGGCACGGTCATCCCGGTCGGCGACAACAAGTTCGCCTCGCTGAACTCGGCCGTGTGGTCCGGCGGTTCGTTCATCTACGTGCCGAAGGGCGTGCACGTCGAGATCCCGCTCCAGGCGTACTTCCGTATCAACACGGAGAACATGGGCCAGTTCGAGCGGACGCTGATCATCGTCGACGAGGACGCCTACGTCCACTACGTCGAGGGCTGCACCGCCCCGATCTACTCCTCGGACTCGCTGCACAGCGCCGTCGTCGAGATCATCGTCAAGAAGGGTGGCCGCTGCCGTTACACGACCATCCAGAACTGGTCGAACAACGTCTACAACCTCGTCACCAAGCGTGCCGTGGCCTACGAGGGCGCGACCATGGAGTGGGTCGACGGCAACATCGGCTCCAAGGTCACCATGAAGTACCCGGCCGTCTACCTGATGGGCGAGCACGCCAAGGGCGAGACCCTGTCCATCGCCTTCGCGGGCGAGGGCCAGCACCAGGACGCCGGCGCCAAGATGGTCCACATGGCTCCGAACACCTCGTCCAACATCGTCTCCAAGTCGGTGGCGCGAGGCGGCGGCCGTACCTCCTACCGAGGTCTCATCGAGATCGGTGAGGGCGCGCCCGGATCGAAGTCCAACGTGCTCTGTGACGCGCTGCTGGTCGACACCGTCTCGCGTTCCGACACCTACCCGTACGTCGACGTCCGTGAGGACGACGTGTCGATGGGGCACGAGGCGACCGTCTCCAAGGTCTCCGAGGACCAGCTCTTCTACCTGATGAGCCGCGGTATGACCGAGTTCGAGGCGATGGCGATGATCGTGCGCGGCTTCGTGGAGCCGATCGCCAAGGAACTGCCCATGGAGTACGCCCTGGAGCTCAACCGGCTCATCGAGCTCCAGATGGAAGGCTCCGTCGGCTGACGCTTCCGAGCGCCAGTCCGCAGCAGCGACCGATTCCCCAAGAGGCAGAGAGAGAGCACGACGACAGCCATGGCTGAGGCTCAGAACATTCCGGTGGGTTCCACCACCGCCGGTTCGATCGCGGTGGCCGCCGAGTCGACCGTCGCCACGCGCATGAGCGCGCCGCCGTCCTACGACGTCGCGGACTTCCCCGTTCCGCACGGTCGCGAGGAGGAGTGGCGGTTCACGCCGCTGGAGCGGCTGCGCGGTCTCCAGGACGGTACGGCCGTCGCCGACGGCCGTATCCGTACGGAGGTGTCCGCCCCCGCGGGCGTCGTCCAGGAGACAGTCGGCCGCGACGACCCGCGCGTGGGCAGGGCCGGTACGCCGGTGGACCGGGTCGCCGCGCAGGCGTTCACCTCGTTCGAGAAGGCGTCGGTCGTCTCCGTTCCCAAGGAGGCCGTGCTCACCGAGCCGATCCGGATCACCGTGCACGGCCAGGGCGGTACCGCGTTCGTGCACCAGGTGATCGAACTGGGCGCCTTCGCCGAGGCGGTCGTGGTCATCGACCACACCGGTGACGCGGTGGTCGCCTCCAATGTCGACTTCCTCGTCGGTGACGGCGCCAAGCTGACCGTGGTGTCCGTGCAGGACTGGGACGACGAGGCCGTCCACGTCTCCCAGCACAACGCGCTGGTCGGCCGGGACGCCTCGTTCAAGTCGATCGTGGTGACCTTCGGCGGCGACGTCGTACGGCTCCACCCGCGCGTGCGGTACGCGGGCCCCGGCGGCGAGGCCGAGCTGTTCGGCCTGTACTTCACCGACAAGGGCCAGCACCAGGAGCACCGCCTCCTGGTCGACCACAACGCCCCGCACTGCAAGTCCAACGCCGTCTACAAGGGCGCGCTCCAGGGCGACGACGCGCACGCCGTCTGGATCGGTGACGTGATCATCCGCGCCGTCGCCGAGGGCACCGACACCTACGAGATGAACCGGAACCTGGTCCTCACGGACGGCGCCCGGGTCGACTCCGTGCCGAACCTGGAGATCGAGACCGGCGAGATCGCCGGCGCCGGTCACGCCTCGGCCACCGGCCGGTTCGACGACGAGCAGCTCTTCTACCTGATGTCGCGCGGTATCCCGCAGGTCGAGGCCCGCCGCCTGGTCATCCGCGGCTTCTTCGCCGAGCTGGTCCAGCAGATCGGACTGCCCGATGTCGAGGAGCGCCTGATCGCCAAGATCGAGGCGGAGCTGGAGGCATCGGTTTGATGAACTTCGTCCGAGTCTGTGGACTGGCCGAGCTGGAGGACGGCACCCCCAAGCGGGTGGAGCTCGACGGCGTACCGGTCTCCGTCGTCCGTACCGAGGGCGAGGTGTTCGCGATCAACGACATCTGCTCGCACGCCAACGTCTCCCTCTCCGAGGGCGAGGTCGAGGACTGCTCGATCGAGTGCTGGCTGCACGGCTCCAGCTTCGACCTGCGTACCGGCAAGCCGAACGCCCTGCCCGCGACGCGCCCCGTCCCCGTATACCCCGTACAGATCCAAGGGGACGATGTGCTCGTCTCCGTCACCCAGGAGTCCTGAGTCCATGGCAACCCTTGAAATCAACGACCTGCACGTCACTGTCGAGGCGGAGGGCGGTGCCCGCGAGATCCTCAGGGGCGTCGACCTGACCGTCAAGCAGGGCGAGACGCACGCCATCATGGGCCCCAACGGCTCCGGCAAGTCGACCCTCGCGTACTCCATCGCGGGCCACCCCAAGTACACGATCACCGGTGGCACCGTGACGCTGGACGGCGAGGACGTCCTGGACATGACCGTCGACGAGCGCGCCCGCGCCGGGCTCTTCCTCGCGATGCAGTACCCCGTCGAGGTCCCCGGCGTCTCGGTCTCCAACTTCCTGCGCACCTCCGCCACCGCCATGCGCGGCGAGGCACCCAAGCTGCGTACGTGGGTGAAGGAGGTCAAGGGCGCGATGGAACAGCTCCAGATGGACCCCGCGTTCGCGGAGCGCAACGTCAACGAAGGCTTCTCCGGCGGTGAGAAGAAGCGCCACGAGATCCTTCAGCTCGAACTGCTCAAGCCCAAGGTCGCGATCCTCGACGAGACGGACTCCGGTCTGGACGTCGACGCGCTGCGGGTGGTCTCCGAGGGCGTCAACCGCGTCCGGGAGAGCGGAGAGGTCGGCACGCTGCTGATCACGCACTACACGCGGATCCTCCGCTACATCAAGCCCGACTTCGTGCATGTTTTCGCTCAGGGCCGTATCGCCGAGTCCGGCGGTGCCGAGCTCGCGGACAAGCTGGAGAACGAGGGCTACGAGGCGTACGTGAAGGGTGGCGTATCCGCGTGACACAGCCGTCAGGCCTCCTCACCGGGCCGGACCGACTGCTCGACGAGGCGGTTCGCAAGGACTTCCCGCTGCTGGACCGGCTGGTCCACGACGGGAAGAAGATCGTGTACCTGGACAACGCGGCGACGTCGCAGAAACCGCGCCAGGTCCTCGACGCCCTCAGCGAGTACTACGAGCAGCACAACGCCAACGTGCACCGCGGCGTCCACGTGCTCGCCGAGGAGGCCACGGCGCTCTACGAAGGGGCGCGCGACAAGGTCGCCGCCTTCATCAACGCGCCGAGCCGCGACGAGGTGATCTTCACCAAGAACGCCTCCGAGTCGCTCAACCTCGTGGCGAACATGCTGGGCTGGGCCGACGAGCCCTACCGGGTGGACCACGAGACCGAGATCGTCATCACGGAGATGGAGCACCACTCCAACATCGTGCCGTGGCAGCTGCTCGCGCAGCGGACCGGGGCGAAGCTGAAGTGGTTCGGTCTCACCGACGACGGCCGGCTCGACCTGTCGAACATCAACGAGGTCATCACCGAGAAGACGAAGATCGTCTCCTTCGTGCTGATCTCGAACATCCTGGGCACGGTCAACCCGGTCGAGGCGATCGTCCGCCGCGCGCAGGAGGTCGGCGCGCTGGTGCTGATCGACGCCTCGCAGGCGGCACCGCACGTCGCGGTCGACGTGCAGGCGCTCCAGGCCGACTTCGTGGCCTTCACGGGCCACAAGATGTGCGGCCCGACCGGTATCGGCGTCCTGTGGGGCCGCCAGGAGCTGCTGGAGGACCTGCCGCCGTTCCTCGGCGGCGGCGAGATGATCGAGACCGTGTCGATGCACTCCTCCACGTACGCCCCGGCGCCGCACAAGTTCGAGGCGGGTACGCCCCCGATCGCCCAGGCCGTCGGCCTCGGCGCGGCCGTGGACTATCTGAGCGCGATCGGCATGGACAAGATCGCCGCGCACGAGCACGCCATCACCGAGTACGCGGTGCGGCGGCTGCTGGAGGTCCCCTCCCTGCGGATCATCGGCCCGTCCACGGCCGAGGAGCGCGGTGCCACGATCTCCTTCACACTCGGAGACATCCACCCGCACGACGTGGGGCAGGTGCTGGACGAGCAGGGCATCGCCGTCCGGGTCGGTCACCACTGCGCGCGGCCGGTCTGCCTGCGGTACGGAATTCCGGCGACCACGCGAGCGTCGTTCTATCTGTACTCCACGCAGTCGGAGGTCGACGCACTGGTCGACGGGCTGGAGCACGTCCGTAATTTCTTCGGATGAGGGATTGACCGGTGAAGCTGGATTCCATGTACCAGGAAGTCATCCTGGATCACTACAAGCACCCCCACGGGCGCGGTCTGCGGGACGGCGACGCGGAGGTGCACCACGTCAATCCGACGTGCGGTGACGAGATCACGCTGCGCGTGAAGTACGACGGCTCGCGTGTCGCCGACGTGTCGTACGAGGGCCAGGGCTGCTCCATCAGCCAGGCCAGCGCGTCCGTGCTGAACGACCTTCTGGTCGGCAAGGAGCTGGCGGACGCGCAGAAGATCCAGAGCACCTTCCTGGAACTGATGCAGTCCAAGGGCAAGATCGAGCCGGACGATGCCATGGAGGAGGTGCTGGAGGACGCCGTGGCGTTCGCCGGCGTTTCCAAGTACCCCGCCCGTGTGAAGTGCGCGCTGCTGAGCTGGATGGCGTGGAAGGACGCGACGGCCCAGGCTTTGGGCGACACCGCGCAGAAGGAGACGGCATGAGCGAGAACGAGACCGTGACGATGAAGCCGGCCTCCGAGGAGGAGGTCCGCGAGGCGCTGTACGACGTCGTCGACCCCGAGCTGGGGATTGACGTCGTCAATCTGGGCCTGATCTACGGCGTCCACATCGACGAGTCCAACGTCGCCACCCTCGACATGACACTGACGTCGGCGGCCTGTCCGCTGACCGACGTGATCGAGGACCAGGCGAAGTCGGCGACGGAGGGCATCGTCAACGAGCTGAAGATCAACTGGGTCTGGATGCCCCCGTGGGGTCCCGACAAGATCACGGACGACGGCCGCGAGCAGCTGCGCGCGCTGGGCTTCAACGTCTGAGGCGACTGCCTCACCGGACGGCGCGAGCGGGCCCCACGATCCTGGCGATCGTGGGGCCCGCTCGTCGTGTGCGGGGCTTCAGGGGCCGGCGGGAGGAGCGGCGGGCGCGGCCGACGCCGCCGAGATCAGTGCCGGGGCCAGATCCTCCTTACGGATGCGCTGATCGATGTAGAGGAGGCCCAGCACCAGCTGGGGGAAGGTCGTGGAGAAGATCTGGCCGACCAGCTGGCCGACGAGGGCCAGGACCAGATAGCCGCTCACGGCGACGAAGATCTGGCCGAGGGTCGGCTCGTAACCGAACTCTCCCGCGTCGAACGCGCCGGGGAAGAGCCTCGTCACGCTGAACAGCTGCTGGAGCGCCAGGCCGGCGACGGAGGCGATCACGAAGGCCAGCAGCGAGATGCCGCAGATCCGCCACCACGAGCCGCGGACCAGCTCGGCCGAGCGGCGCAGCGCGCCGACCGGTCCCCGCGACTCGATGACGACGGCCGCCGGGGCGAGACTGAACAGCACCCACAGCCAGACCGCCAGGGGCCCGAGGACCAGAGCTCCCGCGAAGGCGAGCGGGATCAGCCATCCGGCCGGGTCCCAGCCGCCCGTGGCGACGACCGTGACCATCGTGGACACGATGCCGGTGATGAACAGCAGCACCGGAACGATCATGATCAGCCCGCTCAGGAAGGCCGTTCCGATGACGGCGGGTACCCGGGACAGCGCCCGCAGCAGGACCGTGCCGACCCTGACCGGCCTGCCGAGCACCGCCTCCTGGACGATCGCCGGGCAGCAGGCCTTCATCATCGCGTTGGCCAGCAGCAGCACGGCCGTCACCACGACCCACACGACGGCGAAGGTGATGATCAGCGGCCGTATGTCGTCCCAGGAGGGTGAGGAACGCGCGGGAGTGTCGACGACGGAGGACAGATGGTCGCCGACGGCGGCGTACGCGACGGTCAGCGCCCCGCCGGCCACCAGGAGCGCGACGCCGTACACGGTCACGGCTGTGCCGAGCAGTTGCCGCCAGTAGCGGCCCAGCGTGGCGAACGCGCCCCCGAGTATCTCGCCGAGATCGAGGGGGCTGAGCGGTATCACGCCCGGCTTCGGCCCCCGGGGGCGCGGCCGGCCGCCCCAGCCGGGCGGCGGACCGTTTCCGTACGGAGGCGGACCCCAGCCGGGTGGCGGCTGACCTCCGTACGGAGGCGGACCACCACCGCCGTACGGGCCGTGTCCGCCCGGCGGTCCGCCGTCCCGCGCGCCGCCGCCCCACCCCTGGTCCTGCGTCACTGCTCAGCTCCGATGTGTGTCGCCGACTCCGGCCGGGACACGGTAGCCGCTCCAGGGCTCCACCAGGACTCCAGCAATTCTGTGTACGGGCGTACGCAACCATACGTACACTCGTACACATGGGACTCGGATACGGAATGCTCGCCGTCGCGATCGCGGCGGAGGTGGCCGCCACGACGGCCATGAAGTACAGCGACGGCTTCACCCGGCTCTGGCCCTCACTGGCGGCCGTCATCGGGTACGTGCTGGCCTTCGCGCTGCTCGCCCAGACGCTGAAGACCCTCTCCGTCGGCACCGCGTACGCGATCTGGGCCGGCGTCGGCACCGCCGCCGTCGCCGCCATCGGCATGGTGTTCCTGAGCGAGGCGGCCACCCCGGCGAAGCTCGCCGGCATCGCGCTCGTCATCGCCGGTGTCGTGCTTCTCAACGTCGGCGGGGCCCACTGATGGTCAGGCGGTACGACCCCGAGAGGCGGCAGCGCATCATCGACGCGGCGATCCGGGTCGTCGGGCGGAACGGGATCGCGGGGCTGAGCCACCGCACCGTCGCCGCCGAGGCCGATGTGCCGCTCGGCTCCACGACGTACCACTTCGCCTCCCTGGACGAGCTGTTGGTCGCCGCGCTGCGGCAGGCCAACGAGGGCTTCGCCTCCGCCGTCAGGGAGAGCGGCGCCCTTGCCCGCCCCGACTGCGACATCGCGGACGAGCTGGCCCGCATCACCGGGCGGTGGCTGACGGGGGACCGCACCGGCGGCACCGGCGTCGAGCTGGAGTACGAGCTCTACCTCGCCGCCCTGCGCCGCCCCGCGCTGCGCCCGGTGGCCGCCGAGTGGTGCGACGGGGTCATGAAGATCCTCGCCGGCCGGGTCGACACGGTCACCGCCTGCGCGCTGGTCGCGCTCCTCGACGGCATCTGCCTCCAAGTGCTGCTCACCGGCGGCGAGTACGACATCGACTACGCACGGGAGATGCTCGGCAGGATCCTCGCCGGGTCGTCGGCTCCGTCCGGTCCGACGCCGGCGGGCGGTGCGCGGGCTTCGGTAGATTGACCGCATGAGCATTCCGCCCGCCACGCCCGCGCCGGAGTCCGAACCGCAGCACGCGGCCGTCATAGGCCCCGAGATCACCTACGCGGAGTGCCGGCAGTGCGGCACGCTCATCGCCGGGCTCGACGGCCGCTACAGCTGCGGAGTCTGCGGCTGGGTGAACCACCACTCCGAGGGACACCGGATCCTCCCGCGCGCCGAGGACGACACCAACCGGGCGGCGGGCGACACGGACGGTAACCGGCTCGGCTGAACCGCCGCGGACCCGCCGCCGCTCCCACGGCCCGGTGCCCGTACGCCGAGACCGGTTGGCCTCCGCGTACGGGCGCCCGTTAGGTTTCGCTCATGACCGACACGACTGCTACTCGCACCACCGGCGCCGTCGCCGCCGGGCTCGCCACCCTCACCGAGGACGGCACCGTCCTCGACACCTGGTACCCCGCCCCCGCGCTCTTCGACGAGCCGGGCCCCGCCGGTACCGAGCGGCTGAGCGCCGACCGCGCCGCCGAACTGCTCGGTGACACCGCGCGCAAGGCGGTCGGACCCGATCCGCGCCGCGGGGTCGAGGTCGTCGCCGTCCGTACGGTCATCGCCTCGCTCGACGACAAGCCGCTGGACGCCCATGACGCGTACCTGCGTCTGCACCTGCTCAGCCACCGTCTGGTGAAGCCGCACGGGCAGAGCCTCGACGGCCTCTTCGGCCTGCTCGCCAACGTCGCCTGGACCTCGCTCGGCCCGGTCGCCGTCGACGCGCTGGAGACGGTGCGCCTCAACGCCCGCGCGGAGGGCCTGCACCTCCAGGTCACCTCGGTCGACAAGTTCCCGCGCATGACGGACTACGTCGCCCCCAAGGGCGTCCGGATCGGCGACGCCGACCGGGTCCGCCTCGGCGCGCACCTCGCCGAGGGCACCACCGTGATGCACGAGGGCTTCGTCAACTTCAACGCCGGCACGCTCGGCACCTCCATGGTCGAGGGCCGGATCTCGGCCGGCGTCGTCGTCGGCGACGGCTCGGACATCGGCGGCGGCGCCTCCACCATGGGCACCCTCTCCGGCGGCGGCACGGAGCGCATCGTCATCGGCGAGCGCTGCCTCATCGGTGCCGAGGCGGGCGTCGGCATCCCGCTCGGCGACGAGTGCGTGGTCGAGGCGGGTCTCTACATCACGGCCGGTACGCGCGTGACGCTGCCCGACGGGGAGATCGTCAAGGCCCGTGGCCTGTCCGGCGCCTCGAACATCCTCTTCCGCCGCAACTCGGTCACCGGCAAGGTCGAGGCCCGGCCGAACAACGCGGTCTGGGGCGGTCTGAACGACGTCCTGCACAGCCACAACTGACGGCGCGCGGGGGCGCGCACGCGTACGCCCCCGCGCACACCACGGGGGAACGGGGATCCGATGACGAGGCGACACCGCCCGGCCGTGCTGTCGGCCGGGGTGTCCGTCCTGCTGCTGACGGTGGCGGGCTGTTCGGACCTCAGGAGTGAGATCGAGGCGGAGACCGGCACCGGCGCCGCGCCGACCGCGCCGGCGCACTCCCCTCCGGGGTCCGCCGTCCCGCCCTCGCCGCTGGCACTGCCGTCGTCCTCGCCGACCGGGGCGACGCCGCCGGGGTGCCCGGCGTCGGGCCTGGACGTCGTGATCGGCGGCGAGGACGCCGCGATGGGCCACCGCGTGGTCACCCTCAAGCTCTGGAACTGCGGCGACAGGACCTACCGGGTCAAGGGGCATCCGGGCCTCGAACTCCTCGACGAGGCCCGTGAGCCGATCGACGTCGAGGTCACCCACAAGAGCGACTACTCCTACACCGGCCGGCGCGACGACCGGCCCCGGCAGGTGACGCTCGCGCCCAACGCCACGGCGAGCGCGGTACTGCACTGGAACAACCGCGTCACCTCCCTGGACGGAGCGCCCACCCCCGGTGCGCACGTCCTCGTCACGCCCGCCCCCGGCGAGGAGCCCGTCTCCCTGCCGCTCCCGGTCGACCTCGGCACGGACGGCACCCTGGACGTGACCTCCTGGGCCGCCGACCCTGTCAGTGGTCGGTGATCCAATGGGCCGTATGGACACCGAACGCGCCGATCCCGCCGACCTCGACGCGCTGCGCGCCGCCTTCCCGCCCGAGCTGCGCAGACCCCCGCTGGGCTGGGCCGCCGTCCACGCCTTCGAGTCCGAGCAGGGCGTCGTGCTACCGGAGCCCTACCGCACGCTGGTCGCCGAGATATGCGACGGCAGCGGTGAGGGGCCCGCGGACGTCGACGGGCTGATCCCGCTGAGGCGCCTGCCCGCGGACTGGGGCCTCGACAACGGCCAGCGGGCGCCCGCGAAGCCGTTCCCGCTCACCGAGGCGTGGGTGTGGGAGGACGACCCGAGGCCGTACGAGGAGCTGGAGCCGCTGATCGACGAGGTCGGCAACGACGGCAGCATCGTGCTGGGCACCGACGGCTGCGGGCTGTACTGGCATCTGGTCGTCACCGGCGCCCAGCGCGGCCGGATATGGGCCGTCAGCGATGTGGGCGCGGCGCCCGCCGAGGAGGAACCCGGGTTCGCCGACTGGGTGGCGCGCTGGGCGAAGTCACGTTGACCTCAACCACACTTCATATTTGAGCATGGTGAGCGACGCCGCACCACGGTGGTGCGGCGACGAGGAGGTATCACCATGTCCGTGCGAGTCACCACCGTCCCCGAGATCGGCCGTCCCGGCGTCGGCGTCGTCAAGGTCAGCACCTGGCGCGTCGGTACGCCCGAGCGGCAGCGCGCGGCGGTGGAGGCGATCGGTGAGGCGTGGGCGCGCCGGGAGTGGCCGGACGGCGGCCTCCTGTCGTACAGCGTCATGGTCGGCGAGGACGGCAGGACGCTGCTGCACTACTCGCAGTGGCGCGACGAGGCCGCCTACCAGGACTTCGTCCGCACGGGGCGCGACGAGCGCAACGCGGAGATCGACGCTGCCGTGCCGGGGATCGAGCGGCTCGGCCTCGGCTCGTACGAGCTGTACCGGAGCGGGGAGCCGGCCGAGGGCGACACCCGGGTGCCCGGCTGCGTCGTGATCGTGGACGTCGAGTTCGACGGGCCGGACCCCGCACGACAGCGGGAGTGGACCGACACCGTCTTCGCGGCCCTCGACAGCGACCGCTACGAGCAGTCGGCCGGGATCGCCGCGTACTTCCACGCCAGCACGGACGGGACACGGGTGCTCAACTACGCGGAGTGGGAGAACGCGGAGGGCCACATCGTCGCGCTCAACGCCCCGGGGGACGGCGTCGGTTCGGGCTCGGAGCAGTGGGAGAAGGTGCGGACCTTCCCCGGCCTCGCGGGCAGCACGGTGCACCGGTACACGCCCGCGATCAGTCTCAGCGCGGCCTGAGGGGCACAGGGCGGCCGGACCGGGCGCGGGGCGCCGTGGCGGCGGAGAGCGCGGTGGTCCGGCCGTATGTGGGGTACGGCCGGACCACCGCCGTTCAGGCAGACGCGGCCCCGGTCACGGCCGGAAACGCAGCACCTGCGGGTCGTGGTCGCTGTTCTGGTCGGCGAACTCGGCGTTGATGTGGACGCTGTCGTAGTCGAAGTCGTCGACCGCCGGGCTCGTCAGGATCTGGTCGAGGACCTGGCTGTTGCCCTGGTAGACGTAGGAGTAACGCTCCGGCGCAGGCAGGGACTTGATCGCCGGGTACAGCGCGCCGCCCGCGGTGAGCGTCTTCGTGGTCGTGGAGAACTCGAAGTCGTTGATGTCACCCACCACCAGCACGTTGGCCTTCTTCTGGACCGCCAGGAGGTCCTTCACGAACGCGTTGACGGACTTCGCCTGGAGGTGCCGCTGCGCCTCGGAGATCCGGGTCGGCGGCTGGTGGTGCGAGACCAGGCTCTCGTCGCCGCCCTTGGAGGCGAAGTGGTTGGCGATCACGATGACCGGCTCGCCGCGGAAGGTGAACTCACCGGCCAGCGGCTTGCGGCTGTCCTTCCAGGCGGCGTTCGCCGGGTCGATCCGGCCGGGGGACAGGCTCAGCGCGGCGTGGCCGCCCTCGCTCACGGCCTCGGTCGCCGTCGTGGCGTCGCCGCCCGCGCGGTCGGTGAAGGAGACCCGCTCGGGGTTGAAGAGGAAGACCTGGCGGATGTTGCCGCCGGGCTCGCCGCCGTCCGTCTTGTTCTCCGGGTCGACGGTGCGCGCCTCGTACGCCGGGCCGCCGGCCGCCACGATCGCCGCCGTGAACTTGGCGATGGTCGCGTCGGCGGAGACGGTGCCGTCGTCCGTCGCGCCGTTGTCGTCCTGGATCTCCTCCAGCGCCAGGATGTCCGGCGACGACAGGTTGTTCACGACGGCGCCGGCGAGCGCGTCGAACTTCTCCTGCGGGTCGGACGGGTCGAGGTTCTCGACGTTGTACGTCGCCACGGCCAGCTCGTCGCGGCGCTGCGCGCGGGTCGTCTCGGGCTTCGCGCCGTCGCCGGTGACCTCGCCGAGAGTGCGGGCGGTCAGCGTGTAGCCGCCGAACTGGTTGAAGTCCAGCGGGCCTTCGGTGCTGCCCGACAGCACGTCCCCGACGTCGGCCTTCGGGAACGGCCGCTCGGCGACCGGGGCCAGCTGCTGGATCTGGATCCTGCCGGTGTTCTGGTCGTCGTAACCGCCGTAGACCGTGCCGCCGCGGCGGTTGGCGTTCTCGCTCGGCTTGACCGTCACCCACAGCTCCGAGTACGGGTCGGTGGCGCCGACCACGCGCGAGGTGCCGACGCGGACGTTCATGCCCTCCAGCGACTCGTAGTAGTCGAGCGCGTAGCTGCGGGGCTTCAGCTGAAGGCCGTTGATGCTGTTGCCCGTCGCGGCGGTGCCCTTGGGGGCGTACGCGGCCGGTACGGACTTCGCCGAGATCGTCACCGGCGCGGGGAGCTCGTTGCCGGAGGAGACGACCGTGATCTTCGGCGACGAGATCTGGGTGAGGGACTGGTTCCCGGAGGCGGCGCCGCCGGGGACGTACTCGGTGACCGTGCCGGACACCTTGACCGAGTCGCCCACGGCGACCGCCGGAACGGCGTTGGTGAAGACGAAGATGCCCTCGCTCGTCGCCGCGTCCCTGTCGGGGTTCGGGTCCTGGAACCAGAAGCCCCGGGAGCCGTAGGTCCGTACGCCGGTGACGATGCCGGGCACGTCGGCCACGGGGGTACCCACGAGCGGCGATATCCGGCCACTGCCCTGGATGCCGCTGATCCTGACCTCGGCGGCGGACGCCGAGGAGGATCCGGCGAGCAGGCCGGCTGCCAGTGCGGTGGCGACGAGGGCCGAGACGGCGGCCGTTCTCGGTACGGATGAAGGCATTACGGGACTCCGGAAGTGAGAAAGGGTGACGGAGTGGAACGTGGTCCCACACGTGGTTCCACGTGTAGTTCTACGCGCGTCAATCTCTTGCGTGGGCCCATGTGTTGTCAAGGGTGTGCGGGTGTACACCCGTTGTCGGCCAAGTGAACCGGGTGGGATGGGGTGAAATACGTCTACGCTTGGGCGCCCTGGACCCCGTAAGGCGCAAGGAGAATCACCAGATGTCCGGAGACCGCCCCACCCTGCCGCCGGTGCGGCTGCCCTCGGACGCGGAGCTGGCGCGGGACGCGCTCGCCGTACCGCTGCTGGCCAGGGCCGTGCGTCTCGCCCGCTGGGCCGGGCCGGGGACGCGCGTCGGTGCGGGTGGTGAGCTCGTCGAGGAGCAACTGCCCGCGGCGGCCGAGGTGCTGGGACTCCTCGGGACCGAGAGCCCCGAACCGACGGAGAGCGACGAGGCGCTGGCGGCGCAGGCCCGGGCGGAGGCCGAGGCCGCGGCGAGCGAGGCGTGGCGGGTGGCCGTCGACACCGGGCTGGTCGAGGTCGAGGACCCCTCCGACGACGCGAAATCCATGGACGGGGCGGACGGAGCGGGCGGTGCGGGAGGCGTGGGCGCCGGAGGCGACGGAGACGGCACCGTGAGCGCCGGAGCCGCCCTCCAACTCATCGCGTCCGGCAGCCCGCAGGACGTCCTCTCCCTCTGGCTGGACGCCCTGGACGTCGTCTTCGCCGACGCGACCGCGCCCGTCCTGGAGGATCTGGCCGGTGCCATCGGCGACGACGGGGAGATCGACCTCGACGCCCTGGACTGGGACCCCGAGGCGGAGGCCGAGTTCCTGGAGGGCGTCCTCGGGAACCTCTATCTGCTCACCGCCGGCGAGGGCGGGACCGACCCCGTCCCCGTACCTCTGCCGGTCCTCGCCGCGTCGATGATCGTGCCCGACGACATGGGCGAGCCCACCGACGACGTGCTGGAGCAGGTGTCGGACGCGATGATGCGGCTGGACGACCAGTTCGCCCTGCTGGAGCCGATCGGGCTCGTCACGTACGTACCCGTGGACGAGGCGCTGATGGTCGACGACGCCGAGGCCGAATCCGTACCGTCCGGCGACGACGAGGACGTGTCCCGGTACGGCGTGGTCACGCTGACCCCGCTCGGTCTGCACGGGATCAGGTCCCGGATGCGGGACGCGGGCGTCGAGGCGCCCGCCGTCGGCGACCTCGCCGACAAGGGCGCCGACGCGCTCCTCGACGGCGTCGCGCACTTCCCAGAGCCGGCCGCGCGCGCCGAGACCGAACAGTGGCTGGCCCGCCGCGAACCAGCCGCGGCGGCAAGCGAACTGCTCGCCGCTGCCAAGGGCACCGACCCCGGCGCCCCGCTGCGCCGGCTGCACTGCCAGCAGTCCCTCGCGCTCGTCGGCGCCGAGGCCGAGCCCGCGGTGCGCGAGGTCCTGGACGACGCGGAGCTGGGCGGGCTCGCCCGCGTGTGGCTCGCGGAGCTGGGGGCCGCCGACGTGCCGCCGCCGTCCGAGTCGATGATCTTCTGGTTGGCGATCGACACGATCGCGGCCCAACTCGACGCGGAGGGCGAGCCCCTGGAGCTCCAGGAGCTGGTCGAGGGGCTGGTCGGCCAGCACAGCGGCTTCTTCGACGCGGCGTGGCGGGTGGACCACCCGGCGACGGCGGACGTGCTGGAGGCGATGGGCCGGCTGCACCGGGACCGCAAGGCGGCGAAGGACGCCCGCAAGGCGGCGTTCAAGGCGCGGTCGCGCAACGGGGGCTGAGGAAGCGGGGGCTGGGCCCTGTCCGGCGGATCTTCGTGGAAAGTCCGGGGCCTTCGGTGCGGTGCGTCGCTAGGCGGAAGTTCGTGCTCGTACTGGACCTACGTGGACGAGTCCGACGACGTGGCGAGGTGCCGTGCCAGGCGTTCCGGGCCCGCGAAGATCTGCCGGACAGGGCCAGCCGTCCCCGGGTGTCTGCCCGGTGCCGGGCCTCAACTCCGCAGATGGGAAGCGCCGTTGAGGTCCAGCACCGCGCCCGACGACCACTGCGCCTCGGGCGAGGCCAGCCACAGGACGGCCGCCGCGACCTCCTCCGCGCTCGCCACCCGGCCGAACGGGCTCTGCGCCCGGATCGCCTCTCCCTCCGCCCCGGCCAGCCGGGCCGCCACCCGTTCCGTGTCGAAGAAGCCCGGCGCGACGGAGGCGACACCGATGCCGTACGGAGCGAGCGACACCGCCAGCGACTGCCCCAGCGCGTGCACCGCCGCTTTCGTGGCGCCGTACGCGGGGTGGTCCGGCTCGCCCCGGAACGCGCCGCGTGAACCGATGTTGACGATGCGGCCGCCCATTCCGCGGTCGATCATGGACCGGGCCGCGCGATGGCTGAGCAGCGCCGTGCCGAGCACATTCACCGACAGATGGCGCTGCCACGCCGCCGCCCAGTCCTCGTACGTGGTGGTGGCGAGCGGATGACGCTCGTTCACCGCCGCGTTGTTCACGAGTACGTCGATACCGCCCAGCGTCTCCCGCGCCGCGTCGGCGATCCGTGCCGCGCCCTCGGGGTCCGACAGGTCACCGCCCAGCAGTACGTGGCCGGTGCCGTCGAGCGAGTCCAGCGTGTGGCGCGCGTCGTCCTCGCGGGTGCCGTAGTGCACGGCGACACGGTCGCCGTTTGCGGCGAACGCGCGGGAGACGGCGCGGCCGAGACCGCGCGAGGCACCGGTGAC
>NZ_JAAPBF010000239.1 GCF_022695985.1 Streptomyces sp. NP-1717 | reverse complement strand
GACGCGGCGAACGTGCGTGCCAGACCCCGCGAGCCCGGCAAGATCGGCAAGACACCCCCTGGGGACCAGGGCTCCACAGGGACCGGGGAGTTCGGGGAACCGGGGATCAGCTGACGCCGGCTCCGTGTGCCATCAACAGCCCCACGTCCAGCGCCGCCACGGCCACCGCCCCGACGAAGGGCGCCTTCACCCGGCGGCGGCCGAGCACCAGACCCGTGGCGGCGATCGCCCCGGCGGCCAGCGGGACGAGTACGGCGCCCGCGCCGGGACGGCCCGGCGGGCCCAGCGTCAGCACCACCGACGCCGCGACCAGCGGTACAGGGAGCAGCAACCGGGTGCCGGTGGCTCCGAGTCGGTGCGGAAGCCCTCGTACGCCGTTGGCCAGGTCGGCCCGGATGTCGGGCAGCACGTCCGCGAGGTGTGCCCCCACACCGAGCAGCGCACCGGCGCCGGCGGCCCACCAGGCCGGCCAGGGGCCGCCCGGCAGACTCAGTGAGACGAGCGCGGGCAGGCTCGCGAATCCGATCGCGTACGGCAGCCAGGACAGCGGGGTGGCCTTCAGGCGCAGGTTGTACGCCCACGCGGCGGCGACCGCGACCAGATGCGCGGTGCCGGCGAGCACCCCGCAGGCCAGTGAGAGAGGCACGCAGAGCGCGAGTGCCCCGAACGCCCCGGCCCACACCGCCCCTTCGCCGACCGTCCCCGCCGCGACGGGCTTGTCGGGGCGGCCGGTGGCGCTGTCGCGACGGGCGTCGTACGCGTCGTTGCACCAGCCCACGGAGAGCTGGCCGGTCAGCACCGCCGCGGTGATCAGCAGACAACGGCCCGCGCCGTGGCCCGCGGTGACGGCGAGCGCGAGGGTGAGCGTGGTGACGGCGGCGACCGGTCCGGGGTGGCAGGACAGCGCCAGGGCCCTCGCGAGCGCGCCCGGCCGTCGCGCCCGGCGCGGGGGCGGAGCGCAACCGGTCCCGGCCGCGCGCGTCTTCGTCACCGGGTCCACTTCGGCGTCCACGCGCCGATCGTAGGCGCGCCGGCTCCGTCGGCGTGCCAGCCGGACGGGCGACTTACGGTGTCTCATCCGGCCCCGCGGGTGTTGGGCCTGTTATGACATCACCGGGCTGGAATCGATGACCCGAATCGCCGCCGTGCACGGCGTCCTGGCTCCTTACCGCCACACCCAGTCCGAGATCACCGACATGGTGGCGGGCACCTGCCTGCCGGCCGGGTCGGACCGGCGCGTACTCGACCGGCTGCACGCGAGCGCGGGGGTCCGCTCGCGCCACATGGCGCTGCCGCTGGACGACTACGCCAAGATCGACGGCTTCGGCGCCGCCAACGACGTCTTCATCGAGGTCGCGGGGGATCTGGGGGCCGACGCGGTGCGCGGAGCGCTCCGTACGGCGGGGCTCCGGCCCCGGGACGTGGATCTGCTGCTGTTCACCTCCGTCACCGGCGTGGCGGCCCCCTCGGTGGACGCACGGCTCGTCGGACGCCTGGGACTGCGCCCGGACGTGAAACGGGTGCCCGTCTTCGGGCTCGGCTGTGTCGCGGGAGCGGCGGGCGTCGCGCGGCTCCACGACTATCTGCGCGGCTGGCCCGACCAGGTGGCCGTGCTCCTGTCGGTCGAACTGTGCTCGCTCACCTTCCAGCGCGACGACGCGTCGATGGCGAATCTGGTGGCGAGCGGGCTGTTCGGGGACGGGGCGGCGGCCCTCGTCGCGGTGGGCGAGCGTTTTCCCGCGCCGTCCGGTTGGCAGGGTGCGCCGGCGGCCGGTCCCTCGGTCGTCGCCACGCGCAGCAGGATGTACCCGGACACCGGCCATGTCATGGGCTGGGCCATCACCGGCTCCGGCTTCCAGGTTGTCCTCGATCCGGCGGTGCCCGATCTCGTCCGCCGCTTCCTCGCCGACGACGTACGGGCGTTCCTCGCGGAGCACGGTCTGACGCCCGGCGACATCACCGGGTGGGTCTGCCACCCGGGCGGCCCGAAGGTGCTGGATGCCGTGAGCGAGTCGCTCGCCCTGCCCGGGGGCGCCCTCGACGTCACCTGGCGCTCCCTGTCCGAGGTGGGGAACCTGTCGTCGTCATCGGTCCTGCACGTGCTGCGCGACACGCTCGCCCGGTCCGCCCCCGAGCCGGGCAGCCCCGGCCTGATGATCGCGATGGGCCCCGGTTTCTGCTGCGAACTCGTACTGATCCGCTGGTGAGTTGGAGAACGACATGTGGTGGTACACGGCCTTGGTGCTGGCGGTCGCCGGTGAGCGGATCGCCGAACTCGTCGTCGCCCGGCGCAATGCCCGCTGGAGTCTGGAGCGCGGCGGTACGGAGACCGGGCGCGGGCACTACCCGGCGATGGTGGCCCTGCACACCGGCCTGCTGGCCGGCGCGCTCGGCGAAACGGCCCTGGCCGGGCGGGAGTTCGTGCCCGCGTTCGGCTGGACGATGGTGGGGGCCGTCGTCGCGGCGCAGGGACTGCGCTGGTGGTGCGTCGGGACGCTCGGGCCGCGCTGGAACACACGGGTGATCGTCGTGCCCGGTCTGCCGCTGGTGTCCGGCGGCCCCTACCGCCTCCTGCGCCACCCGAACTACGTCGCCGTCGCCGCCGAGGGCCTGGCGCTGCCGCTGGTACACGGCGCGTGGGTGACGGCCGCCGTCTTCACCGGGCTCAACGCCGTCCTCATGGTTGTACGGATCCGGTGCGAGAACACGGCGCTCGCCGTCGCCCCCGCCCGCGCGCCGGCCGGTGCGTCGGCGGGCGTGCCCGCGTGATCGACGTCCTGATCGCCGGCGGTGGTCCCGCCGGTCTCGCCGCCGGAATCCACGCCGCGCGGGCGGGGCTGCGGGCCGTGGTGGTGGAGCCGCGTACGTCCCCGGTGGACAAGGCCTGCGGGGAGGGCATCATGCCGGGCGGCGTGGCGGCGCTGGCCGCGATGGGTGTCGAGGTGCCGGGACGCGAACTGCGCGGCATCCGCTACCGGGACGGCACGCGCGACGCCGAGGCGCTGTTCCGGGACGGTACGGGTCTCGGTGTCCGCCGGACGGAACTGCACGCGGCGCTGCGGCGCCGGGCGGACGCGCTCGGCGTGGAGACGGTCCGGGGCAAGGTCGGTGAGGTGTGGCAGGGCGCCGACCGGATCGTCGCCGCGGGCAGGACGGCGCGGTGGCTGATCGCCGCCGACGGGCTGCACTCGCCGGTCCGCCGCGGCCTCGGTCTGGAGCTGCCGGACCGCGCGCCGGCGCGTTACGGTCTGCGGCGGCACTTCCATGTCGCGCCGTGGTCGGACTTCGTGGAGGTCCACTGGTCGCGGCACGGCGAGGCGTATGTGACGCCGGTCGGGGACGGTCTCGTGGGTGTGGCCGTGCTGAGCCGCGAGCGGCGCGGTTACGCCGAACACCTCGCCGGCTTCCCGGAGTTGGCGCCGTTGCTGGGTGAGCGCGCGGCGAGCAGTGTACGGGGCGCGGGGCCGTTGCGGCAGCGGGTGAGCCGTCCGCTGGCCGGCCGGGTCCTGCTCGTCGGTGACGCCGCCGGGTATGTGGACGCGCTGACCGGGGAGGGGGTCGCCCTGGCCCTGTCGACGGCCGGTGCGGCGGTGCGCGCGCTGGTCGAGGGGCGTCCGCAGACGTACCCGGCGGCCTGGTCGAAACTGACGAGACGTCACCGGCTGCTCACCGAGGGCCTGTTGGGCCTCACCCGGAGCCCCGGGGCGGCCCGCCTGATCGTGCCCGCGGCGGCCCGCCTCCCCACGGTCTTCGCGGCGGCGGTCCACGCGCTCCAGTGACACGGGGGCATGGCCGCCGCCGTACGGGACGTAGCCGGGGGCTTCTCGTCAGGCGGTGCCCGTCCCCCGGTCGAACCAGGTGGGTCCGTCGGTGAGCGACTGCTTGATGCGGAACAGCGCGAACTCCGGGAGTTCGGGCAGCGCGTCCACGGAGAACCAGCCGACCTCCAGGGACTCGTCGTCGTTGACCCTGGCCTCCCCGCCGGTCGCGCGGCAGCGCACCGTGATGTCGAGGTACTGGCACTGGTCCCCGTTGGGGTAGGTGACGGGCCGCGGCAGCGCCTGGACGAGGACGATCCGCTCCGCCGTACAGCGCACGGCGGTCTCCTCGTACACCTCGCGCTCCGCCGTCACCGCGGGCTGCTCCCCCGGCTCCGAGATCCCGCCGACGACCGACCAGTTGCCGGTGTCGGCGCGTCTGCCCAGCAGCACCCGGCCCTCGTCGTCGAACACGATCGCGCTGACTCCCGGCAGGAGCAGCAGCTGGTGCCCGGCGGTGGCACGGATCTCACGGATGAAGTCTGGCGTTCCCATGCCACGAACCCTATGCGCCGGTATCAGCTCATGCCGTCGGAAGCGGGGCGGCGGCGGGCGCGTACGGTCCGCGCGCCCACCCAGCCGAGACCGCCGGCGGCGACCGCGACGAGCAGCGCCTCGGGCAGCGTGCCCATCGTGGTGGCGGGCGTCCGCGAGGAGCGCAGCGGCATCTCGCGGACCAGGGCGTCCGGCGTGAACATCTTCGACTGGTCGACGACCTCGCCGTCGGGCATGATCATCGCGCTGACACCGCTGGTGACGGGGACGACGACGGCCCGGCTGTGCTCGACGGCCCGTACGCGGGACATCGCGAGCTGCTGGTAGGTCATCTCGCTGCGTCCGAACGTGGCGTTGTTGCTCGGTACGGTGATGAGCTGCGCCCCGTGGGTCACGGTGTCGCGCACCGCCCAGTCGAACGCGGCCTCGTAGCAGGTGGCGAGGCCGACCTTGGTGCCCGCGAGGTCGAACACGCCGACCTTGTCGCCCGGCCCGAAGTCGCGTCGCACCCGGTCGACGTCGGAGCTGAAGATCCGTACGAAGGAACGCATCGGGATGTACTCGCCGAACGGCTGGACGTGCCGCTTGTCGTACTCCGCGACGGGCCCCTCCTCGGGATCCCACTTGATGAGTGAGTTGCGCAGTGTGCCGGTGTCGGGCGAGAGCACGGAGCCGATCACCGTCGGCACACCGATCGCCTTGACGGCGTCGTCGATGACGAGGCGGGCGTCGCCGTTGCGGTAGGGGTCGAGGTCCGAGGAGTTCTCGGGCCACAGGACGAAGTCCGGCTTCGGCTCCTTGCCGGCCTTGACGTCGGCGGCGAGCTGTTCGGTGCGCGCGGCGTGGTTGTCGAGCACCTGGCGGCGCTGGGCGTTGAAGTCGAGGCCCAGGCGCGGCACATTGCCCTGGATCGCCGCGACGGTCGCGGTGCCGTCCTCGGCCGAGTCGTCCACGAGGGGCAGCGCGGCAAGGGCGCCCACGACGGGGACGAGCACGGAGAGCGCGGCGACGGCCACGGCGGCGCGCGGGACCGGCCGCGGCGCGGCCCCGTCCCGGCGGGCGGGTTCAGGGTCGGTGGAGGGGGCGGGATCGGGAGCGGCGGTGGCGGCGCGGCGGGCGAGAAGCAGACGCACCGCCTCGTAGAGACCGAAGCCGCACAGCACGACGGCGAACCCCAGTACCGGCGTGCCACCCACCGCCGCGAGCGGCAGGAACATACCGTCCGCCTGACCGAAGGCGATCTTGCCCCAGGGGAAACCGCCGAACGGCACCCGGGCGCGCGCGGCCTCGCCCAGGATCCATACGGCGGCGGCGAACACCGGCCACGCGGGCAGCCGGGACACGACCGAGATCCCCGTCCCCACGGCGCCGATGAACAGCGCCGACACGGCGGCGAGCGCGACCCACGGCAGCGGGCCGACCTCTTCGCCCGTCCACTTCAGCAGCGGCAGCAGGAAGCCGAGACCGGCGAGGAAGCCGAGACCGAAGCCGGCGCGCGGGCGGCGGCCCCGCAGGGTCCAGCCGAGCAGGGCGAATCCGGGCAGCGCCAGCCACCAGAGCGGACGGGGCGGGAAGCTCGCGAAGAGCAGCAGCCCGGAGAGTGCCGCGGCGCCGGGCCGTACGAACCGGCGCGGCCATCGCCTGCCCCCGGGCACGGGAGCGGGCTCGGTGGGTTCGACGGGGGTGATGGTGGTGCTCACCCGGCGGAGTCTACGGTGGCGCCTGCGGAGGGCGGCAGTCCGGCCGGGATACGGGAGGGCCGCCGGACAGGTCCCCGGCGCTTCCCGCCGCATCGTTTCCGCACGAGCTGTCCACAGAACCCCCCTCGTGCCGTTACCGTGTGCGCCAGCCCTGGGGCGGGTGCGGTGAGCCCCGGTCGATCCGGCTCTCGTCGGCAGGGCCGTCTCGGGGCGGGGGGTCTGCGGGGTGGCTGTACCGGCAAGCCGGTCCGTCGCACGTGAGCGCGGCGGCACCGCCGACATCGTGGGCACCGCGGTCCTCGTCGGCTGCGCGGTGTGGGCCCTGGTGAGCGCGGCCGGCCGGGAGGGCAGACCCGAGGGTGTGCTGCTGGCCGTCCTCGCGGTCGCCGCCGGCTACACCTGCGGACGGATCGCGGGCTCCCTGGTGCCGGTCGCCACGGCGCTCGCGCTGGCCGTCCTCGCGTACGTCATGGCCGTCGCCGCCCGTCAGGGCGTACCGGGCGCCACGGCCGAGAGCGCGGCGCCGCCGGGCGACACGGGCGCGGTGGCCGCGCTGCTGGTCCTCGCCGTGGGCGCCGCGTGCTGCGCGGCGGCCGCCGCGGAGTCGCCGGGGCGGCGGAACGCGCTGCTGGTGGTCGCCGCGGTGGGCGCGGCGAGCGGTCCGGTGCTCGGTTCGGTGGCGGGGCTGGTGGCGGCGGTGGGAGTGCTGCTCTGCTCGCTGGCCGCGGCGAGGATGCGCCACCGGACGCTGGGCATGGCGGGTTTCGTGGTCGCGACGTGCCTGATGGTCGGCGTCTCGTGGGCGGTGGCGGTCCAGGCGCTGCCGGAAGGGCTGGCGTCGTCGCTGGAGGGGCAGCTCACGACGCACCGGGTGCTTCTTTGGGAGGACGCGGTGGATCTCGTACGGGAGAATCCGCTGCTGGGCGCCGGGCCCGACCGGTTCGGCGATCTGAGCCCCACGGCGCTGGAGTCGCTGGACTCGGACGGCAAACCGCACTCGGCGCCGTTCCAGCTGGCGGCGGAGCAGGGCGTCGCGGGTGCGCTGCTGCTGGGGGCGGTGTTCGGCTGGCTCCTGTACGCGCTGTGGCGCTCGCCGCGCGCCACGCCTGTCGTACTGAGCGCCGGGGCCGCGCTGACGGCGCTGGCCGCCGTGGCGACCGTGGGCAACGCGCTGAGCTTCACCCCGGTGACGGCGGGCGCCGGCATCCTCGCGGGCCTGGCGACGGCTCGACCACCGGACGACCGGAGCTAGGGCCCCTCGGGCCTGTCTTCAAAGTCCCGCCTGGCCCGCGGCGCCTGGCACGGCACCTCGCCGCGTTGTAGGACCCGGCCGAGTACGCCCGGTACGAGTCCGGCCCTCCGCCTTGCGATGCACCGCACCAGCCGCCGCGAGCCCCGCCCTACGGGCGGACGGCGCTACTTCACGGACACCCCCTTGCCGGGCTCTCAGATCTCGGCCGGGCCGAAGCCCGGCTTGGTGAGGCGTACCGTCCCGGTGGCCGCCCCGCGGAGCCGGTCGCGGATGACGCGGACCGCGGCCTCGGCGTCGTCGACCGTCACCGTGAACGTCCTGCCGTCACCGAGGCTCAGTACGACGCCCTCGCCGCGCCGTACCACCACGGCCGTGCCCTGCTCGGGCCGCCAGCGGTAGCCCCAGCCGCCCCACTGGCGGGGCGTGACACTGGGTGCGAAGTCCGCGCCCGTCACGTGGGCGAGCGGGATACGGCGGCGCGGCAGTCCGATGTGTCCGCAGCGCACTTCCAGGTGTTCGTGATCGACCTTGACGTGTACGTGCACGAAGGCCAGCGTGCCGAAGAGGATCAGCAGTCCGGCGGCGACACAGCCGACCACCGACGCGGCCAGCGCGACGACGCCGGTGGCCCAGGAGGATTGGATCGCGAGCTCGATGCCGAGAGCGAGGCAGGCCGCGCCCACGACCGCGAACAGCCATTGAAAACGGTTGGTGGCTCGGCCGGTCCAGGTTTCGGGGAGGGGCACTGTGCCAGGCCCCCCTCGCCGGGGGTGCTCCGTCATGGGTGCAGCGTACTCACGATCCGGCCGGCGGGCACCGCCGCGAAGGGGTCCGGAATGAGTGACTCCGACAACAGATCCGGCGGCTGGTGCGCTGCATCACAAGGCGGAGGACCGGACTCGTACCGGGCATACCCGGCCGGGTCCTACAACGCGGCGAGGTGCCGTACCGGGCGACGCGGGCCAGGCGCGACTTCCCGGACAGCCCCTAAGGGCTGTCCCGTAATCCCTGGCGGGCGCACGACGACAGCTACGGCACCTCGCTGCGTTGTCGGAACGCCGGAATACGCCCGGTATGAGGAGGACCCTCCGCCTTGCGCCGCACCGCATCTGACGCCGCGCGCCGATCCACCAGGGATTACGGGACAGCCCTAGTGCGCCTGGGTGACGGCGGCGAGCAGGCGGCCCTCCGCGTAGGTCAGCGCCGTGTCGGGCAGCGGGGAGTGGTGACCGCTCAGCAGGACGGTGAGGTCGCCGGGCTCCGCGGTGGCCGCGGGCGGCGGTATGTCGCCGAGCCGGCGCAGCGTCTGCGCGGCGACGGCCTCGGCCGAGCCGTGGAGTGCGACATCGTCCAGGCCGGGCCGGCGCAGGGCCGCGCGGATGCGCTCACCGACCAGTTCGTAGTGGGTGCAGCCCAGGACGACGGTCCTGACCTCGCTCGGTGTGCGCAGCGCCGCCGCCGCGACGGCGGCGTCGATGCCCGCCTCGTCGCCGTGCTCCACGGCGTCCGCGAGACCGGGACACGGCACCTCGGTGACGTCGACCGAGGCGGCGAAGGTGCGGATGAGGTCGCGCTGGTAGGGGCTGCCGGTGGTGGCGGGGGTGGCCCAGATCGCGATGGCCCGGCCGCCGGCCGCCGCCGGCTTGATCGCGGGGACGGTGCCGATGACGGGGAGACCCGGTTCCAGGGCGGCGCGCAGCGCGGGCAGGGCGTGCACCGAGGCGGTGTTGCAGGCGACGATCAGCGCGTCGGGCCGGTGCGCGGCGGCGGCGCGGGCCACCGTGAGCGCGCGCGCGACGACGTCGTCGGGGGTACGCGGCCCCCACGGCATGCTGCCGGGGTCGGAGGAGAGGACGAGACCGGCGTCCGGCCGGAGCCGGCGCATTGCGGCGGCGGCGGCGAGCAGCCCGATGCCGGAGTCCATCAGCGCGATCTTCACCCGGTCACCTTAGACGACGGGCCTTGCGGTCCCGCCGATCTGGGGCAGACTGCGGCGAATGAGCGCCATTGCCTGGATCGCCGCGGCCTCGCTGGCCGCCTGGGGCTTTCTGTTGCTGGGTCAGGGATTCTTCTGGCGTACGGATCAGCGGCTGCCGCCGCGTGAGGCTCCGCCGGTGTGGCCGTCGGTCGCGCTGGTCGTGCCCGCGCGTGACGAGGCGGACATGCTGCCGGTGAGTCTGCCGTCGCTGCTGGCGCAGGACTATCCGGGGCGGGCGGAGATCTTCCTCGTCGACGATTCCAGCACCGACGGGACGGGCGCGCTGGCCAGGGAGCTGGCCGACCGGCTGGGCGGGCTGCCGCTGACGGTCCTCTCGCCGCCCGAGCCGGCGCCGGGCTGGACGGGGAAGCTGTGGGCGCTGCGTCACGGCATCGAACTGGCGCGGGCGGAGCGGCCCGACTTCCTCCTCCTGACGGACGCCGACATCGCCCATGAGCCGGACAGCCTCCGTGAGTTGGTCGCCGCCGCGACGACGAACGGTCTCGACCTGGTCTCCCAGATGGCGCGGCTGCGGGTGGCGACCGCGTGGGAGCGGCTGATCGTGCCCGCCTTCGTCTACTTCTTCTCGCAGCTGTACCCGTTCCGCCGGGTGAACAAGGCGGGGGCGCGTACGGCGGCGGCGGCCGGCGGGTGCGTACTGCTGCGGACCGGGGCCGCCGAGCGGGCGCGGATCCCCGACTCCATCCGGCAGGCCGTGATCGACGACGTGTCGCTGGCCCGGGAGGTGCGGAAGGCCGGTGGCCGGATCTGGCTCGGTCTCGCGGAGCGGGTGGACAGCGTGCGCCCGTATCCGCGACTGGCCGATCTGTGGCGGATGGTGGCGCGCAGCGCGTACGCCCAGCTCCTGCACAACCCGCTGCTGCTGATCGGCACCGTGGCCGGGCTCGCGGTCGTCTATCTGGCGCCGCCCGCGGCGGTGTACGCGGGCCTGGCGGGCGGTGACACGCCGGCCGGTCTGCTGGGCGGCGTGGCGTGGGCGGTGATGGCAGGGACGTACGTACCGGTGCTGCGGTACTACCGGCAGTCGCTCTGGCTCGCTCCCCTGCTGCCCTTCACCGCCCTGCTCTATCTCCTGATGACCGTCGACTCGGCCGTGCGGCACTACCGGGGCCGCGGTGCGGCCTGGAAGGGGCGTACGTACGCCCGTCCGCAGGCCGCACCGGAGCGTTGAACCCGGCCGTGGTGGCCGGGGACGGAGACGGCGGAGGTGTCACTTCCGGCCAGGGGTCCAGTTCATGCCCCAGCCGTACGCGTAGTCGATGGTGCGCTGCGGGCTGACTCCGCGTTCGGGTACGAGAAAACGCGCTTCGCGCTGAACCAGCAGATCGGAGCCGGTATTGGTGATCAATGCGAGCGCGCAGACCGTCGAGGGAACCGTGCACTCGCCGAGGGAGAAGTCGATCGCCGCCCCGTTCCGCGGCTGGAGTGTGACCGTCGCGTCGAGATCGGCGAAGCTGCGCGCCCCTTCGTAGATCGTCACGAAGATGACGACGCGGCGCAGTTGGTTCTTGTGGTCGAGGTTGATGCTGAGATTCTCGCCGTTGGCCGAACCGCCGGTGCGGTCGTCGCCGTCGAGATGGATGAAGGGCGGCTGGTGAAGCGCCCCGAAGGCATTACCGAGTGCCTGGACGACGCCTTTGCGGCCGTCGGTCAGTTCGTAGAGCGCGCACAGGTCGAGGTCGAGGTCGCCGTGCATGGCGACGGCCCGCCCCAGCTTGGCGCCCCAGCCCTTGAACTGCTTGCGCACCTGCCAGCTGAGATTGACGCGCATCTCACCGGAGTTGCCGCCCTGCTTGGACAGCGAGACCGACGGGGCGTCCTTGGTCAGCGTGACCTTGGTGA
>NZ_JAAPBF010000238.1 GCF_022695985.1 Streptomyces sp. NP-1717 | reverse complement strand
CCTACGCCTTCCAACACCACCACTACTGGCTCAACGACACACCCGCGACCAGGGACCTCACCTCCGCAGGACTGACCACCACCGACCACCCCCTCCTCGGCGCAACCGTCGACCTCGCGCAGGGCGACTCGGCCGTCTTCACCAGCTCTCTCAGCCTGAGCACGCACCCGTGGCTCGCCGACCACACCATCGCGAACCGGGCTCTGCTGCCCGGCACCGCGTTCGTGGATCTCGCCCTGCACGCGGGACTGCATCTGGGATGTGACCGGCTCACGGATCTCACGCTGGCGACTCCGCTCGCCGTACCCGCGCAGGGCAGCGTCCAGTTGCAGGTCACCGTCGCACAGGAGAGCGCGTCCGGGGAGCGGATCGTGACGGTCCACTCCCGTCCGGAAGGGTTCGAGAGCCCTTGGACGGCCCATGCCACAGGTCTTCTGGGAATGAGCGACGAGGGATCCGACGCTCCCTCCACCGGTCTGGAGACCTGGCCCCCTCAGCGGGCGACAGCGCTGGACGTGGGTGCTCTGTACGAGGACTTCGCCGCCCAGGGCTACGCCTACGGCCCCGCGTTCCAGGGGCTGCACGCGGCCTGGCAGGCCGACGGTCACGTATACGCGGAGGTGGAACTCGCTCCCGACGTCGACGTCAACGGGTTCGGCGTCCACCCGGCGCTCCTCGACGCCGCCCTGCACACCCTCGCGCTGGACGCCATGACGAGCGGGCACAGCGGCGACGAGGTCAAACTGCCCTACTCCTGGTCAGGTATCCGTTTGTACGCGACCGGGGCGACCGCCGCGCGCGTACGGCTGACACCCACGAGCGAGACGACGGCGACGGTCACGCTCTCCGACGCGACCGGCCAACCGCTCCTGGAAATCGACGGGTTGACGTTGCGATCCGTCGACCCCAAGCAGCTCAACGCCTCGGCCGGCTCGGACCGTGACGGTCGCCTCTTCGTCCTCGACTGGACGGAGATGAGCGCTGTCACCGACACGACCGACACGGTCGTGTCCGATCTGCGCATCTTCGCCGCAGGCCCGGACGCGGGCGAGTTCGACACACCCGTGTTCGCCACGTTGCCGCCCGTCGACCTCGAACTCCCCCTTCCCGAGCAGGTGTTCACCGCCTCCGCACGCACCCTGCGCGTGGTCAGGGACTGGCTGTCGGACGATTCGGTCTCCGGGGCGCCCCTCGTGGTGGTGACCCGAGGCGCGGTGTCCGTCGCGCCGGAGAACGACATCGATCTCATCCATGCCCCGCTGTGGGGCCTGCTGCGCAGCGCCCAGAGCGAGCATCCGCACCGCTTCGTGTTGGTCGACGTGGACGACGACCCGGCATCGCTGGCGGCCCTGCCCTCAGCCGTGATGACGGCGGTGGCCCGACAGGAGCCACAGCTCGCGCTCCGGGCGGGAGCGCCGCTGGTCCCCCGCCTCGTACGCCACGACACCAGCGCTCAGGCGCTGGAGTCGGCGACTGCTGACGGGACCATCTCGCCCACGGCGTTCCGGCCCGACGGCACCGTGCTGATCACGGGTGGCACCGGCGCCTTCGGCGCCCGTATCGCCAGGCACCTGGTGAGCTCCCACGGCGTACGACGTCTGCTGCTCGTCAGCAGGTCCGGGCCGGACACCGAGCGGGCGACCGCGCTGCGCCAGGAGCTGACCGGCCTCGGCGCCGATGTCGAGGTCGCCGCCTGCGACGCCGCCGACCGCGACGGTCTCGCGGCGCTCGTCTCCGCGATCCCCGCCGACCGGCCGCTGTCGGCGGTTGTCCATGCATCTGGTGTCCTGGACGACGGCACGCTCGCCCAGCTCACGCCGGAGCAGTTGCGCGGGGTACAGCGCCCCAAGGCCGATGCCGCGTGGCACCTGCACGAGCTCACCCGGCACCTGGAACTCGACGCGTTCATCCTGGTGTCGGCGGGCGCCGCAACGCTGGGTACCGCCGGGCAGGGCAACTACGCCGCCGCGAACACCTTCCTCGACGCGCTGGCCGCCCACCGGCGACACCACGGTCTGCCCGGTCTCTCCCTCGCCTGGGGTTTCCTGGCTCAGGACGACGGCATGACCGGTCATCTCGACGAACGGGACCGCGCCCGGCTCGCACGCAACGGCGCCGTTCCGCTCAGTGTCGAGCGCGCGCTCGAACTCTTCGACGCGGCGCTCGCCGAGGCGGCGCCCGCCCACCTGCTGCCGCTGGCCATGGACTCCGGGCAGCCACTGCTGCACGGCCTCGTCCGCAAGCGGCGCACCGTGACCATGGCCGTGGCCGGCCGGTCCTCCGGATCCGCGTCCGGCGCAGGGGGGCCGGGGCTGGCCGAGCTGCCGCCTGAGGCCCGTCTGACCCGGCTCACGGAACTGGTGACGACCCTGGTGGCCGCCGTGCTGGGTCACCTGGATTCCCAACAGCTCGACCCCGGACGGACGTTCAGCGAACTCGGCTTCGACTCGCTCACCGCGGTGGAACTCCGCAACCAGCTCGGTGCCGCGACCGGCCTCCAGCTCCCGTCCACGCTCGTCTTCGACTATCCGACGCAGCAGGCGCTGGCCGCCTACCTCAGTAGCCGGTTCGCTGAGACGGCCACCGTCCAGCCCACGGCCCACGCACAGCTCCAGGACACGGAGCCGATCGCCGTCGTCGGGATGGCCTGCCGCTACCCCGGCGGTGTCACGACACCCGACGACCTGTGGGAGCTCCTCCGGGGAGGCCGGGACGCCATCAGCGACTTCCCGGACAACCGCGGCTGGGACCTCGACTCGCTCTACGATCCCGTTCCCGGCACCCGTGGCACTTCGTACGTGCGGGAGGGTGGATTCCTCCACGACGCCGGGCAGTTCGACCCCTCGCTCTTCGGCATGAGCCCGCAGGAAGCCCTGGCGACGGACCCCCAGCAGCGGCTGCTGCTGGAGACGGCGTGGGAGACCTTCGAGCGGGCCGGCATCGACCCGCGGTCGCTGCGCGGCAGCCAGACCGGAGTCTTCGCGGGAGTCATGTACAGCGACTACGCCGCCCGGCTCCTGCCGGACACGCCCGAGGGGTTCGAAGGCCAGATCGGGAACGGCAGTGCGCCGAGCATCGCGTCGGGTCGGGTGTCGTACGCGTTCGGCCTCGAGGGTCCGGCGGTGACGGTGGACACGGCGTGTTCGTCGTCGCTGGTCGCGTTGCATCTTGCGTGCCAGTCGCTGCGCAGCGGCGAGTCGTCGCTGGCGCTGGCCGGCGGTGTGACGGTCATGGCGAGTCCGAGCACGTACGTGGAGTTCAGCCAACAGCGCGGGCTGGCGCCGGACGGCCGGTGCAAGCCGTTCGCGGCGGGTGCGGACGGCACCGGCTGGTCGGAGGGGGTGGGGCTGCTGCTCGTGGAGCGGCTGTCGGACGCCCAACGCAACGGGCACGAGGTTCTGGCGGTGGTACGGGGTTCGGCGGTCAACCAGGACGGCGCCTCCAACGGCCTCACCGCGCCCAACGGCCCCTCGCAGGAACGGGTGATCCGTCAGGCACTGGCCAACTCGGGCCTGTCGGCGGCGGATGTGGACGCGGTGGAGGCGCACGGGACGGGTACGACGCTCGGGGACCCGATCGAGGCGCAGGCCATCCTCGCGACGTATGGCGAGGGACGGCCGGAAACGGCTCCGCTGTGGCTGGGGTCGCTGAAGTCGAACCTTGGACACACGCAGGCGGCTGCCGGTGTCGGCGGTGTCATCAAGATGGTGATGGCGATGCGGGAGGGCGTACTGCCGCGGACGCTGCACGTGGACGAGCCCACGCCGCACGTGGACTGGTCGGCAGGGGCCGTTGCACTCCTCACCGAGAACACCCCGTGGACGGTCGAGGAGGACCGGCCGAGGCGGGCCGGTGTGTCCTCGTTCGGGATCAGCGGCACGAACGCGCACGTGGTGCTTGAGCAGGCACCCGTGATCGAACGGGCCGGGACTGAGTCCGATTCTTCATCGGGTGTGGTGGTGTGGCCGGTGTCCGGCCACACGGCCGAGGCCCTGACCGCGCAGGTTTCCCGGTTGCACGCGTGGCTGGAGGAGCAGCCTGACGTTGATCTCTCGGCGGTCGCGGGGGCGCTGGCGGGGACGCGTGCGACTCTCGATCACCGTGCCGTCGCCTTCGGCACCGAGCGCGGGCAGCTGATGGACGCGCTGGCCGCTGTTGCGGCCGGGAACCCCAGCCCGCAGGGGGTGGTGGGTCGGTATCGGGCGGGGAAGCTCGCTGTGCTGTTCACCGGTCAGGGCTCGCAGTACGCGGGGATGGGGCACGACCTCTACACCAGCCACCCCGTCTTCCGCGACGCCCTCGACGAGGTGTGCGCCGCCCTGGACGCGCACCTCCCGGTGCCTTTGCTGACGGTGATGTTCGCCGAGCCGGGCACGCCGGAGGCGGATCTCCTCCACCACACCACGTACACGCAGCCCGCACTCTTCGCCCTGGAGACAGCCCTCTACCGGCTCACCCAGTCCTACGGAGTGCGCCCCGACGCACTGGCCGGGCACTCCATCGGTGAGCTCACCGCGGCCCACCTCGCGGGTGTCTTCACCCTCACCGACGCCGCCACCCTCGTGACCACCCGCGCCAAGTTGATGGGTGAGCTGCCCACCGGTCGGGGCACGATGCTCACCCTCCACACCACCCCCGACGACGTGACAGCGCTGCTTGAGGGCACCACCCTGGAGATCGCGGCCCGCAACTCCCCGACGAACACGGTCGTTTCAGGGACCGTGGCCGAGATCGAGGCCCTGACGGCCCGTGCGGCGGAGGCGGGTATCCGCACCCGCGCCCTCAAGGTCAGTCACGCCTTCCACTCCGCGCACATGGACCCCGTCCTCGACGCATTCCGTGCCACGCTCAGCACTCTTGACCCGCAGGCTCCCGTGCTGCCTGTCATCTCCAACCGCACCGGGCTGCCGCTGACGGCCGAGCAAGCGGTGTCGCCGGACTACTGGACCGAACAGCTCCGCCACAGCGTCAACTACACCGCCATCACCCACCACCTCGACTCCACCGGGACCACCGCGTACCTCGAACTCGGACCCGACACCACCCTCACCACCCTCACCACGCAGACCCTCCCGGACACCACCGCCATCGGGACGCTGCACCCCAAACACCCCCACCAGCACACGCTGCACACCGCACTGGCCACACTCCACACCCACCACACCCCCCTCACCTGGCCCACAACCACCCATAACACGAATCACCGCCCCAACCTCCCCACCTACGCCTTCCAGCACCACCACTACTGGCTCAACACACCGGCAAACAGCGGCGATCCGGCGAGTCTCGGACTCCGTCGTACGGGTCACGCCCTGCTCGGTGCCGCGGTTGAGCTCGCGGACGGTGGGAGCGCCGTCACGTTCACGGGAAGCCTGAGTCTGCGCACGCACCCGTGGCTCGCGGACCACGCGGTCGCAGGCACCGTACTGCTGCCGGGCACCGCGTTCGTGGATCTCGCCCTGCACGCCGGTGAGCACACAGGCCACCCCCATCTGGCGGAACTGACGCTCCAGGCCCCGCTCGTCATGACGGAGACCGGCAGTGTCCATCTCCAGGTGAGCGCCGGTGCCGACGAGGACGGGAGCGGACGGCGTCCGGTCACCGTCCACTCGCGCGCCGAGGACGGCGAGTCGTGGGCCCTGCACGCCACCGGCCATCTCACGACGACGCCCCCGGCACCTGCCGAAGACCTCACGGCCTGGCCGCCGGCCGGTGCCGAGGCACTGCCCGTCGAGACGCTGTACGACGACCTCGCCGCGCACGGTTACCACTACGGCCCGACCTTCCGGGGCCTGACGGCGGCCTGGCGTTCGGGCGACAGCAACGACGTGTACGCGGAGATCACACTCGGCGAGGACACCGACCCCGATGGCTACGGCATCCACCCCGCCCTCCTCGACGCCACCCTCCACGCCCTCGGCCTGACCACCGGCACAGACCAGGACGGCAACGAGGACCAGAACGGGAAGGCCCAACTGCCCTTCTCCTGGAGCGGAGTCGACCTGCAAGCCACCGGCGCGGCCGCTCTCCGGGCGCATGTCCGCAGGCTGACGCCCACCACCGCCCGGATCACCCTCGCGGACCCTGAGGGTCAGCCGGTAGGACACATCGACACGCTGACGCTGCGGCCCCTCGACGTCTCCCAGTTGCACCGGGCCGGCGAGTCCGATCCGTACCGCGACACGCTGTTCAGCCTGGACTGGTCGCCCGTCACCCTTCCGGAGGCCGGTGCGGGGAGCCGCCGCCAGTACGCCGTTCTCGCCCCGCTCACGGACGGCGGCGTGAACGACGACGCCGCCGAGTTCGCCGCGCAGTTCGCCGCCTCGCTGGCCGCGGCCGTCGGGTGCGAGGGCACCACGGACCTCGACCGGCTGACGGACGGTCCCGAAGTACCACCGGCGACCGTCTTCCTCCCCGTCGTGGACCGCGGCACGGATGCGGCGGGCGACGAGGCCGTGCCGGCCCGGGTGCGGTCGCTCGGCACACGCCTGCTCGCGCTCGTCCAGCGCTGGCTGCGTGACGAGTCGGTGGCGGCGGCACGGCTCGTCGTGGTGACGTCCGCGGCGGTGGCGGCCGAGCCCGGGGACCCGGTCTCCGATGTCGTATCCGCGTCCGCGTGGGGCCTGCTGCGCTCGGCGCAGTCGGAACACCCGGACAGGTTCCTGCTGGTCGACGTGGACGGTGAACCGGAGTCGGCAGCCGCGCTGCCCGCCGTCGTACTGAGCGGCGAACCACAGGTGGCCGTACGCGAGGGCCGGCCGCTCGCGGCCCGTCTGGGCCGGTTCTCGACCGAGGACGCGCTGGCCGTCCCCGCGGACGTGTCGGACTGGAGCCTCGGTGTGACGGGGCAGGGGACCCTGGACCACATCGCTCTGGTCGCGTCACCCGAGGCGTCGGCGGAGCTGGCCCCCGGTGAGGTACGTGTCGCTGTCCGGGCTGCGGGGCTGAACTTCCGCGACGTCGTCGTCACCCTCGGCATGGTCAGCGATGTCCGCGCCGTCGGCGGTGAGGGCGCCGGTGTGGTCCTTGAGGTGGCGCCGGACGTCACGCATCTGCGTTCCGGCGACCGGGTGATGGGCCTGTTCACCAGCACCGGTCCGGTGACCGTCACGGACGCCCGGCTGCTGACGCGCATCCCGCAGGGCTGGACCTTCGCGGAGGCAGCCACCGTCCCGATCGTCTTCCTCACCGCGTACTACGGGCTGGTCGACCTGGCCGCGGTGGAGCCCGGTGAGCGGCTTCTGGTCCACGCGGGCGCCGGTGGCGTCGGCATGGCCACGCTCCAGCTCGCGCGGCACTGGCAGGTCGAGATCCTGTCGACCGCGAGCACCGGCAAACAGCACGTCCTGCGCGCGCACGGCCTGGACGACGCACACATCGCGTCGTCACGCACCCTCGACTTCGAGGACCACTTCCGCGCTGCGACGGGGGGCGCGGGTGTCGACGTCGTGCTCAACTCGCTCGCCGGGGACTTCGCCGACGCGTCGATGCGGCTGCTCTCCGACGGCGGACGTTTCATCGAGATCGGCAAGACGGACATCCGGGATTCCGAGGCCGTCGCGGAGGCGTACCCGGGCACGGTCTACCAGGCGTTCGACCTGGGCGACGCGGGGCCCGAGCGCATCCAGGAGATGCTGGAGGAGCTCCGTACGCTGTGCGAGGAGGGCGTGCTGAGCCCGCTCCCCGTCACCGCGTGGGACATCCGACGCGCACCGGAGGCGCTGCGCTATCTGAGCCAGGCCCGGCACATCGGCAAGGTCGTGCTGACGCTGCCGTCTGCGTTGCGCGCCGAGGGCACCGTCCTGGTCACCGGCGGCACAGGAACGCTCGGTGCGCTGACGGCGCGCCACCTGATCACCGAACACGGCGCCCGGCACCTGCTGCTGACCAGCAGGTCCGGTCCGGACGCGGGAGGGGCGCGGGAGCTTCAGGAGGAGCTGACCGCGCTGGGCGCGGACGTCCGTATCGCCGCGTGCGACGCCGCCGACCGCGAGCAGCTCACCGCGCTGCTGGGCAGCATCCCCTCCGAGCACCCGCTCACCGCGGTCATCCACACCGCCGGCGTCCTCGACGACGCGACGGTCGACCGTCTCACCCCCGAACAGCTCACCACCGTCCTCGCCCCCAAGGTCGACGCCGCCTGGAACCTCCACGAACTCACAGCGGAGTCCGACCTCGACGCGTTCATCCTCTTCTCCTCCGCCGCCGCGACTTTCGGCGCGCCGGGCCAGGCCAACTACGCCTCGGCGAACGTCTTTCTGGACTCCCTCGCCGCCCATCGCCACCGTCGGGGTCTGCCGGCGGCCTCACTCGGGTGGGGACTGTGGGCCGAGTCCAGTGGGATGACACAGCACCTGGACGGCGCGGATGTGGCGCGGGTGAGCCGGGCGGGGGTCGTACCCCTGACCACGCCCCAGGGGCTGGCACTGCTGGATGTGGGCCTGGCCGAGAACCGGCCCTTCCTGCTGCCGACCGGGCTGGACACCCAGGCTCTGGGCTCGGCGGCCCCGCCGCCGCTCCTGCGCGCGCTGGTGCAGCCCCGGCGCGCCAGTGTGTCCCGGTCGGCCCGGGGTTCGGGCGCGTCCGCGGGCAAGGGTGGCTCACTGGCGGAGGCACTGTCTCTGCTGGCCCCAGAGCAGCGGGAGCGTCACCTTCTGGACCTGGTACGGAGCCATGTGGCGACCGTGCTGGTACGTGGTGACGCGGCGGCCATCGAGGCCGACCGCACGTTCCGGGAGCTGGGTTTCGACTCACTGACCGCCGTCGAGGTACGCAACCGGCTCACCGCCTCCACCGGTCTCCAGCTCCCGACGACCCTGATCTTCGACCATCCGACGCCGATCCTTGCGGCCCGTTTCCTCCTCACGGAACTGCTCGGCACGCTGCCGGCCGCCGACGCCGACGCGGTGGCGCCGATCGCGCACGACGAGCCGATCGCCATCATCGGAATGGCCTGCCGGTTCCCCGGTGAGGTTTCCTCTCCGGAGGACCTGTGGCAGTTGCTCGCCGAAGGGCGGGACGGGATCGGTGACTTCCCGACCGACCGTGGCTGGGACATCGAACGGCTGATGGACCCCGACCCGGAACGCACCGGCACTTCCGCGACGTCGTCCGGTGGTTTCCTCTACGACGCGGCCCAGTTCGACCCGGAGCTCTTCCGGATCAGTCCGCGCGAGGCGGTGGCGACGGACCCGCAGCACCGACTGCTGCTGGAGACGTCGTGGGAGGCCTTCGAGCGGGCCGGCATCGACCCCATGTCACTCCAGGGGAGCGACACCGGCGTCTTCGCCGGTGTCATTTCGCAGGACTACCTCTCCCGGCTCACCGACACCCCCAAGGGATTCGAGGGCCAGGTCGGCATCGGGAGCGCGCTGAGCGTCGCGTCCGGCCGTGTCTCCTACACGTTCGGCCTGGAGGGCCCGGCGCTCACGATCGACACGGCGTGTTCGTCGTCGCTGGTCGCTCTCCATCTGGCGTGCCAGTCGCTGCGGAACGGCGAGTCGTCGCTGGCCCTGGCCGGTGGTGTGACGGTCATGGCGGCGCCCGGTTGCTTCACGGAGTTCACGCGCCAGGGCGGACTCGCGCCGGACGGCCGGTGCAAGCCGTTCGCGGCGGGTGCGGATGGCACCGGCTGGTCGGAGGGTGTCGGGCTGCTGCTGGTGGAGCGGCTCTCGGACGCCGTACGCAACGGGCACCAGGTCCTCGCGGTGGTGCGGGGTTCGGCGGTGAACCAGGACGGCGCGTCGAACGGCCTCACGGCTCCGAACGGGCCGTCGCAGCAGCGCGTGATCCGTCAGGCACTCGCGAACGCGGGCCTGACGGCGGCCGATGTGGACGCGGTCGAGGCGCATGGCACCGGCACTGCTCTCGGTGACCCGATCGAGGCCCAGGCCATCCTCACTACCTACGGTCAGGACCGGCCGGAAGACGCTCCGTTGTGGCTGGGGTCGCTGAAGTCGAACCTTGGCCACACGCAGGCGGCTGCCGGTGTCGGCGGCGTCATCAAGATGGTCATGGCGATGCGGGAGGGCGTACTCCCAGCGACGCTGCACGTGGACGAGCCGACGCCGCATGTCGACTGGTCGGCGGGTGCGGTAGAGCTCCTGACGGAGAACACCCCGTGGGCGGTCGAGGAGGACCGGCCGAGGCGGGCAGGTGTGTCGTCGTTCGGTATGAGCGGGACGAACGCGCACGTCATCCTGGAACAGGCCCCGGCGGCCGAAGTCACTGGACCTGAGGGGGAGTCCGAGCCTGAGTCCGGGTCGGGTGTGGTGGTGTGGCCGGTGTCGGGTCATACGGCTCCGAGGCTCTGGCCGAGCAGGCATCGCGGTTGCACGCGCACCTTGCCGCGCACCCCGAGATCACGCCCGAGCAGGTCGCGCACGCCCTGACCACGACTCGCGCGGCTCTCACCCACCGGGGTGCGGTGGTTTCCGCTGACCGTGGGGAGCTGATGGAGGGGCTGGCGGCTCTTGCCGACGGTGATCCCAGTGCGCATGTGGTGACCGGGGTGACGCGTCCGCAGGGCAAGACGGTGTTCGTCTTCCCGGGGCAGGGTGCCCAGTGGGCGGGCATGACCGCTGATCTCCTGGCCACTGAGCCTGTCTATGCCCAGTCCATCGACGCGTGCGCCCTAGCGCTTGCGCCGTATGTGGACTGGTCGCTGCGAGATGTCCTCACGGACCCGGCCGGGGAACTCCTCGAACGGGTGGATGTGGTGCAGCCGGCGTTGTTCGCGGTCATGGTGTCCCTGGCGCGGCTGTGGGAGCACCACGGCACCCGCCCGGACGCCGTGATCGGTCACTCGCAGGGTGAGATCGCCGCCGCCCACATCGCAGGTGCACTGAGCCTGGAGGACGCGGCGAAGATCGTCGCCCTGCGGAGCAAGGCCCTCACCCAGCTGACCGGGCGCGGCACCATGGCCTCGGTCACCCTGCCGCACGAACAGGTCACCGAACAGATCGCCGCGTTCGACAGCCTGTCGGTCGCGGTCATCAACTCACCCACCCACACCGTCATCTCCGGCACCACCGAGGACATCCACACCTACCTCGACCACTGCCAGCAGAACAACGTCCAGACCAGGCTCCTCCCGGTCGACTACGCCTCCCACAGCCCCCACGTCGAAGCCCTCGAATCAGAACTGCTCACCGC
>NZ_JAAPBF010000237.1 GCF_022695985.1 Streptomyces sp. NP-1717 | reverse complement strand
TCCGCCGCGCAGTTGCGCGAGCACGGAGTCGGCGCGGCCGGCGCCGCCGCGCGATGCGCGCCCGGGGGCCCCTGGCAGCAGTTGCTGCCAGGGGTGTTCCTGCTCCATCAGGGGCCGCCCACCAGCGAGGAGCGCCTGCACGGGGCCCTGTTGTACGCGGGCCGCCGCCCGGACGTCCCGGCGCAGCCGGGCGGCTCCGGGGCCGGGGAGGCCGACGACATCGCCATGATCACCGGCCTCGCCGCCCTCACCCTGCACGGCCTGCCGTCGGCCCCCGCGCTGACCGCGCTGGACCATATCGACGTACTGGTCCCCCGCACCCGCCGGCTGCGCTCCACCGGCTGCGTCCGCATCGTGCGCACCCACGCGCTGCCGGGGGCGGAGCGGGTCACCGGCCTGCCGGTGGCCCCGGTGGCACGCGCCTTGGCCGACGCGGTCGCCGGGCTCACCGACCCGGCGGACGTCACCCGCCTGCTCACCGAGGCCGTGCGCCATGGGTACTGCGAACCGGCCTCCGTCGTACGGGAGTTGACCCAGACCCGGCTGCTGTCCCGGCCGCACGTCGTGGACGCGGTGGACTCACTGCTCGCCGCCGGACGGGCCGTCGCCGAGGGCCGGCTCTACGAGATGGTGCGGGCGTACGGGCTCCCCGAGCCGGTCTGGAACGTCGGCCTGCGCCTGCCGGGCGGCCCGCACCTGGGCGGCCTCGACGCCTACTGGCCCGACCACGCGGTCGCCGTGGAACTGGACACCCGCGCACCGCGCCGCGGCAGGACCCCGCAGGACGAGGCCGCGTGGTCCGAGTACGCCCGCAAGCGCGAGCACTTGGAGCGCCTGGGCATCACGGTGGTCCATCTGACCCCGCGGAAACTGCGGGACTCGCTCGAACTCCAGGCGACGGTGGTCCGCACGGCCCTGCTGACCTCCGCCGACCGCGAGCCCCCGGCCCGGGTGATCGTGCTGCCGAGGTGACGGCTGTGGGGCTCGGCCGGGGGCACTGCCGGCCGAAGAAGGCCCGGATATAAGGGGGTTGGTCCCTGATGGCGGAGGCCGCGCGGTGGCGGATGTACGCCACCGGCACTTCCCCGTACCGACAGCTCTCCACAAACCCTGGTCATTTACGCAAAGCTGAGCGGTCATCCGGTACCGAATTCCGGACTGTCTCTTTCACAACCAGGGATGCTGATGACCTCCGAATCCGAGAGCTCCATATCCGGGCCGAGACGCGTGGCTCGGGTCGCCGCCGCCACGGGCCTGGCCGCCGCGCTGATAGCCACCGGCGCGCTGCCTGTCTTCGCCGCTCCGGCTGCCGACGACCCGGCCGCCTCCGCACCTGTGAAACCCGCCAAGTCCGCCTCCGAGAAGCTCGGTTCGGCCGACGTCGATCTGCTGGACAAGGCGGTGGCCGAGGGGGACAAGAACGTCACCGTCATGGTGGCCACGGCCCCGGGCCAGACCGAGCAGGTCTCCGACCAGTTCGACGCCGTGTCCGGCGCGGTGGTCGGCAAGACGTACGACAAGCTCGGTTACGTACGGGCCACCCTGCCCACCGGCAAGGCCGAGGCCGCGCTCAAGGCGGCCGGGAAGCTCTCCTCCGTCCACGGCATCGACCTCAAGCACGAGATCGAGCTGGACGACCCGACGCCCGCCGCCGACACGGTGAAGGGCGCCGCGAAGGCCGCGGGCGCCCAGGCCGCGACCGCGCCCGGCGCGAACACCCCGGCGAAGAATCCGTACAACCCGTCCTTCGAGACGGGCGCCGTCGACTTCGTCAAGCAGAACCCCAAGGCGGACGGCCGCGGGATCACCATCGGCATCCTCGACTCGGGCATCGACCTGGGCCACCCGGCGCTCCAGAAGACCACCACCGGCGAGCGCAAGATCGTCGACTGGGTCACGGCGACGGACCCGGTCAACGACGGCGACGGCACCTGGCGCCCGATGCAGCTCGACGTCAAGGGCCCGTCGTTCACGGTCAACAACCGCACGTACACGGCCCCCGCCGGCAACTACAAGTTCAACCTCTTCGCCGAGTCCGCCACGCTCGGCGGCGACATGGCCGGGGACCTGAACCGCGACGGCGACACCACCGACGTGTGGGCGATGCTGTACGACCCGGGCACCCGGACCGTGCGCGTCGACCTCAACAACGACGGCAAGTTCGGCAACGACACGGTGATGAAGCCGTACAAGAACGGCTTCCAGGTCGGCTACTTCGGCGAGGACGACCCGAAGACCGAGATCGTCGAGCGCATCCCGTTCGTCATCGAGGTCCGCCAGGACGTCGTCAACAACTCGGGCGTCAAGTCCGACTACGTCAACATCGGTGTCATCGAGGGCTCGCACGGCACCCACGTCGCCGGTATCACCGCGGCCAACAGCCTGTTCGGCGGCAAGATGAACGGCGCGGCGCCCGGCGCCAAGCTGGTCTCCTCGCGCGCCTGCACCTGGAGCGGCGGCTGCACCAACGTCGCCCTGACGGAGGGCATGGCCGACCTCGTCATCGAGCGCGGTGTGGACATCGTCAACATGTCGATCGGCGGTCTGCCGGCGCTGAACGACGGCAACAACGCCCGCGCCGAGCTGTACACCCGGCTCATCGACACCTACGGCGTCCAGCTCGTGATCTCCGCGGGCAACTCCGGCCCCGGCCTCAACACCATCGGTGACCCGTCCCTGGCCGACAAGGTCATCTCGGTCGGCGCCTCGATCTCCAAGGAGACGTGGGCGGCCAACTACGGCTCGGTCGTGTCGAAGAAGTACGACATGCTGCCGTTCTCGTCCCGCGGTCCGCGTGAGGACGGTGGCTTCGCGCCGATCATCTCGGCCCCCGGCGCCGCCATCAACACCACGCAGACCTGGTCGCCCGGCGGCCCCGTCGCCGAGGCCGGCTACCAGCTGCCGCCCGGCTACTCGATGCTCCAGGGCACCTCGATGGCCTCTCCGCAGGCCGCCGGCGCGAGCGCGCTGCTGCTGTCGGCCGCCAAGCAGAAGGGGGTCGAGCTGACCCCCGCGAAGCTGCGGACGGCTCTCACCTCCACCGCCACCAAGATCGCCGACAAGCAGGCTCACGAGCAGGGCGCGGGTCTCATCGACATCGTCGGCGCCTGGGACGCGATCAAGGACGGCGCGAAGGCGCACGAGTACGGCGTCAAGGCTCCGGTCGACACCGCGATCGACTACGCGCTGAAGACGCCCGGCTTCGGCACGGGCCTGTACGACCGCGAGGGCGGCCTCCAGGCCGGCAAGGCCCGGACGTACGACATCACCATCACCCGCACCACCGGCCCCAAGAGCCTGGTGGAGCACCACCTCAACTGGAAGTACAACGACGGCACCTTCAAGCTGCTGAGCGGCAAGAAGGTCAAGCTGCCGAAGAACAAGGCCGTCACCGTCACCGTGCAGGCCAAGGCCGACCAGGCGGGCGCGCACAGCGCGATCCTGGAGCTGGACGACCGCTCCACCACGGGCGTGGACAAGCAGATCCTCGCCACGGTGGTCGTCTCCAAGAAGCTGGCGAAGCCCTCGTTCACGTACTCGTCGCTGGGCTCGGTCGAGCGCAACGGCACCGAGTCGTACTTCGTCACGGTCCCCGAGGGTGCCAAGTCCCTGGAGGTCGCCCTCGGCGCACTCGCCGACGGCAGCCAGACCCGCTTCATCAGCCTCCACCCGTACGGGACGCCGGTCGACCCGACCTCGACCGTCAACTGCTACCCGAACTACTCGAACCCGGCCAACACCTGCCGTCCGGACCTGCGGTCCTACAGCGACCCGCAGCCCGGCGTCTGGGAGGTCGAGGTCGAGTCGCGTCGCACGTCGCCGCTGCTGAACAACCCGTACAAGCTCGATGTCGCCGTTCTGGGCGTCGAGTTCGACCCGGCGGTCAGCACCCTCCCCGAGGCCGGGATCGGCACGCCGGCCCCGGTCGAGTGGACCGTCACCAACAAGTTCGCCGCCCTCGACGGCAAGCTCGCGGGCGGCTCGCTCGGCTCGGCGAAGGTCGACCGGCCTTCGATCGGCCACGGCGAGGAGAAGGAGACCACCGTCACCCTCGGTGAGGGTGTCGAGCGGCTCGACGTGGCCATCGGCGGCGTCTCGGACCAGTCGGCGGACCTGGACCTCGCGGTCCTCAGGGACGGCGTGCTCGTCGGCCAGTCGGCCGACGGCGACTCCGAGGAAGCCGTCAGCCTGGTCAAGCCGACGGCCGGTGAGTACACCTTCGTGGTGGTCGGCTACTCGGTCCCGGCCGGGACCACCGAGTACGACTACCGCGATGTGTTCTACTCGGCGTCGCTCGGCAAGGTCACGGTCGGCGACGCCCCGGTGAAGCTCGCCAACGGCGCGTCGGCGGAGGTCTCCGCCGAGGTGACGGTGGCCGCCGCCGCTCCGGAGGGCCGGCAGTTCTTCGGCGAGGTCCAGCTGCTGAACGCGCGCGGTACCGCCGCGGGCACCGGCAGTGTCGTGATCGAGAAGGTCCTGCCGTAACGGCGTAACGCTCCCCGTACACCTCACGGGGGCATTCACGTGGCAGAAGGGGGCGGGCGTCCGTACGGGCGCCCGCCCCTCACGTGTGCCCGCCCGACCGTGTGACCCATGACGCACCCGTCCCGACCAGCGGAATGGATTGGACAAGCCGGGCTCGGGGAGACGCATCATGGACGCGGCACCCGGGCCGCATGTACGTACGGAGGAGTCCCTGTGAAGGTCGGAATCGTCGGAGCCACCGGTCAGGTCGGCACAGTCATGCGCACCATCCTGGCCGAGCGGGACTTCCCGGCCGACGAGCTGCGGCTGTTCGCCTCCGCACGCTCCGCGGGCTCCACCATCGAGTGGCGGGGCCGTCCGGTCACCGTCGAGGACGCCTCCACCGCCGACTACACCGGCCTGGACATCGTGCTCTTCTCCGCGGGCGGCGCCACCTCCAGGGCGCTCGCCGAGAAGGTGGCCTCCCAGGGCCCCGTCGTGATCGACAACTCGTCCGCCTGGCGCGGCCACCCCGAGGTCCCGCTGGTGGTCTCCGAGGTCAACCCGCACGCGATCGCCGACCGCCCCAAGGGCATCATCGCCAACCCGAACTGCACGACGATGGCCGCGATGCCCGTGCTGCGCCCGCTGCACGCCGAGGCGGGGCTGGTCGCGCTCGTCGCCACCACCTACCAGGCCGTGTCCGGCTCCGGTCTCGCGGGCGTCGCCGAACTGCACGACCAGGCCCGCAAGGTCGTGGAGACCGCCGACCGGCTGACCTTCGACGGCGAGGCCGTGGAATTCCCCGAGCCCACCGTCTACAAGCGCCCCATCGCCTTCAACGTGCTGCCGCTCGCGGGCTCGATCGTGGACGACGGCTCCTTCGAGACGGACGAGGAGCAGAAGCTCCGCAACGAGTCCCGCAAGATCCTGGAGATCCCGGAGCTGAAGGTCTCCGGGACCTGTGTGCGGGTGCCGGTCTTCTCCGGGCACTCCCTCCAGGTGAACGTCCGCTTCGAGCGCCCGATCGGCGTGGAGCGCGCGTACGAGCTGCTGAAGGACGCACCCGGCGTCGAGCTGTCCGAGATCCCGACGCCGCTCCAGGCCGCCGGCAAGGACGCCTCCTACGTGGGCCGCGTCCGCGTCGACGAGACGGTGGAGAACGGCCTGGCGCTGTTCGTCTCGAACGACAACCTGCGCAAGGGCGCGGCGCTGAACGCGGTACAGATCGCGGAACTGGTCGCCGCGGAGCTGCGCGGCTGACGCGGGGCGCCGTTCATGGTGCGGGCGCGGTGGCGGGGCGGCGTCACAGGGCGAGGTGCCGCCGGAGCGCGCTGTCGACTTCGGTCATGAGTGCGACCGGAACTGCTCCGATCCGGTGCAGCACACGCTCCACCGCCACCGCGCGCACCTGTTCGCACTGGGCCTTGGAGTCCTTCGGCAGCCCGCACTCCCCACCGCGCAGAAGTACCTGGAACGGAAAGACCCGCGAGACGTTCGAGGTCAGCGGGACGACGGTGACGACGCCCCGGCCGAGACGCTGCACGGTCCGGCCGGCCGCGTCGTTCGAGACGATGACCGCGGGGCGTGCCTTGTTGGCCTCCGCACCACGCACGGGCTCGAAATCGATCAGGTAGATGTCACCTCTGCGCATCGGCGAGCCCGTCTGCCACTGTCCGGTCCCAGATGGCGGCGTCCTCGCTCGCGTCCCACTCGTTGAACGCGGACTCGTAGTCCGCCTCCAGCTGCGAGGCGCGCAGCAACTCGATGGCGGCGTGTATCACCGCCGACCGCGAGTTGGCGGCGGTCTGGGAGGCGAATTCGTCGACGAAAGCGACATCTTCCTGCGGAAGACTCACACTGATCTTCATACCACCGATGCTACCCGAGTAGGAACACTCCCGCTACCCGGGTGCCATCGCGCTGCCTCATGGAAGGATGGGCCAAAACGTACCGATCCGAGGAGCTGACCGGGTGCCTGGCACAAATCTGACCCGCGAGGAGGCGCAGCAGCGGGCGCGCCTTCTCAGCGTTGACTCGTACGAGATCGACCTCGATCTCGGCGGCGCGCAGGAGGGCGGGACCTACCGGTCCGTCACGACCGTGCGCTTCGAGAGCGCGGACGCCGGGGCGGAGACCTTCATCGACCTGGTGGCGCCCGCCGTGCACGAGGTGGTGCTGAACGGCAAGTCGCTGGACGTGGCCGCGGTCTTCCGTGACTCGCGCATCGCGCTGCCCCATCTGCGCCAGGGCGCGAACGAGCTGACGGTGACCGCGGACTGCGAGTACACCAACACCGGTGAGGGTCTGCACCGGTTCGTCGACCCGGTCGACCAGCAGGCTTATCTGTACACGCAGTTCGAGGTTCCGGACGCGCGGCGCGTGTTCGCGTCGTTCGAGCAGCCGGACCTCAAGGCGACGTTCCGGTTCACCGTGACGGCGCCCGAGGGCTGGACCGTCATCTCGAACTCCCCGACGCCGGAGCCCGATGCGAACGTCTGGCGTTTCGAGCCGACGCCGCGCATCTCGACGTACATCACCGCGCTGATCGTCGGCCCGTACCACTCGGTGCACAGCACGTACGAGAAGGACGGGCAGTCGGTGCCGCTCGGCGTGTACTGCCGGCCCTCGCTGGCCGAGTACCTGGACGCGGACGCGATCTTCGAGGTCACCCGGCTCGGCTTCGACTGGTTCCAGGAGAAGTTCGACTACGCCTACCCGTTCGCCAAGTACGACCAGCTGTTCGTGCCCGAGTTCAACGCGGGCGCGATGGAGAACGCGGGCGCCGTCACCATCCGCGACCAGTACGTCTTCCGCTCGAAGGTGACGGACGCGGCGTACGAGACGCGTGCCGAGACGATCCTGCACGAGCTGGCGCACATGTGGTTCGGCGACCTGGTCACCATGGAGTGGTGGAACGACCTGTGGCTGAACGAGTCGTTCGCGACGTACACCTCGATCGCGTGCCTGGCGCACGCCCCCGAGTCGCGGTGGCCGCACTCGTGGACGACGTTCGCCAACTCCATGAAGACCTGGGCCTACCGGCAGGACCAGCTCCCCTCGACGCACCCGATCATGGCGGACATCACCGACCTCGACGACGTGCTCGTCAACTTCGACGGGATCACGTACGCGAAGGGCGCCTCCGTCCTGAAGCAGCTCGTGGCGTATGTCGGGCAGGACGAGTTCTTCCGGGGCGTGCAGGCGTACTTCAAGGCGCACGCGTACGGCAACACGCGCCTCTCCGATCTGCTGGGCGCGCTGGAGGAGACCTCCGGGCGTGATCTGAAGACCTGGTCGAAGGCATGGCTGGAGACGGCCGGCATCAACATCCTGCGGCCGGAGATCGAGCTGGACGAGTCGGGGCACGTGGCCTCCCTCGCGGTACGGCAGGAGGCGCCCGCGCTGCCTCCGGGCGCCAAGGGCACGCCGGTGCTGCGCCCGCACCGCATCGCGATCGGCTGCTACGACCTGGACGGGGACGGCAAGCTGGTCCGTACGAGCCGGATCGAGCTGGACGTCGACGGCGAACTGACCCAGGTGCCGTTCCCGCACAGCACGCCGCGTCCGGCGGTGATCCTGCTCAACGACGACGACCTGTCGTACGCGAAGGTCCGCCTCGACGAGGAGTCGCTGCGGGTCGTCACCGCCCACCTCGGGGACTTCACCGAGTCGCTGCCGCGCGCGCTGAGCTGGGCGTCGGCGTGGGACATGACGCGCGACGGCGAACTCGCCACCCGTGACTACCTGGCGCTGGTGCTGTCCGGCATCGCCAAGGAGACGGACATCGGCGTCGTGCAGTCGCTGCACCGCCAGGTGAAGCTCGCGCTGGACCTGTACGCGGCGCCGGAGTGGCGCGAGGCGGGGCTCTCGCAGTGGACGGAGGCGACGCTGGCGCATCTGCGCACCGCGGAGCCGGGCAGCGACCACCAGCTCGCGTGGGCGCGCGCCTTCGCGGCGACGGCCCGTACACCGCAGCAGCTGGACCTGCTCCAGGGGCTGCTGGACGGTTCGGAGTCGGTCGAGGGCCTGGCCGTCGACACCGAGCTGCGCTGGGCGTTCGTCCAGCGGCTGGCGGCGGTCGGTCTGCACGACGAGGAGGAGATCGCCGCGGAGTACGAGCGCGACCGCACGGCGGCGGGCGAGCGGCACGCCGCGGCGGCCCGCTCGGCGCGGCCGACCGCCGAGGCGAAGGCCGAGGCGTGGGCGTCGGTCGTGGAGTCCGACAAGCTCCCGAACGCGCTCCAGGCGGCGGTCATCGGCGGCTTCGTCCAGACGGACCAGCTCGAACTGCTGGCGCCGTACACGGAGAAGTACTTCGAGGCCGTCAAGGACGTGTGGGACTCGCGCAGCCACGAGATGGCGCAGCAGATCGCGCTGGGCCTGTACCCCGCGCTCCAGGTCGCGCAGTCGACCCTGGACGCGACGGACGGCTGGCTGGCCTCGGCCTCGCCGAACGCGTCGCTGCGCCGTCTGATGTCGGAGTCGCGCGCGGGCGTGGAGCGCGCTCTGCGCGCCCAGGCGGCGGACGGTGCGGCGGGGTGACGCCCTGAGGTGACGGAGTCGGGGGTGGGGCCGGTCCTGTCGGGGCCGGCCCCACCCCCTTTCCGTGGCGGGCGGCAGGTGCGCGTTCGCGGGGGCGGGAGCGCGCAGAGAGGCGCCGCGCGGTGTGCCGCGCGGCGCCTCTCACGGAGGGGAGGTCGTCAGACCCGGTGTTCCTTCTTGGACTTGTCGAGGACCATCACCAGTCCGGCGATCACCGCGAACAGCACCAGGGGCGCGGCCACGTACAGACCGAGGGTCTCCCCGATCGTCAGGCCCGGACCCGGGTCGTCGCCGTCGTCACGGGTCACGGCGAGCACGGGGGACGACATGAGCAGCATCATCAGCGTCGTTCCGGCCATGACAGCGCCGGCGCGCAGGGCGTTCTTCTTGTCCACGGTGCCAACGTAGCGAACGCGTGGCGCGGGTGCGCGGCCGGGGGTCCCGTAGAAGGCGTCAAGTCCCGACAGAAGGCCGCAATACGCCCATCAGGCCGTGCAGCCGGGGCGCGGCGGCCAGCTCCTCCAGCGTCATCGGCCGGCCCGTCGCGTCGGCGACCGGCAGGCGCCAGTTCGGGTACTGGTCCCAGGTGCCCGGCAGGTTCTGCGGCCGGCGGTCGCCGACCGCGTCGGGCAGCCAGACACCGACCATGCGGGCGGGAGTGCGCAGCAGGAAGCGGTAGACCGCGCGGATCTGCTCCTCCTCGTCGCCCCCGTCGGGCGGCAGCAGGCCGAGCCGGGTGAGTGTGCCCAGCCAGTCGGCGACCTCGGCGGACTCCTCGTGCTGCTCCTGCTCCAGCGGGCGGCCGAGCAGTCCGAGCCGGTGCCGCAGCTCCACGTGTTCGCCGGTCAGGCGCGCGGCGGTGGACGGCAGGTCGTGGGTCGTGGCGGTGGCGACGCAGTCCTCGCGCCAGCTCTCCGGGGCCAGCGGGCGGCCCGTGCCCTCCCAGTCGCGCTCGAACCAGAGCACGGACGTGCCGAGGACTCCGCGCCGGTGCAGTGCCTCGCGTACGCCGGGCTCGACCGTGCCGAGGTCCTCCCCTATGACGACGGCGCCCGCGCGGTGTGCCTCCAGGACGAGGACGGCGAGCATCGCCTCGGCGTCGTAGCGCACATAGGTGCCCCGGGTGGGTTCGGCACCCGCCGGGACCCACCAGAGCCGGAAGAGGCCCATCACATGGTCGATCCGCAGGGCGCCGGCGTGGGTCAGCAGGCCGCGGAGCAGGCCGCGGTACGGCGCGTAGCCGGAGGCGGCGAGGACGTCGGGGCGCCAGGGCGGCAGCCCCCAGTCCTGGCCGTGGGCGTTGAAGGCGTCCGGCGGCGCGCCCACGGACATGCCCTCGGCGAAGGCGTCCCGCTGCGCCCAGGCGTCGGCGCCGCCTGGGTGCACGCCGACCGCGAGGTCGTGGACGACGCCGACGGCCATGCCCGCGTCGCGGGCGGCGCTGCCCGCCGCCGCGAGTTGTTCGTCGGTGAGCCAGGCGAGCCAGCTGTGGAAGTCGACGCGGTCGATCAGTTCGTGCCGGGCGCGGCTCGTCTCGGCGGAGCGCGGGTCGCGCAGGCCCGGCGGCCAGTCGTGCCACTCGGAGCCGTGCACCTCTGCGAGCGCGCACCAGGTGGCGTGGTCCTCCAGTGCCTGGCCCTGCTCGGCGAGGAAGTGGTTGTACGCGGCGCGGCGGCCGGGTCCGAGGGGCACCTCGCGCACGATGCCCAGGGCCTGGCGCTTGAGGTCCCACACGGCGTCGCGGTCGATCAGCGCGCCCTTGTCGAGGACCGCGGCGCGCAGTCCGGCGGCCTGCTCCAGCAGCCCGTCGAGCCGCGCGGTGCCCAGGCCGGTGACGTACGCGTACTCGGGGACGGCCTCGACCCGCAGATGGACGGGGTCGGGGAAGCGGCGCGAGGAGGGGCGGTACGGCGAGGGGTCGGTCGGGTCGCCGGGGACGGCGGCGTGCAGCGGGTTGATCTGGACGAATCCTGCGCCCAGTTCACGGCCGGACCAGGTGGCGAGTTCGGCGAGGTCGCCGAGGTCGCCCATGCCCCAGGAGCGGGTGGACAGCAGGGAGTAGAGCTGGACGAGGAAGCCGTGTGTGCGGGACGGCGGCTGCGGCACCTCGCGCGGCGCGACGACGAGCACGGAGCCCGCCGTACGG
>NZ_JAAPBF010000236.1 GCF_022695985.1 Streptomyces sp. NP-1717 | reverse complement strand
CGGGTGGCCCCCGTTGTGGCCGGCGTGGTGACCGCCGTTGGTCTGGCCGTTGGCCGCGCCGTACCCGGTGGGCTGCCGCTGGGGGAGCGGGGCCGGGGCCTCGCCGCCGCCGTTGGATCCGGCCGAGGCCGTCGCCGTCGCGGCCGCGTGGGCGCTGGGCGAGCCGATACGGCGTACGGACGGGGTCTCACCGTGCGTACCGCGACCGCCGCGGGCGGCGAGGGCGCCGGCCTCGGCGGGCAGGGGGCTGCGGTGGTCGGACGTGGACTGGGGGACCTGGTACGGCTGGTGGTGCGGAACCTGGTTCGGGATGTGCGGCACCTGGTTCGGGACCTGATGCGGCACCTGGTGCGGCGCCGGCTGGGGAGTGTGCTGAGGCGTCTGCTGGGGGGACGGCTGGGGCGCCTGCGGGGAGGCCGACCACGCCGCGCCCGACGCCGGCTCGCTGGACGGCGCCGTACGCTGCGCGTGCTCCGCCTGCTGCTCCTGCCGGCGGCGCTGCTCCTGCTCCTGGTCCGGTGTCTGCCGCTGGGCGGGCGCCGGCGGGGCGGCGTCGAGCAGCGCGCTCGGCAGTACGACGACGGCCTGCGTACCGCCGTAGATGTTGCGGCGCAGCGCGACGTCGATGTCGTGCCTGCGCGCGATCTGCGCGACCACGAACAGGCCGATACGGCCGTCCTCCAGCTGCTCGCGGATGTCGAACTGGTCCGGCCTGGTGAGCAGCCGGTTCATCCGGTCCAGCTTCTCGGGCGCCATCGGCAGTCCGCGGTCGTCGATCTCGATCGCGAGACCGGCCGGGACACGCTCGGCGCGCAGCGTCACCTGGGTCTCCGGGGCGGAGAACCGGGCCGCGTTCTCGACGAGTTCGGCGAGCAGGTGGATGACCTCGGCCGCGGCGTAGCCGGGCAGCGTGCCCTCGGGCGGCTGGATGACACGTACACGCGCGTACTGCTCGATCTCGGCGACACCCTGGCGCAGCACGGTCGGCAGCGGGACGGGCTTGTTGATACGGCGGGGGACCGCGCCGCCCATGACGGCCAGGCTCTCCACCTGGCGGCGGAACTGGGTGACGAGGTGGTCGACGCCGAAGAGACCGCCGAGCAGGTCCGGGTCCTCGACCTCGCTCTCCAGATCGTCCAGCCGGGCCAGCGCGCGGTTGACCAGCGCGTGCAGGCGCTGCGCGATGTTGACGAAGACGTCCACCTGCTGGCGGGCGCCCGCCTCGGCGACGGCGGCCAGCGCCTGGTGCTGCGCGAGGCGCAGGGTCTGTTCGAGATCCGCGAACGGGTTGCCCTGGGCGACGGCCTGGGGCGCCGGCTCCATGAGCTGGGGACGCTCACCGCGGCTGATCTGCTCCAGCAGCCGGGCGATGTTCTTCTGCCCCTCGGTGGTCACCGCCTCGAACCGCTCGACCCACTGCCGCGCGGAGGTGGCGTTCGTGACCCGCTGCTCGTGCACGGCGGCGGAGACGGCGGCGGCCTTACGGGTGGCGGCGACCGTCGCGAACACGCCGAGGACGGCGGCGGCGGCCACGACGGACCAGGTCGCGGGGCCGTTTCCGACGAAGTGCCACATGGACCACGCGCCGGCAGCCAGCACCACGACCGTGGCGACCGGCATCAGGGCGAGAAAACGGATCCGTGAGCGCAGACCCTTCTCGGTGGCCAGATTCCGGTTGGCCGTGGCGGGAGCCTGGGCCGTGTTCCCGGTGTTCTGGGACTTCCGAGCGGAACGTCCGCGCCGCCGGCCGCTGCGGCGGTCGGCGGGGGCGGCGTGCGGGGAGAGTTCAGGCATAAATGTCCTCGGTACGACGGGGACCGGCGGATGAAGGTGAGAGGGCCGCGCTTCGGCGCCGGCTCGGGGCTCCAGGGGCGTGTGCCGGGCGTCGTTGGTCCGATGGACCTTCCGGGACGCCCCCCGGTTCGCCGTTCCGTCCGCCGCCCTCGGGAGCTGCCGCGTCGGCCGGCCGGTGAACCAGGGCCGGCAGAGCGAGCACGAAGGAGCGGACCATGTGTTTAAGGAGCCTTCACAGACGGGCAGTTGGACGGGTACAGGCACATGCCAGCGTCATTAAGAGCCATAACAAGCTTGGTCCGTGGCCGCGTTCGCCGCCACGGGCGGAAGGGGTCGTTCAGTGGTCGCTTGAGCCCATGGCTTTCACAATGTGAATCGCACAAAAGCGGCTATTGGCTCGAACGCAAAGAGGCCGTCGGCAGGGCGCGACGGCGATGCGACCGCCAAACGATCGATTTCGCATGGTGCGGCGATCGGTACGGGGGTCGCTTGTGAGGAAAATCTGAGCAGGACTTGAGGAACAACCTCTCAAAGAGTGCATCGCAATCCTCTACCCAACTGTGCCCAGTGGCAAGGCACTTCAACCATGCGTGTCCTTCACGATGCGGAGAATTGGTGAACGCGACCGGGAATGTCCGTCGGCGGAGCTTCATTTGAGCCCCCAGGTCCCCCGTGACCTGGGTCACTTCGGGCCGGACACCGCTTCGGAAAGCGCGCGCGTGCCGTGCCGGAGTGTCACTTCGGATCGAACTCGCCGACGAAACGCAGCACCTCGTCCAGCTGGTCCATGCTGAGCAGCCGGCTGCGCGGCCGGAGCATGCCGGAACTTCCGTACGCCCCCAACTCCTGGCACCGGCGCAGCAGCCAGGGCCAGTCGATCGACAAATAGTCTGCCAGGGCCCGCAGCCGGTACTCGGAGGTGGGTCCCTCTATCACACTGCGCTCACGGGCATGGTCGATCGCCTGGGTGTACGTACGGACCTGGGACCGCTGATCCGTAATGCCGACACGCCAAATCCCGTCCGAGCGAAGCCAGTTGGCCACAATGACCCGGTCGTCGGGTGCCAGGACGAATTCGTCGATCTGCGAGTACTCCTCCTCGGCGCAGATCCACACCGACAGTCCGTGCATCTCCATCAGGGCGACGCTCAGGAACAGCAGGATCCGCTCGTACGGCTCGCTGTCCTTGACCGACTGCTCCGGTATGCAGAGCGCGTGCCCCGGCCGTACGGACGGATCGGCGCGCCGCGCCGCCGCACGGGTGAGGTGCTCGTGTTTGTGCCGGAAGAAGAGCCAGGCCGCGCCTTCCTCGCCCGTCTGCTCACGCGTCCAGAAGAAGGGCGGTTCGGTCACCTCACCGAGATGGCGCTCGATGTGCAGTGTGCAGAAGTACGAGCCGAGCCAGGCGGCACCCACCCGGGACAGCTCCGGCATCGCCGACCGCGCCACGGCCGAGCGAGGCATCGCTAAATGGCTCTCCAGCTCACGTCGTTCACTGTCGAGAATGTGGTCGTCAGCGAGGAGGCTGTCCTCCAGATTGAGCATCGCCCACAGGATGCCGAACGTCAGGTCGTCCAGCCGGTACGGCTTCGGTATCGGCAGCGTCCCGCGCGGGTCCGCGTCCAGCTGGTAGCGCGCGCGGGCGGAGTCCAGCACGTACAGCCCCTCGCCGCCGCTGCCGCCGAGCGAGGCGATGAGCAGGGCCCGGCGCGCGGGCTGGACGAACGCGCGTAGATGCGGGTTCTCCTCCACGGCGATCGACACCACGTCGTCCTGCGACGTCGCCTCGTACATCTGGGCGGGCACCGCCGTACCGTCGAAGATGCGCATGCCGTCCAGATACCAGAGCCCGCCCGCGCCGGCCGCGGCCTCCGAGGGCGAGAGGGAGGAACTGGACCACAGGGCGTCCATCGAGCGGGCGGTGGCGAGCGACGATCCGTGCGGCAGCCGCGCCGGGACGACCTCGCGGCTCGGCACGCGCTGGAGCAGCAGGTCCACCTCGACGCCGAGCATGTAGGCGAGGACGGTGGCCGCGTCGCCCTGGGGCGACTGGGTGCCGGCCAGCCACCGCTTGAAGGTGATGCGTGAGACGGAGACGTTGCCGACGCGGCTGTTGCCGTACTCCTTCGCGGCCCGGCGCGCGGCGAGGCTGAACTGCACGTCGAAGACGGCAAACTTCGCCCAGTTGAGCCGTTCGAGCAGCACCCGCAGCAGGGTCGGCGGGCGCTGTTCGGAGTGGCCGGGGGACCGGTCGGGGGTTCTCTCGACGGGCTGGTCGGCGCTCCTCGCGACCGCTTTCCCGACGGGGTGGTCGACGGGGTGATCGGCCGTGTGGCCGGCGGCCTGACCGGCGGCGTGACCGGCGGCCTGACCGGCGTCGTGACCAGCGGGATGACCGACCGCGCGATCGACCGGCTGATCGAGCCGGCGATCGACGGGGTACTCGTTCTCCTCAGGGGTCACGAGCCGAGCCCTCCTCGGGCAACCAGAACGGTGCGGTCAGATAGTCGAAGCGGAAATTCCATCCAGCTGACTCATCCTCACGGTGTCGTACGCACGGTCGCAAATGCCAATTCCGGGGCTCGGCAGAGACATGATCACTCCGAGTACGCGCCCCTGTCCAGCAGAACCCTGGCCAGAGGATCCACGGTTAGTCAACAGCCCTCACTATTGGCGCAGTTGGGAGACGGGGGTCGCGGAAGGGATCAATCCGCTCCGCCGCCCGGCCGCCACCCCCGTCCCCCGTCACCCTTTTCCGAGGTCAGTTCCGCTTCCGGGAGAGCTGCGCCAGGATCGTCAGGACCCCGAACCCCAGGATGACCACCAATCCCGGCCGGAGCGTGGACAGCTCGTTGCCGGGCATGATCGCCGCCGTGACGACGGCGAGCCCGAACGCTCCGCCGATCTGGAGCGAACTGTTGAGCAGGCCCGCGGCCAGCCCCTGCTCCTCGTCGGGCACCCCGCTGGTGCCCGCGACCATCAGCGTCGCGATACTGAGTGCGAATCCCACGCCCCACAGCAGCGAGGCGGGCAGCAGGACCGTCCACAGGTCCGGCTCCGGACCGATCCGCAGAAGAAGCAGATAGCAGGGCAGGAACGCCACCAGCCCGGCCATCAGCACCCTCCGCACGCCGAACCTGTCCATCAGCGCGCCGAGCCCCGGCCCGACCACCACCACCATGAGCCCGGCCGGCAGCAGGACCAGCGCCATCTGCCACGGCCGCCAGCCCGCCAGGTCCTGCAAGTACAGGGCCAGCACGAACTGGAATCCCATGGCGCCCCCGTAGAGCAGGGCGATGCTGATGTTGGCGGTCACCAGACCCCGGTCACGGAAGATGCCCAGCCGGATCAGCGGCTCCTTCACCGTGCGCTCGATCGCGACGAACCCGGCCAGCAGCAGCCCGGACAGGGCGATCCCGCCGAGCGTGCGCCACGACGACCAGCCCGCCTCCGCCGCCGAGACCACGGTGAAGACCAGGAGCAGCATGCCGGCGAGCAGGGTCACGGCGCCGCCGAAGTCGAGACGGGGGCGTTCCGTACGGGGCGGGTCCGGCGGCAGGAAGCGCAGCGCGCCGATCAGCAGCAGTACGGAGAGCGGGATCGGCAGGACGAAGACGGACCGCCAGTTCAGCCCGGCGAGCAGCCCGCCGACCAGCAGCCCGCAGGAGTACCCGGACGCCTCGAAGACGTTGAAGATCCCGAACGCCTTGTTGCGCTCCGGGCCTTCGCGGAAGGTCGTCGTGAGCAGCGACATGGCCGCCGGTGCCGCGAAGCCCGCCGCCATCCCCTTGACGAAGCGCGAGGCGATGAGCAGCGTCCCGTCGTCGACGAGCGCGCCGAACAGCGACACGACGGCGAACGCGGCCATCGAGACCACCAGCACCCGCCGCCTGCCGAACAGGTCGGCGACCCGCCCGCCCAGCAGCAGGAAGCTGCCGAAAGCCAGGATGTACGCGCTGACCAGCCACTGCGCGGTGGCGGTGCTCATGCCCAGCTCGTGCTGGATCTCGGGGAGGGCCACGACGATCATCGAGATGTCGAGCCCGTCGAGCAGGATCACCCCGCTGAAGATCATGAGGGAGATCCACAGCCGGGCGGGCCAGGGCGGTGAGTCCTCCCGCGGCAGTCGTTCACTCGTGGCCGGGCTCTCTGACATGGGTACGTCCCCTCACGGCTGCTGATCGATGCCGCGAGCCTCACCGGCGGGCCGGGGACCGGCCAGCCCCCCGCCGTACGTGCGCCGGCTGTTCCTGCCACTGACAGGAACAGCCACCGGCCGCTCCGTGCGCGTAGCGTCGGGAGCTATGAACGCTCCGGAGACGGCGGTGAAGACACAGGGCGACGGTCGGGTATTCGACCCCCACGCCGAGATCGGCGCGTTTCTGCGCACCCGGCGGGGGCGGCTGAGCCCGCAGGACGCGGGCCTGCCGCTGTACGGGAGGTACCGGCGCGTCCCCGGCCTGCGGCGCGAGGAGCTGGCGCAGCTCGCCGGGGTGTCGGTCGCCTACCTCACCCGCCTCGAACAGGGCAGGGGCCACAACGTGTCGGCGGAGGTCCTGGGCGCGCTCTCCCGCGCCCTGCGGCTGACGGACGCCGAGCACGACCACCTCACGCGGCTGGCCAAGTGCCATCGGACGAACAGGCACGCCCCGCCGCCGCCCGAGCGGGAACGGGTGCGCCCGGCGCTGCGGGAGATGCTGACGGCCCTGGACGGCGTACCCGCGTACGTCACGGGCTGGCGCTCCGACCTCCTGGCGTGGAACCGCACGGCGGCGGCCCTCTTCGGCGACTGGGACCAACTGCCCCCGCGGGAACGCAACTGGGCGCGCCTGCTGTTCCTGTCGCCGGGCTCCCGCCGCCTGTTCGACGACTGGGAGACCGAGGCGGCCGGCGCGGTGGGAGCCCTGCGCGTACACGCCGCCTGCCGCCCGGACGACCCGCGGCTGCTGTCACTGGTGACCGAACTCTCCACCGGGAGCGAGGACTTCCGCCGCCTCTGGTCCCACCACGACATCACCGAACACCACCACGGCACGACCCACCTCCACCACCCCCTGGCCGGCGCCCTGACACTCTCCTTCGAAACCCTCCAACTCCCGGACGGCTCGGACCAGACCCTCACGATCCACCACGCACTCCCGGGCTCCCCGACGTCGGAGAACCTGCGCCTGCTGACGAGTTGGGGCCCGCCGGCGCTGACGGCGAGGGACGTTGAACTGGGGGGACGCTGAGCGCGACGGGGGGCGAGGGACGTTGAACGCGAAGGGCGCTGAGCGGGACGGAAAGCCGGCCGGGAGGGAAAGCTGAAGGCCGGGGGCCGTTCAGAAGCCCGCCGCCGTGTGGGCCGCCGGGGTCATGTGGTCCGTGAACCATTCGCCGGCCAGCTCGGTGACCCTCTCCAGCGCGCCGCTCTCCTCGAAGAGATGGGTGGCGCCGGGGACGACCGCGAGCCGGTTCTCGCAGTGCAGCCAGGACTGGGCCGCGCGATTGAGATCGATGACCTGGAGGTCGTCGCCACCGACGATCAGCAGCGTCGGCGCGGTCACCTCAGGCAGCCGCGCTCCGGCCAGGTCGGGCCTGCCGCCCCGGGACACCACCGCGGCGATACGGGCGTCGGGCTCGGCCGCCGACCACAGCGCGGCGCCGGCACCGGTGCTGGCACCGAAGTACCCCACGGCCAGCCCTTCGCACTCGGGCTGTTCCCGCAGCCAGCCGGTCGCGTCGGTGAGCCGCCCGGCCAGCAGTCCGGTGTCGAAGACATTGGCCCGGTCCGCCTCTTCCTCCTCCGTGAGCAGGTCGAACAGCAGGGTCCCCAGCCCGGCCCGGTTCAGGCCGGCCGCGACGAAACGGTTGCGCGGGCTGTGCCGGCTGCTGCCACTGCCGTGCGCGAAGACGACGACCCCGGCCGCGCCCTCGGGCACGGTCAGCCGCCCGCGCAGCGTCGCACCGCCGATCCGTACGGACGCCTCCCTGCCCACCTTGTCGCCCGCCTCGTCGCCCGCCCGTCCGGACGTTCTCCCGTCCCCGCCGGCCGCCGGGCCGGACCGGCTCCGGTCGCCGCCGGCCGGGCGATCGCCCGCCTCCGCCAGGCAGGCGACCACCTCGTCGTCGTCGGTCTGGGCGAAGTCGAGGTAGAACTGTCCGATCGCGTAGAAGTCCCGCGGGGTGTGCGGACACACGAGTTCGTCGGCGTCGGTGCCCAGCCGTTCGGCCCAGTCGCGCGGCGCCACGGGAACGGCCAGCACGATCCGTGCCGCTCCCCGGGCACGAGCGATCTGGCAGGCCGCACGCGCTGTCGACCCCGTGGCCACCCCGTCATCGACCACCAGCACCGTCCGCCCCGCCAGGCCGATCGGCGCGCGTCCGCCCCGGTACCGGCGGGCGCGGCTGTCCAGCACCTGCCGTTCATGCGCCTCGACACCGGCGAGCTCGTCATCGGTGACGCCCGTCATACGCATGACCTCGTCGTTGACCACGCGGACGCCGCCCTCGCCGATCGCCCCCATCCCCAGCTCCTGGTGGAACGGCACGCCCAGCTTGCGCACCAGACAGACGTCCAGCGGCGCGCCCAGCGCCTCGGCGACCGCCGCGGCGACCGGAACCCCTCCGCGGGGCAGCCCCAGCACCACGACCCCGGCGCCCTTGAGATGTCCGAGAGACGCTGCCAGCTGGTGGCCGGCATCTCGGCGATCCATGAACAACACGACTCGACCTCCTTGCCCCGAGAGGAACGGCGAAAGGGAACGCCGAAGGAACGCCAAACGAGCGGCGCCCGAAACGAGCGGCGCGACGAGTGCTCCATACATCAATCATCGGCCATTCGGCGGAAGGACGCGCGCCGCCGCGGGTGCGGGACGTTCGGCCCATCGAGACGGTCCTGCTCGGCCCAAGCGTGCGAGCGAGCTCGCACGGTGCAGTGGAAGACGAGGTACGAGAGGGCGCGGTATCGCCTGCCCCGAGTGCCCCGAGGAGACGGGCGATGAAAGTCTCGGACGTGATGACCTCGCCGCCGGCGACGGTCACTCCGCGGACCTCGCTGGCCGACGCGGCCCGGCGGATGGCCGAGGGCGGCATCGGATCCCTGCTCGTGACCGAGCACGGCACTCTGCGCGGCATCGTCACCGACCGCGATCTCGCGGTACGGGGGCTGGGCCGCGGGCTCGACGGTGACGCGCCGGTGGAGGCCGTCATGTCGGCTGGGGTCGTCACGGTGGACGCGGCCGACGACGTACAGGTGGCGTACCGGACCTTCCGCCGCGCAGGGGTACGCCGGCTGCCGGTCCTCGACGACGGCCGGACAGCCGGGATGCTGAGCGTCGACGACCTGCTCCTGGACGTCTTCGAGCGACTGGCCGACCTCCTCGGGCCGGTCGCGTGGAGCATCCTCGCCGAGCCACCCGGCCCGCCCGTCGCCACCGGACCCCAGCGATGACGGTGGTCACGCCCTTTCTCGCCGCTCTCCACGCGTGCGGCGGCCGGCTCAGTCGTAAGCCCTCAGACAGAGCATCGTCGCGCCGTCGTCCACCTCCTGGGACCAGTAGGTGTTCCTGTCGTACTGCCCGGTACGACAGTTCTCGGCCGTGGTGTCCGCCGTCGCCCGGTAGATGGCCGTGATGACGAAGATGTCGTTGTACGCGCTGGGTACCCTCTCGTCCGTGCAGTTCACGGACGACAGCATCGCGATGCTGGCCCGCTTGCCGTCGTTGTCGGCGAGCAGGCAGTCGCCTTTGTGGTACTGGCCTTCGAGGCAGAGCGCGGTCCGCTCGCCGCTGCTGCTGGAGTAGTACGACCAGGTCGCCTGGTCCCCGGCGCTCTCGCAGTCGTCACTGGTGCCGTAGACGCGCACACGCGAGTCGCCGCACGGCGCCGTGTTCGGCTCGTCCTCGCTCCAGTCGTACTCCTTCTCGCCGCCGTAGCCGGTGTCGAAGACGTCCAGGCAGTCCCCGACCGAGACGGCCCTGAAGGCGTCCTCGGTGGGATCGGGCTCCGGTTCCGGTTCGGGCTCCGGTTCCGGTTCCGGTTCGTAGTCGTCCGAGCCGTCCGAGGCGTCCGAGTCGCCGTTCGAGGAGTCGTCCGACCCGGCGGAGATGTCACCGCTTCCGCCGCCACCACCGGTCAGGCCGGAGCTGTACGTCGGCCCGGGGTTGCTCACCGGGCTGTCGCCGTCCTTCTGGTTCCAGGGCTGCCAGATCAGCAGCCCGATGATGACCGCGCCCACGAGCAGGCCACCCCAGCTGTCGGAGCTTTTCGACGCGTTCGAGGCGGGTTTCACCGGAGGCTTCGGCGCTTTCGGAGTCTTCGGAGCCGAGGCGGCAGACGCGGCAGACGCGGCCCGGGTGGTGCGCCGGGCGGAGTTCCGGGCCCGCTCACGCGCCAGGCGTTCGCGCTCCTTCCGTTCCCTCTCCTTCCTCTCCTTCTCCCTTCGTTCCTTCTCTCTCCGCTCCTCTTCCTTGCGCTCCTTCTCCTGGCGTTCCTTTTCCGCCCGTTCCGCCGCCTTGCGCGCCTGCTCCCCAAGCCTGCGCTCCTCCTCCAGGCGCCGCCGCTCCCGCTCCTCCGCTTCCGCCCGTTCCTCGGCCCGCGCCTGCGCCAGAGCGTCCCGCTGTATGCGCAGGGCTTCCAACTGTTCGCGCATCTCGCTGACTTCGTCGTCCGAACCCTCCCGACCGCCCTCGGACCGCACCCGCGTCCGAGCGTCGGCCGCGTCGAAGTCGACCGCGCCGCCCTGTAGTTGGCGTCCCTGCTCGGCGTACTCCTCGATGAGCGCGGTCCACTCGTGCGGCAGCCACCGTGCCGCTGTCCGCGTCGCCGACAGCGGGCCGAGGTCGCGCAGACACCGCCGCATCACCTCGTCGGGTGCGGGCCGGTCCCCGGGCTCGGCCTCCAGCAACGGAAGGATCAGCGGCCGCAGTTGGGGCGGCAGCCCGTCCGTGTCGATCTCGGCGCGCTGGACGAGAGCCAGGAGCCCGATGGAGTGGTCGGTCTGCTCGTACGGCGGCCGGCCGACCGCCAGGAAGAAGAGCGTCGCGCCCAGCGAGTACATGTCGGACGCGGCGGTGGACTTCCTGCCCGACGCCTGTTCCGGCGAGGTGAACGGGAACGTGCCGATCGTCGTCGCGGAGCTGGTGTGGTCGTGGGCGTGCGAGATGCCGAAGTCGATGAGACGGGGCCCGTCCCCGGTCAGCAGGATGTTCTGGGGTTTGACGTCCCGGTGGACGACCCCCGTTCCGTGCAGTTCGACCAGCGCACGCGCGGCCTCGGCGGCGATCCACCGGACGGCGTCGACATGCAACGTCCCCACTTCGGCGACGAGTTCGGCGAGGCTGGGCGCCGGAATGAACTCGATGGCCAGCCAAGGGCGCTTCGCCGTCGCGTCGGAGTCCAGCACCTTCGCCGTGGACACGCTCTCGACGCGCCCGGCCAGCTCCACCTCGCGGGCGAACCGGTCCCGGTCCGGCCTGCTGACGAAGCCCT
>NZ_JAAPBF010000235.1 GCF_022695985.1 Streptomyces sp. NP-1717 | reverse complement strand
CTGGTTGTAGGGGCCCGGCTGGTTGTAGGGACCGGGCTGGCCCGTCTGCGAGCCGTACGGGCCGGGCTGGTTGTACGGGCCGGGCTGGCCGGGCGGCTGGCCGGGGACGGGCGGCGTCTGCGGGTAGCCGTACCCGGGCTGTGCCTGCGGCGGCCCCTGCGGGTAGCCGTATCCCGGCTGTTGGTCCGGCTGCTGGCCCGGCGGCGGTGGCTGGTTGGGCGGCTGGGTCATCAGCGCTTCCCCCTTGTCGTACGGTCCTTGGTCCGGTCGGTCTCCCCCGCTGTCCCGGTGGCGGGAAGACCGGCCGGCGAATGTCGGCAGGTGCCATCGGAACGGAGCGATTCGGGCTTGGGAATCCGCAGTGTCACGTCAGTCGAGCGGGCCTTCTTTGTATCACTCGCACCCTTGTACGGAACGGGCCGGTCCTCCCCTGTTCCCAAGGGAGGACCGGCCCGTGATGCGGTTGTTACGAGGTCTGTGCCGGACCTCTACGCGTCCTCGGCGAGCTCCATCCAGCGCATCTCCAACTCGTCGCGCTGCGCGACGAGTTCACGGAGCTCACTGTCGAGTTTCGCCACCTTGTCGAAGTCCGTGGCGCTTTCGGCGATCTGTCCGTGAAGGGCGGTCTCGCGCGTGGACATCTTGTCGAGCTGCCGCTCGATCCGCTGGAGTTCCTTCTTCGCGGCGCGGTTGTCCTTCGCCGACGCGGCGGGGGCCGCCGGCGTGGCCGGTGCCCCGCCGGCGCGTGCCGGTGCGGGCGCCGACTCCACGACCCGGCGCCGCCGCTCCAGGTACTCGTCGATACCGCGCGGCAGATGGCGCAGGCTGGCGTCGCCGAGGAGCGCGTACACCTTGTCCGTCGTCCGCTCGATGAAGAACCGGTCGTGGCTGATGACGACCATCGAGCCCGGCCAGCCGTCGAGGAGGTCTTCGAGCTGGGTGAGCGTCTCGATGTCGAGGTCGTTCGTCGGCTCGTCGAGGAACAGCACGTTGGGCTCGTCCATCAGCAGCCGCAGGATCTGGAGCCTGCGCCGCTCGCCGCCGGAGAGATCGCCGACGGGCGTCCACTGCTTGTCCTTGCCGAAGCCGAACTGCTCGCAGAGCTGCCCGGCGGTCATCTCCCGCCCCTTGCCCAGGTCGACGCGGTCACGCACCTGCTGAACAGCTTCCAGCACCCGCAAGGTGGGCTTGAGTTCGCCGACCTCCTGCGAGAGATACGCCAGCTTCACGGTCCGGCCGACGATCACCTTCCCGGCCTCGGGCTGGACGTCGCCCTGCGTACGGGCCGCCTCCGCGAGCGCGCGCAGCAGGGAGGTCTTGCCCGCCCCGTTGACGCCGACGAGGCCGATCCGGTCACCGGGGCCGAGCTGCCAGGTCAGATGCCTGAGCAGCACCTTGGGCCCGGCCTGGACGGTCACGTCCTCCAGGTCGAAGACCGTCTTGCCGAGGCGGGCGTTGGCGAACTTCATCAGCGCCGAGTTGTCGCGGGGCGGCGGCACGTCCGCGATCAGCTCGTTGGCGGCCTCGATGCGGTAGCGCGGCTTGGAGGTACGGGCCGGCGGGCCGCGCCGCAGCCACGCCAGCTCCTTGCGCACCAGGTTCTGCCGCTTGGACTCCTCGGTGGCGGCGATGCGTTCGCGCTCGGCGCGGGCGAAGACGTAGTCGGAGTAGCCGCCCTCGTACTCGTGCACCGCGCCGCGCTGCACGTCCCACATCCGCGTGCAGACCTGGTCGAGGAACCACCGGTCGTGGGTCACGACGACGAGCGCGGAGCGGCGCGCGCGCAGATGCCCGGCGAGCCAGGAGATGCCCTCGACGTCGAGGTGGTTGGTGGGCTCGTCGAGGATGATCACGTCCTGCTCGGCGATGAGCAGCTTCGCGAGCGCGATCCGGCGCCGCTCACCACCGGACAGCGGCCCGATGACGGTGTCGAGCCCCTGCGGGAACCCGGCCATGTCGAGCCCGCCGAACAGCCCGGTGAGGACGTCGCGGATCTTGGCGTTCCCGGCCCACTCGTGGTCGGCGAGATCGCCGATCACCTCGTGCCGGACGGTGGCGGCGGGGTCGAGAGAATCGTGCTGTGTGAGGACGCCGAGCCTGAGCCCGCCGTTGTGCGTGACCCGCCCGGTGTCGGCCTCCTCCAGCTTGGCGAGCATCCGGATGAGGGTGGTCTTCCCGTCCCCGTTGCGCCCGACGACCCCGATCCGGTCCCCTTCGGACACCCCGAGGGAGACCCCGTCGAGCAGCGCCCGGGTGCCGTACACCTTGGTGACTGCCTCGACATTGACCAGATTGACGGCCATTTCACTCCTGCTACGGGACGGATGGATCGACGTCCCAGGGTAGTCGGAGCGGAGGGTGGGGTGCGGGGGCGGTCCGCCGGGCCGGGGTCCTGCGTTCACTCCACGCTGTCGTTGACCTTGAAGTTGTAATTGACCTGCTTGCCGTTGACCGAGACGGCGGTGACTGTGACATCGAGGGTGTCGCTGCCGGCGGTGAGCTCGCAGGTGATCGTGGCGCCGACCCGGGCCGGGAGGTGCTCGGGGCAGGTGAGCCTGTCGGGGCGCTTGCCGGTGTCCGCGGCGAGCTTGTCGGAGATCGTCTGCGCGACCCTCGCCTTGTGGACGGCCCCCTCCTCGCTGACGCCCGTGTTCTCGGGCTCCGCGGGATCGTCACCGCCCGGCTGCTCCTCGGCCGTAGGTTCCTCGGCCGTCGGCTGCTCCTCGACGGCGGCTGCGCTCTCGCCGGCCGTCGGCTCACTCTTCTTCTCCGCGTCGCCGATGCTGAAGGAGCATCCGGTGGCCAGAAGCACCGTCAGCGCGCCCAGCGCCGCCGCGGTCGCAATCCTCTTGTCACGCCTCGTGTGTCGCATTTCGTATCCCCGTTTGCAGTATGAGGCAGAGATCCAGGACTGCTTTCCGAATATTCGGGCGGATTTCGCAGCCGAATTCGGTGTCCCCGCCGTACGACGGGGACATTAGCCCGGCCCGGTCGCCGAGTGTGACGGTCGTTCGCCCCACAAGCCCTGCGGCCGCGGACCTTGATCCGTCGGTCACAGCCGGTCGGGATCGCTCGCCGGGCCGGTGACCTCGACGGCGGCACCGAGGTTCGGCGCCGCCCTCCTGGCGAGTTCGCCGGCATGGTCTTGATCCGCGCCCTCCGCCACGACGATGCTCACCGCCGATCCGGACACGGCATCGCGTCGCAGAGTCGCGCTGACGACCGGGTACCGGGCGAGCACCGCCTCGTACGCGGCGATCGCCTCGGTGGGGTAGACGTCGTTGAAGGCGGTCTCCACGAAGAGCCCCCCTCTGACCGTGAGGACCATCACGCCGGAGAGCGGCCGGTGCCGGTCGCCCTTGGCGTACATGTCCTTGAACACCGCCAGCGCGCCGGTGGCATCGACCGCGGTGACCTCGATCCGCCAGCGGTCGGTTGCTTCTTTCCAGGGCGCGTCATTGATGTCGGCGTCCGTCACCCGGTCGTCGGCCGTCAGTGACCGCCACAGCGCCAGGACCTCTCCGGTGCGGCCCTCGTCCGCGACAACGGTGAAGGTGATGCCGTCCGCCGCGATCCGGCCGGTGATCTTGTCGTGACGGGCGACGTACTTCCTCAACTCGCCCACCAGCTCGGTCACGCGGTCGGCCGACGTGCCGTCCTCGACGATCAGGGTGCCGGTCGACTTCCCCATGAAGGGCAGCGTGTTGTCCTTGGTGGTGCGGATTTTCACCACGTCCGGCGTACCGGCCCAGTTCTCTTCGAAATCCGCGGCGAGTGCCGAGCCCTTGTCGATGGCGCAGCCGGTCAGCGAGGGCAGGCCCAGCACGAACGCGAGGATCAGTACCGGCCACCGCAGGGCGCTTCTTCTCAGTGTCGTCTCCTTGAAAGCGCCGTTGGTCGATCGGATGGGGCGTCCGCCCCTGACGAAGACCGCCGGGACCGTCAGTTCGCGAAGTCCGGCCGTGGCCGGCCGTTGTGGCGCAGCCTGAGCCGGCGCCGGGGGTGCGAGCGCAGCACCGGATGGAGGTTCCAGCCCCGCTCCGAGGCGACGCGCAGGACGTAACCGGCGCCGGCGCCCCGGAAGTAGTGCGCTCCGAGTTCCAGGTCGCGGTGGTGCTCACGGAGGTAATCGGAGGCGGTTTCCACTCGCCGGGTCTGCTTCTCGATGCGGCGGTCCACGCGCGCCCGGTAGTACGCCGTGTCGCCCTCCCGCACGAGCGCCACCGGGACCACGCACCAGAGCGGGAGGAACGGAACCCGGCCCAGCGTGGCGTCCAGCACCCGTATCGCACCGTTCTCGGCACGGGGCACCACGTAGACGATCAGCTGGACCACCGCCGCCACCGAGTAGAAACAGACGGCGAGGATGATCCACACCACCCACCACAGCGGCAGGAACAGCAGGGTCAGTGGGAGAAGCAGCAGCCAGAGCACGGCGGCCGGACGGACGGGAAGCGGCCCCCAGGCGGGGTCGTCGTCATCATGCACGGACGGTGTCTTCTCCTCGGGTTCGCCATCGCTCGACGGTGCGCCCGCGAGCGTACGCCGGAGGCCGACCCGCGCACGGCCGGTACCGCGGCCCCGTACGACGGGCAGGGTAGCCCGGCCCGGCCGCCGAGTGTGCCGGTCGTTCGACCCACAGGGAACGGACGCCGAACACCGGAGTGCGCGCGTGGCGGCGGACGAGACACAAGGATCCCTATTGGTCTAGGCCAACCACGTCCGTCTCTGTATTCTCATCGGTGGCCGGCGGCACACACCCTTCACCCGGGTCGCGTGCCGGCACGGGCGACGCCCACCCGACACTGCCCCGGCAGTCGAGTCCCCCATTCGCCGCTCTAGGAGTCACGGTGAAATTTCGCACCAGAAGCTCGGCGATCATCGGCACCATCTCCCTCCTCGCCTCCCTCGCGCTGACCACGGCCTCCGCCGACGAGCCACGCGGCCCGCGTCCGGCGGCCGATGTGAAGCTCACGGAAGTGGCCAAGGCGCAGAACCCCATCGCCGGCGCCGCCGGGCCGCGTGGCACGGTCTGGATAGCCGAACGCGCGGGCACCGTAAGGGTTCTGACGGACGACGGGCTCAGCAGGCCCGTTCTCGACATCTCCGCCGAGACCACCACCGACGGCGAACGCGGCCTGCTGGGCATCGCGTTCGACAAGAGGCTCGCGCACTTCTACATCTCGTACACGGACCTCGAAGGCACCAGCACCATCGACGAGATCGCCCTGCGGAACGGCAAGCTCCAGCCGCAGACCCGGCGCACGGTCCTCACCCAGACGCAGCCGTACGAGAACCACAACGGCGGCGACATCAAGTTCGGCCCCGACGGCTACCTCTACATCGCACTGGGCGACGGCGGCGCGGGCGGCGACCCGCACGGCTACGGCCAGAACCTCGACACCCTGCTCGGCAAGATCCTGCGGATCGACCCGGCCGGCGGCAGGCACACCGGCAAGCCCTACACGATCCCGAAGAGCAACCCGTTCGTGAACGACCCCACCGCCAGGGACGAGATCTGGGCGTACGGGCTCCGCAACCCCTGGCGCTTCTCCTTCGACTCCGGCACGGGCGACATGCTCATCGCCGACGTCGGCCAGAGCGACTGGGAAGAGGTCGACTGGGCCCCGGCGCGGAGCAGGGGCGGCGAGAACTACGGCTGGTCCTCCATGGAGGGCACCCACCCCTTCCGCGGCGGCACGGAGCCCGCGAACCACGTGCCCCCGGTCTTCGAGTACGACCGCACCGGACTGGGCTGCTCGATCACGGGCGGCTACGTCTACCGCGGCGACGCGATCCCGGCCCTCAAGGGCCAGTACCTGTACAGCGACTACTGCGACGGCACGGTCCGCACGCTGAAGCTCAAGAACGGCAAGGTGACGGGCCAGAGCGACCTCGGCGTCACGAACGGCGAGGTCATCTCCTTCGCGCAGGACGGCGACGGCGAGCTGTACGTGCTCTCCATCGGCGGCAGCGTGTCGCGTATCGACGCGGCGTAACACTGACCAGGCCGGGCCCGGCGCCGCAGTCGTGGCGCCGGGTCCGGCGTGTGTCGCTCCCGCTCTCGACGACTCGGAGCCCCCGGCCGTTCTCCCGTACGGCGCCGGGCCCCGCCTCGTCCGGCGCGGGCAGAACCCGGGGATTGCCGGCGCAGAGCCGGGCGTCGTCCACGAGGGGATGTATTCGCAGGGAGTGACCGCGCCACGTCGGCGGCAGACCCCACCCGTGCACCAGCCCGCAGCTTCGCCATGCCCGGACACCGAAATCCGCTACCGGTACGAGCACATCACGTACCGTTCGCTCACCGCTGCGGGCTCGGAGATCGACATTATCGAGCGCCACCGCGCCCGCACCCCCGCCGAGGCAATCCGCCAGATCCGGCTGTCCGTCCGCGCCCTCGTCGCCACGCTCCCACCCGAAGAGCGCGAACGCGCCCTCAGTTCGGCCGAGGGCGGCGGCTGCGTCGGAGCCGTCGCCGCCCCGCACCGGGGCGAGCCGTGCGGGTTCTCGCTCAGCCGCCACCGCGCACGGCTGGAGTGGACGGTCCACCCGTACTACGCGTTCCACACCCCGCAGACGCGCCGACTCCCCCTCCTACCGCGCTGAACGCACCCGGCGCACCACAACACTCACAGAAGGAGAGCCACCCTCATGACCAGCCCCCTCACCTGGCAGAAGTCCTCGTTCTCGGGATCCGACGGCGAGATCCAGTGCGTCGAAGTGGCCCACGTGGACGGTCGGATCCTGCTCCGTGAGAGCGACGCGCCGGACACCGCCGTCACCACCGACAGGGACAAGCTGCGCGCCTTCCTCCTCGGGGTGAAGGCCGGCGAGTTCGACCACCTGGTCTGATCCGCCCGGCGGAACCATCTGCCCTCCCACCCGGACCAGCTTCCTTGGGGCCGAGGCCCGTTGTCGGTGCCGGGTGGGAGACTGCCCCGCATGATCGAATCGAACTTGCGGGCAGACCCGTTGAAGGCAGACCTCCTCCGGTATCTCCAGTCCGCGCGTGACGCCCTGCTGTGGAAGCTCGACGGCCTGTCCGAGTACGACGTCCGCCGTCCCCTGACGCCCACCGGGACCAATCTGCTGGGCCTGGTCAAGCATGTCGCCGGGGTGGAGATCGGCTACTTCGGCGAGATGTTCGGGCGGCCGTTCTTCGACGCGGCCCAGGTGCCTTCGTGGTACGCGGAGGACGCCGAGGACAACGCGGACATGTGGGCTCCGGCGGACGAGTCGCGCGAGGAGATCGTCGGGCTGTACCGGCGGGTGTGGGAGCACACGGAGGCCACGGTCACCGCTCTGCCGCTCGACGCGACGGGTCATGTCGCGTGGTGGCCCGAGGACCGGAGCGAGGTGACACTGCACCGCGTCCTCGTGCACGTGATCTCCGACACCACCCGGCACGCGGGCCACGCCGACATCGTGCGCGAACTCGTCGACGGGGCGGTCGGGATGCGGAAGGGCAACGACAACATGCCTCCGGGCGACCGGGCCTGGTGGGAGAGCTACCGGGACCGGGTGGAGTCCGACGCCCGGACGGCCGGCAACAGCTGACCCGGCCGTGGCGGCGTGCGGCTGCTCCACCCGCCGCCGCCGCGGTTCAGTGCTCGCAGAGGGAGAATTCCCGCTCGTAGAGCTGCTCGTTGTGCTCGTCGACGAAGAACTTGCGTTCCCGCATGAGTTGTTCGCGGTACTCCTTGGCCTGTTCCAGCGTCATGGTCGAGGTGTCGGACCACGGTTGCTGCGGTGGTACGTCGGAGGTCGAGACGATCTTCTCCGACGGGTCGACCAGGAAGAACGCGAGAATTTTGCGGTGTCCCGGGCGGGTGGGGTCCGCGAGACGGAATGAACCGACGCGGTGCTGCAGGACGTTCGGGAACGCCAGGCAGCGGCCCGCCGGGGTCGGTGCCGATCCCAGCAACTGGTTCAGCGCGTCTTCGTCCTCCAGGCCGTAGACGTCCCGCAGACCGTTGTCGTCGTTCTGTTCGTAGTCCGGGTCGTCGAGCGCCGCGCGGAAGCTCAGCGTGCTCTCGGTGATGTTCTCGCTGTCCCAGTAGTAGATGCCGGTCGAGACGATCCGCTCGTTCATCATCCCCTCGACATGCCAGGAGCCGCCGGCGTACTCGGGCTTCTCCGGGGTGAGATGAATGGTGGCGAGCTTGACGATGACCTGGAGACCGTGGCCGCGCAGGTCGACACGGGCGAAGTCGCCGGGCAGCTCGGGCGCGGTGAAGGCCGGGGCGTCCGGAATGACCGGACTGCGGTTCTCCCACCAGTCGTCCGTGGCCGTTCCCCAGGCGCTGACGGCGTCCTGGTAGGCCGCGTCGTCGCTGAAGGAGGCTTTGTCCGGATACTCGGGCTTCGAGTCGTACCACCCGTAGGGATCGGCCTCGATCCGCAGGGGCCGTGGATGGCGCAGATCGGTGAGCACGTTCTCCAGCAGCGGGCGCATGCGCGCGAAGAGGTCCGGCAGGACGGAGGCCAGTTCGCGATGGGTCTCGGGGTGGACGTTGTTCACATACGAACGGAAGGCGACGCCGCCGTCCTCACTGACGTCGACGTCCGTGGGCAGCCACTGGAACTTCTCGGAGAACTCGTACTTCGAGTAACGGTCCGTCGGATTCCGCCAAGCCCGCTCGTGCTCACCCGACACCTCTCTCACCAGGCAGAACAGTGAGGGGTGAACCAGATCCAGGACCTGGCCGCCGGACCCGGGATGCCAGTCCCGCGCCGCTTCGGGGACCTCTTCCAGTACCCGGACCGCCTCGCGCAGCCGGGACCTGAGCTCGTCGTCGACCAGTGCGTCCGACTGCCACACCCCGTCGACGGCGGAGACCTCGACGCCGGTCCGCGCGTCCCGCAGCCCGGCGTAGTACGGAAGTTCGGCGAGGACGTAACGGACCTGCGCCTCGGTGAGGCCCTGGGCGACCGCTTCCCGCGCCCATCTGGCTGCGATCTCGGCATCGTTCATCTTGTCGAACCACTCCGGCTTGGACCGGATGTGCGAGCTGCACCGCATCATCTGAAGTTCCCGCAGCGTCCGGGGTGTCGCGAACGATATGGAACGAGAAGCGTGAAAAGGCAGCGGGAAAGCAGACAGGCCAGTCAAGGCTCTTGGTCCTCCGAGTCGGTGTGCGGTGGCGGGAAGAGTACTTCAGCGGACTGACATTCCGGCCGTGCGAAGGGCTCCGGTGTCAGAGGCCGAGCAGGATCCGGGCCAGTTCGTGGGGCTGGGAGAACATCGGCCAGTGACCCGTGTTCATCTCCACCAGCCGCCAGTGCTCGCTCTTCAACAGCTCGGCGACGTCGGGGCTCAACTCGGGCCAGTCCAGAAGGCACTTGATGTACGTCGCCGGGAGACCGGCGAGTGGTCGCTCCAGCGTCGCCGGGTCGGTCAGGGTCGCGCCCGGGTGCGGCGTGGCGCCGGAGACGAGGCGGGTGGTCTGCTCGTCCGTCAGGCCCTGGCCCTCGCAGTCGTCCGCCGTGAGAGGCGGCCAGAAGCCGCCGCTCCCGGCGATCGACGCCTCCACCGCCGCCCGGCCGTCCGGCCAGCCGGAGACGAACGACTCGCCGTCCGTCGGCACGTTCGAGTCGACGAACACCACGCGGGAGAGCCGGTCGCCGATGCGCGCGGCGGCCTGGCCGGCCGGGATGCCCGAGTAGCTGTGGCCGACCAGGACGACGTCACGCAGGTCCTGGCCCTCGATCGCGTCGACGATGTCCCGGACGTGGGTCTCCAGCCCGATGGGCCCGTCCCGCTCCTCGTCCCGCCGCTCGGCCAGGCCGGACAGCGTCAGCGCGTACGCCTCGTGCCCGGCGGCGCGCAGGTCGGGCACCACCTCGTCCCACGCCCACGAGCCGAGCCACGCGCCTGCCACCAGTACGAATCGAGTCATGCCGGGAATCTAACGCGGGGGTCTGACAACCGGCCCCCGGACATGACCGCGCGCCGTCAGAGACTCAGCGTCTCCAGGTGGTCCAGCTTCACGAACCGGCTCTTCGGGCTCGCCCTGCGCACCGCGTCGCGCAGCGCGTCGAGCCCGCCCCAGTCCACCGCGGGCTCGTCCAGGGGCTCGTCGAAGTCGTCCCAGTGCGTCGGTACGACATAGGCCGGGTGTCCCAGCAGTTCGAGCAACCGCGGTACGTAGCCGGGCACGTTGGCCCCGCCCGGCTGGATCATGACGAGATCCGCGCGTATCCCTTCGAGGTCGTGCTCGCTGAAGTTGGACGACCCGAAGTTGACGATGTCGAAGCCGTTGACACTGATCAGGTACGACAGGCTGCCGCCCTCGACCAGGTCCGCGATCGTCTCCGGGGCCTTGGGCACCTGCCCCGGCCGGGTGCCGGCGAACGCGACGCGGGGGTGCTCGCCGCCCATGGAGTGCAGCGACCGTATGACCTGCACGGAGTAGCCCTTGTACTGAAGGCGCTCGCCGCCCGACACCACCGACAGCTGCTTCTCCGGGGCGCCCATCGCGCGCATGGTGTTCACATGGCTCTCGGTACCGAAGACCGTGGCGCCGGTGGTCTTCGCGAGGTGCGGGACGTCGGTCATGTGGTCGTAGTGCCCGTGCGTGACCAGGATCTGGTCGGCGCGCAGCCCGTAACCGTCGATCACCGCGGCGTCGACCTCGATCGGCGTCTGCGGGGCCGCGCCCGCCTCCGAGTAGGTGCCGGTCCAGAAGCGGGTGAGCCAGGGGTCGATCAGTACGGTGGCGGCGGAGTCACCGGCGCCGATACGGATCTCCCAGCCGTTGTTGCCGAGCCAGCGCAGGCGCAGATCGCCCGGCGCGGACCGGTCGGCGGACGGGCGTGCGGACGGGCGGCCGGAGGGGCCCGCGCTCGCGGTGCCCACGGCCGTCGCGGCCACGCCGGCGCCGACCGCCGCCGAGGCGCCCAGCAGCCCCCGCCGTGTCATGAAGTTGGATCGCTTGCTCTCGGTCTTGCCCTTGTTCATCGCGCGAAAGTGCCCTTCGTCGTACGGCCGGCTCCCCCGGAGGGAGCGGCCGGTGTGGCGAACAGGACGGGATCACAGCACGCCCGCGGCGGCCCGGTCCAAGACCCTGACCGGCGGCGACTCATATCGAGCCCGATATCGTCGCAGCGTGGACCTGTTGCGACAGCTGCGTCACTTCACCGTGGTGGGCGAGGAACTGCACTTCGGCCGGGCGGCCGAACGCCTCGGCATGGCGCAGCCGCCGCTGAGCCAGCGCATCCGCGAACTGGAGCGGGAGTTGGGCGTGGAGCTGTTCGACCGCTCGCGCCGCCAGGTGCGGCTCACCCCGGCCGGCGCC
>NZ_JAAPBF010000234.1 GCF_022695985.1 Streptomyces sp. NP-1717 | reverse complement strand
CCGCGGACGACGAGGCCGGTGCGATGACGAGCGGGTCATGGCCGCGGGCGACGAGGTGCCGGGCGGTCTGGAGGGCGCAGTGCGCCACGCCGTTCACATCGGGCGGGAAGGATTCGGTGACGATGACGACACGCATACCGGTGTTGTCGCCGTACCGAGGGTGGTCCTGCCAACGTGGATCTTTCCGCGTGGGAAACGTCCCGTGAGCATTGGTGTTTCCGTCGCCGGAGCGGAACTTCGGCCGCTGGGAAACCGTTCGCGCCCCTGATCAATACCGGAGTGCGCCGGGCGGTTCATCTGCTGGAGTCCGTACGGCCATGCCTGCCTGGTAGAACCCGCGGGTCCGTGCCGCCCGCCCACAGGAGACCCCCGCCCGGTGTGCCCCGGGCGGGGGGCGTTGTCAGACGGCGGGCGCGTCCGGGCCGATCCGGCTCCGTACGGCGGTCTGCACCTCGGCCTCCTCGGCCGGATCCGCGGCGAGCCGCCGCAATCGGTCGGCCACCCGTACGTCGCCGGTCTCGGCGTGGAGCGCGGCGACCTCTCTGGTGGTCTCCTCGCAGTCCCAGAGGCATTCGACGGCGAATCCCGTGGGGTACGAGGGGTCGGTGGCCGCCAGCGCCCTGGCCGTACGGCCGCGCAGTTGTGAGGAGGCGGTCTCCCGGTAGACGTGCCGCAGCACGGGGGCGGCGCAGCCGATGCCGAGCCGCCCGGTGCCGTCGACGAGGGTCCACAGGCGGGGCGCGTCGGGTCCGTCGGACCGTACGGCCTCGCGCAGTGCGCCCAGCACCAGCTGGGAGTCCTGGGCGCCGCCACGCGAGGCGAGGACACCGGCCGCGGAGGCGCCGAGGGCGTCGGGGCGGTGCACCCAGCCGCGGGCCCGGTCGACCGCGGCGTCGCCGCACATCCGCTCGAAGGCGGTGACGGCGGCCTCGGCCAGGCTCTGTGACGGGTCGGTCGCCGCGGTCTCGATGAGGTCGAGCACGGCGGGATCGCGGGCCTCGGCGAGATAGTGCAGGGCGGCCGAGCGTGCGCCGTCGGGGGCGCTGCGCCCGGCTTCGACGATCGCGGCGCGGTCGTCGGGTCCGGCGACCGCGGTCAGACACCGGGCGGCGGGCACGTGCAGGGTGGTGCCCCGTTCGAGGCCGTCCTGCGCCCATTCGAAGACGGCCTGGACGCTCCAGCCGGGGCGTGGACCGGTCGGCCGCATCTGCTGCTGCCATCGGTCGAAGGAGCCCTGTTCCCGTGCCGCCCTGACGCGGGCGGCGACCGCCTCGCGCGGGTCGTCGGCCCACAGCCGCCAGGGCCGGGGCTCGAAGGCGCCCCGGAGCGCGGCCGCCAGCTCCGCGTCGCCCTCGGCGGTCGCGGGGAATCTGGCGAGGACCGTCGGGGCGAGCGACCGCAGGCCCGCGTCGTCGTCGCGCAGCGCCAGTTCGTCGAGCGCCCAGGTCCAGTTGGATCCCGAGGCGGCGTACCGGCGCAGGAGCGCGAGGGCGTCGTCCCTTCCGTAGGAGGCGAGGTGCCCGAGTACGGCGAGGGAGAGCCCGGTACGCGACTCCTCGGTGTCGAAGTGGTCCTCGACACGGAAGAGATGGTGTTCCAGCGGTTCGAGATCGCCGTGGAGGTCCAGGTAGAGACGTGCGTAGTAGAGGGAGCGGTTCTCGACCTGCCAGTCGTGGCGGGGGTCGTTCATGACGCAGTGGTTGAGGGCGGTGAGCGCCTCGGCGCGGGGTGCGGCCAGCGCGTGCAGCGTGCCGTCGCCGCGCCCCCTCTGCAGCAGGCCGAGCAGCGTGCCGCTCGGCGCTATGACTGGATCGAACATGGGGAGAGCCTCACATCAAGCTGTCGACGCGACCGGAGTGTGGGGATGCCTAGGCTGCCTAGGCCGCGCGGCAACATCGCTCGACCGTCGTCTCCTGCTTGGTGTAGACCATCTTCCTCTGCCTCTCGTCGGTGGCCCCTTCCGGGCCCGACGTCATGATGACCCACCCATTTCGCCACCGCGACCACATTTACGACGCCTCCTTTCACCGCGCTGCGAACAGCTCCAGCAGGTCCGTCTTCCCGAACATCCGCGCCGTATCCACGGCGGAGGGTGTTCCGGCCGCCGGGTCGGCCCCGCCGGTGAGCAGCGCGCGGATCACGGCGTCCTCGCCCTTGAAGACCGCGCCGGCCAGTGGCGTCTGCCCGCGGTCGTTGGGGCGGTCGGGCTCCGCGCCACGTGCGAGCAGTGCCGTGACGGCGGGTGCGTGGCCGTGATAGGCGGCGAGCATGACCAGTGAGTCGCCGCGGTCGTTGGTGAGGTTCGCGGGGACACCGGCGTCGACGTAGGCGGCGAGCGTCTCGGTCTCGCCGCGGCGCGCGAGGTCGAAGACCTTCGTGGCGAGTTCGACGACGTCGCTGTCGGGTGTGCCACCGCCGGGAGCCCCGCCCCTCGGGGCCGCGCCGGCCGAAGCCGCGTCGTCCGGGGTCTCGCTCATCGGTGAACCGCCTCTCCGTCGGCTGACCTGGGGCGTACGGCCGTGGAGCCGTACGGGTGATTCGACAGATTACTGCCCCGTAGGCCGCTCCGTGGCGACAGAGGCCGCATCAAGCGGTACGCGAGCTTCCGGCGTCCGCCGGTCCAGTGAAATTCATCGAATTTCACTCACTTGCACCTTTTATCACTTAGATACTTACTGTGAGCATGGAAGAACTCATGGTGACTGTCCCCCTCACCCAGGAGAACCCCTCATGATCCTGTCCATCTCAGGCGTCGTGCTGCTCGGAATCATCGTCTTCCTCTTCTTCAGGAAGGACGGGCTCAAGGCGTCCCACGCCCTCGTCTGCGCACTCTTCGGCTTCTACCTCGCGGGCACAGCCATCGCCCCGAGCATCACGGCCGGAGGCGCCAGCCTCGCCGGCCTGCTGGGCGGGATCAAGTTCTGACCGCCCTCCGTCCCTCTCACACCTTCCGCACCTTCAGGAGACAGACGTGGCCCGGCGACCACTCCCCCGCATTCTGAGCAGCGGCAGCGCTCACATCGCTCGCAGCCGAGTGATGGCCCGCTCGGCCGCCGACAGCGCCACCGACGTCCTCCACCCGCTGATCACGATCACGCGTGGTCTGCGGATGCTGGCCGGCTCGGGACGGCGGAAGTGGGCCGCCACGCCCAAGGAGCGGCGTGGTCCCGCGCTGTTCCTGGTGGCGGCCTGTGCCCTGGTCGTCGCGCTCCTCCCCTACGGACCGCTCCTCACCCTCATCACGGTGATGGCGGTGGCCGGCTGGAAGGGGCGCGACCGTACGCCGGCCCGCAACGGGCCCAGCGACGCGGAGCTCCAGCGCCTGCGCTCTCTTTACGAGGCGCTGGTGCCGTACTTCTCCGTGCCGGAGGACCCGAGTCCCCTCTTCGCCCACGGCGGCGAGTGGGACAAGGCCTTCGACGAGTACGAGTTCGACGCCGACGGGCGTCTCACCCGGCTGCGGGTGTCGTACCCGGCCTACTTCACCGACGGCGAGGACTCCTCCCGCGTCCGGATCGAGCATCTGCTGCACGCGAAGTCCGGGCGTGGCCGGGAGTACCACTTCGACTGGGACGAGGAGGGCAACGAGCTCGTCATGAGCGTGCTGCCGCCGCTTCCCACCGATATCGCCGCCCAGCGCTTCGTCACCGCTCCGGGCGAGACCGTGCTCGGCTTCACCGACGCGGCCGCCGTCCGGCGCACCGTGCCGGTCACGAAGGGCGACACGACCCGTGACGCCCCTCCGGTGCTCTGGCGTACGGGCGCCCGCTCGACCGAGCCCCATCTGCTCGTCGTGGGGCGGCCGGGGAGCGGCACGACGAGTCTGCTGCGCTCGATCGCCCTCCAGGCGCTCGCGCACGGTGACGTCGTGATCGTGGAGGGCAACGGGACCGGCGAGTACGCGAGCCTCAGCGGGCGTACGGGCGTCCTCGCCGTGGAGTGCGGGCTCTCCGGGGCGCTGTCCGGTCTCGAATGGGCCGCCAACGAGACGGAACGGCGGCTGATCGCCGCCAACCGTGCCCGGCAGTCGGGCCACGCCGTGCCCGAGGACGCCAAACGCCCCCTGTGGCTCGTGCTGGACCGGCCGAGCGCCTTCGCCCGTCCGGCGGCGGCCGACGGCCGGCCCGATCCGCAGGAGCTTCTCCAGGTGCCGTTGCGGCACGGCCGGGCCGCGAACGTGACGGTGGTCGTGGCGGAACAGTTCGACACACTGGACACGCTCACCCGGACCGTACGGACGCACACCCGCGCCCGTGTCGTGCTGGGCGCCGCGACCCGCGACGAGCTGACTTCGGTCCTCGGGGCCCCGCCGCACACCACGCCCACGCCCGAGACCCCCACCGGCCGGGGTTACGCGCGGCTCGGCACCGGACCGGTGCTCCGGCTCCAGGTCCCGGCCACACCCGATCCGTACGACGACGCCACCAGCGAGGCGCACCGGCGGGCGGTGCTGGACCTGCTCCCGGACCGGCACACGGCGCCCGGCACGGTGACGGAGAACACCGGCACCGCCACCCGGGCGGCCGGGCCGGACGCGGAGCCCGGCCCGGCCGACCGGGCCCGGGTCAAGCCGCGACCGCGGCAGAGCCAGGCGCCGATGCCCACCGCCGTACCGGCCGAGGGCTGACCGCCGGGGCCGTACAGCCACGGCGGGGCGGTCAGGCGACGAACGTCCGCGGCGCGTCCGCGCCGGCGCGCGCGCCGCTCTCCACGAGGCGGGCGGCCGCCGCCAGCCGGACGGCCGCCTCGTCGGCGACGGGGCCACCGACGGTGAACGGCAGCCGCACATACCCCTCGAAGGCGCCGTCGACCCCGAAGCGCGGCCCGCCCGGCACCCGTACGCCGACCCGTTCGCCCACCTCCGCGATGCGCGAGCCCGACAGTCCGCCGGTGCGCACCCACAGCGTCAGGCCGCCACGCGGCACGTCGAACTCCCAGCCCGGCAGCTCCCGGCGGACGGCCGCCACCAGCGCGTCCCGGTTCTCAGCGGCCTGGGCGCGCCGGATGCCGACCGCCTGCTCCCAGCCGCCGGTGCCCATCAGCCAGTTGATCGCGAGCTGTTCGAGCACGGGGGTGCCGAGGTCGGCGTAGGCGCGGGCGGCGACCAGTGAGCGGATGACCTCGGGCGCGGCCCGTACCCAGCCGATGCGCATACCCGCCCAGAACGCCTTGCTGGCGGACCCGACCGTGAGGACCGCGCTGCCCGCGGGGTCGAAGGCGCAGACGGGCGGCGGGAGTTCGGCACCCGGCCGGTCCCCGTCCAGATACAGCTCGGACATCGTCTCGTCGACGACGAGCACCGTCCCCGCCGAACGCGCCGCCTCGACCAGTTGTCTGCGCTGGTCCTCACCGGCCAGGGCGCCCGTCGGGTTGTGGAAGTCGGCGACGACGTAGGCGAGCCGGGGCGCGGCGTCCCTCAGTACCTGGCGCCAGCGCGGCAGGTCCCAGCCGGCCAGTCCCTCGGCCATGGCGACGGGGACGAGCCGGGCCCCCGCCTCGCGCATCAGCTGGAGGATGTTCGCGTAGCTCGGCGACTCGACGGCGACGCGCTCGCCGCGCCCGGCGAAGAGATGACAGATCGCGTCGATCGCACCCATCGCGCCGGTGGTGACCATGATCTGCTCGGGCATGGTCGGGATACCGCGGGCCGTGTACCGGTCGGCGAGCGTCTGGCGCAGCGCGGGCAGCCCGGCCGGGTAGTCGCCGTGGGTGTGCGCGTACGGCGGCAGCTCCTCCAGGGCGCCCCGTACGGCGGTGGTGAGCCAGGGCTCGGGGGCCGGCAGGGCCGCGCAGCCGAGGTCGATCATCGACCCGAGGGCGTCCGGCGGCAGCGGTTCGAGACCACGGGCGGGCAGCGGGTTCCCGGCGGGTACGGCGGTCCAGCTGCCGGCGCCTCTGCGTGATTCGAGGAATCCCTCGGCGCGCAGGGCCTCGTACGCGGCGGCCACCGTCGTACGGCTGACGGAGAGCGCGAGGGCCAGTTCACGTTCGGCGGGGAGCCGGGCGGCGACGGGTACGCGGCCTTCGAGGACGAGCAGCCTGACCCCGTCGGCGAGGGCGCGGTAGGCGGGCGGTTTGCGGGTGCCGGGGCCGGCGGGTCGCGGCTGCTGGGCCTGGAGCTGGCGCGCGAGCTGGGCCGCCCCGACCGCCGAAGTCCACTGAGCCATTGAAATCAGTCCACCTTCCCCGAATTGGCCATGGTTGGCCGCAGTCCCCCCGCCACAGAGTGACACGTACCAGTCCACTCGATCCACTCCAGGAGGACAGCGCCTTGTCCCTCACGCCCGCTCTCCGTGGGAAGCGGCTCCCCCGCCGGCTCCTCCAGCTCTACGCCGGTCTGACGCTGTACGGCGTGAGCTCGGCCCTGCTGGTCAGGGGCGGGCTGGGACTGGAGCCGTGGGGTGTGCTGCACCAGGGCCTGTCCGAACTGACCGGCCTGACCATGGGTGTGGTCTCGATCGCCGTCGGCGCGGTCGTGCTGCTGCTGTGGATCCCGATCCGGCAGCGTCCCGGACTGGGCACCGTCTCCAACGTCTTCGTGGTCGGCGTCGCGATGGACGGCACCCTCGCCGTCGTCCCGGACGGCCGCGTGCTCGCCGCCCAGATCCCGCTGCTGGTCGGCGGAATCGTCCTCAACGGCGTGGCCACCGGGCTCTACATCGCCGCCCGGTTCGGCCCCGGCCCCCGCGACGGCCTGATGACGGGGCTGCACCGGCTCACCGGCCGGTCGGTCCGGCTGGTCCGTACCGGGATAGAGGTGGCGGTCGTCGCCACCGGTTACGTCCTCGGCGGTTCCGTCGGGATCGGCACGGTCGCCTACGCGCTGGCGATCGGGCCGCTCGCCCAGCTGTTCCTGCGGGTCTTCGTCGTCCCGGCGACGGACGACGGCGGCGCGGTCCTTGCCGGGGGTTCTCCGGAGCAGGCCATACTTCGGCCGTGACTCCCGTACGCCATCCCTATCTGGACCATCCGTCGCCGATCCCGTTCGCCCACCGGGGCGGGGCGGCCGACGGGATCGAGAACACGGCGGCCGCCTTCCGGCGCGCCGCCGGACTCGGTTTCCGCTACTTCGAGACCGATGTGCACACCACGGCCGACGGCCGGCTCGTCGCGTTCCACGACGAGACCCTCGACCGGGTCACCGACCTGCGCGGCCGGATCTCCGAGCTGCCGTGGAGCGAGATCAGCCGGGCGAGGGTCGGCGGCGGTGAACCGCTCGCCCTCTTCGAGGACCTCCTGGAGGAGTTCCCCGACGCCCGCTGGAACATCGACGTGAAGGCGGAGCCCGCCCTGCGCCCGCTGATCGGGCTGATCCGGCGGACGGACAGCTGGGACCGGGTGTGCGTGGGCTCGTTCTCGGAGGCGCGGGTCGCGCGGGCCCAGCGTCTGGCGGGTCCGCGGCTCGCCACGTCGTACGGCGTGCGCGGGGTCCTCGGCCTGCGGCTGCGCTCGTACGGGGTGCCCGCGCCCGTCCGCGGGGGCGCCGTCTGCGCGCAGGTCCCGCGGGACCAGAGCGGCGTGCGGGTGGTCGACGAGCGCTTCGTACGGACGGCGCACGCCCGTGGTCTCCAGGTGCACGTGTGGACCGTCAACGAGGCGGATCGGATGCGGGCCCTCCTGGACCTTGGTGTGGATGGCATCATGACCGATCATCTGGAGACGCTGCGCGCGGTGTTGACCGAGCGCGGGGTCTGGCACTGACCGGTACGGATGTCCCCTCCGGGGACGAATGAGGGGGCGCGGGGTGACCGCCGACACCGCGGGCCTGACCGACGACGAGACGGGCCGCATACGCGAGCAGCGCGGCTGGTACTTCTACGACTTCGCGTGTTCCGTCTACTCGACGAGCGTCGTCACCGTCTTCCTCGGCCCGTATCTGACGTCCGTGGCGAAGGCCGCGGCCGACGCGGACGGTTTCGTCCATCCGCTTGGCATCCCGGTGCGGGCCGGTTCGGTCTTCGCGTACTCCGTGTCCGTCTCGATCGTGCTGGCCGTGCTGCTGATGCCGCTGGCCGGCGCGATGGCGGACCGGACGGGGCGCAAGAAGCCGCTGCTGGCCGTCGCGGCGTACGTCGGGGCGGGGGCCACGGCGGGCATGTTCTTCCTGGACGGCGACCGCTACGCGCTGGGCGTGGTCCTGCTGATCGTGGCGAACGCCTCGCTGTCGGTGTCCATGGCGCTCTACAACGCCTATCTGCCCCAGATAGCCACGCCCGAGGAGCGCGACGCCGTGTCCTCACGGGGCTGGGCGTTCGGCTACACCTCGGGCGCCTTCGTCCTCGTACTGAACCTGATTCTCTACACCGGCCACGAGTCGTTCGGTGTCTCGGAGTCGACGGCCGTACGGATCTGTCTGGCCTCCGCCGGTGTCTGGTGGGGCGCGTTCACGCTGGTGCCGCTGAGCCGGCTGCGCGACCGGCGGGTGGCGGGGGACGCCGGCAAACCGGGCGAGGGGTCGGTCGGTACGGGCTGGCGGCAGCTGATGGCCACACTGCGCGACATGCGCCGCCATCCCCTGACGCTCTCCTTCCTGCTCGCCTATCTGATCTACAACGACGGCGTGCAGACGGTGATCTCCCAGGCGTCGATCTACGGCTCGGAGGAGCTGGGTCTCGACCAGACGACGCTGATCACGGCCGTGCTGCTGGTGCAGGTCCTGGCGGTGGTGGGCGCGCTGGGCATGGGACGGCTGGCGCGGACCCACGGGGCCAAACGGACGATTCTCGCCTCGCTCGCCGTCTGGACGCTGATCCTGGGCGCCGGGTATTTCCTGCCCGCCGGGGCGCCGGTCTGGTTCTTCGCCCTCGCCGCCGCGATCGGCATGGTGCTCGGCGGGAGCCAGGCGCTGTCGCGTTCGCTGTTCTCGCATCTGGTACCGCGCGGCAAGGAGGCCGAGTACTTCGCCGCGTACGAGATGAGCGACCGGGGGCTGAGCTGGCTGGGGCCCCTGGTGTTCGGGCTCGCCTATCAGGTCACCGGCAGCTACCGGGACGCGATCCTCTCCCTGGTGATCTTCTTCGTGATCGGTTTCGCGCTGCTGGCCCGGGTGCCGGTCCGCCGGGCCGTGGCCGAGGCGGGAAACCCCGTGCCGGAGCGGATTTAGACGTTGAAGTGAAAGCGCGGTAGTGTACGCCGTTGGCCTGCCAGCCGGACCGTTACTGCGTGTCACAGAAGCGAAAACACGGGATGACATCCAGCGCTAGATGTGACAAACCGGGCACTGGCGGGTAAGTAAGGGGCGGCACGACGGGCGACGCATGACCCGCAACGGGAATCTTTACCGCCGACCGGACGTTGACCGGATGACGACGACAGCGACACCTGTCCTGTGGGCGACAAGCCCGGGAGGCACGATTCATGAGTGAGCGAGCTCTCCGCGGCACGCGACTTGTGGTTACCAGCTACGAGACGGACCGCGGCATCGATCTGGCCCCGCGCCAGGCGGTGGAGTACGCATGCCAGAACGGCCATCGATTTGAGATGCCGTTTTCGGTAGAGGCGGAAATTCCGCCGGAGTGGGAGTGCAAGGCGTGTGGCGCCCAGGCACTCCTGGTTGACGGGGATGGTCCCGAGGAGAAGAAGGGCAAGCCTGCGCGTACGCACTGGGACATGCTCATGGAGCGACGCACACGCGAGGAGTTGGAGGAGGTGCTGGCCGAACGGCTGGCCGTCCTGCGCTCCGGCGCCATGAACATCGCGGTGCACCCGCGGGACAGCCGAAAGTCGGCCTGACCCTCTCGGTACCGCCACAACAGCACATGCGAGAAGCCGTGGGCCGCGACACACACAGTGTCGCGGCCCACGGCTTTCGCGCTCGCCACCCCTCGGTGGCCGGCGCCCTCAGTGCGTCAGGGGCGGGCGGGGCCCGTCGCGGTCCGAGTCGCCCGGCGGGCGCGGCTCGTCGTGCCGGATGACCTCGCCCTGCACGACCTTGCCGTCCGGGCGGGACATCCTGGCCTGCTGAGCCTGCTGGTACGCGTCCCCGAGGCCCCCGGGTCCGGCGGCGCGCATACGGCGCTCCAGCGAGCGCTCGGCCTTCCGGCTCAGCATCGTCCGCACCGGCGGCACGAGCAGGACCAGACCGACGGCGTCGGAGATCAGCCCCGGCAGCATGATCAGCAGGCCGCCCAGCATCAGGAAACCGTTGCCGGAACTGGTGTTCGCGCTCTCGTCGGTCCCGGCGGCGTCGGGGTTCTGCTGCTGCCGCTGCGCCTGCTGAAGAGTCTCGGTGAGATTCCGGAACGCCCTGCGGCCGGCCCGCTTCACCACCACCGAGCCCAGGATGCCCGCGCCGATCAGCAGCAACAGCACGGTCAGCCCGTTCGTCGCCTCGGCCACGACGGTCAGGAGCCAGATTTCGAGCACCAGCCAGAGAGCGATGCCCAGAGGAACAATTCTGCGCGCTCGGGAGCGTTTCGGGGCCGCGGGAGGCGGTGCGCCGGTCGTCATGTGTCCAGTGTGCCTGGCGGCGGCTCGCGTTGTCGTACGGGGGACGGCCGGATTCAGAGAGGCTTCCGGCCGAGCATGCGGTTGGCCCGGGTACCGACGCCCCAGGCGGTGACCCGCCACAGCGCCTCCACGAGAATGTCCCGGCTCATCTTGGAGTCGCCGAGCTCCCGGTCGACGAAGGTGATCGGCACCTCCACGACATGACAGCCGGCCTCGACGGCACGGCGCGCGAGGTCGACCTGGAAGCAGTAGCCCTGCGAGGCGACCTCCTCCAGCCCGAGCCGGTCGAGCGTCTCCGTACGGAAGGCGCGGAAGCCGCCGGTGATGTCGCGCAGCGGCAGGCCGAGCAGCGCCCGTGAGTACGTGCTGCCGCCGCGGGAGATCATCTCGCGCGTCCGCGGCCAGTTCACCACGCGGCCGCCGGGCACCCAGCGCGAGCCGAGCACGAGGTCGGCGCCCTTGAGGGCGGTCAGCAGACGGGGCAGTTCCTCGGGCTGGTGGGAGCCGTCGGCGTCCATCTCGACCAGTACGCCGTAGCCGTGCTCCATGCCCCAGTGGAAGCCCGCCAGATAGGCCGCGCCCAGTCCTTCCTTGCCCTTGCGGTGCAGGACATGGACCTGGCTGTCGTCGGCGGCGAGTTCGTCGGCGAGCTTTCCGGTGCCGTCGGGGCTGTTGTCGTCGGCCACGAGGATGTCGGCCTCCGGGACCGCCGCGCGCACGCGGCTGACGGTCCGTTTGATGTTCTCCGCCTCGTTGAAGGTCGGGATGATCACCAAGGCTGCGCCGAGCGGGCCGTACTGCCTCTGACCACCGTCGTTCACAACTGCCCCTTAATCGCCGTACGCAGAAGTACCACCT
>NZ_JAAPBF010000233.1 GCF_022695985.1 Streptomyces sp. NP-1717 | reverse complement strand
CCGCGCTGCTCGACGGGATGGACGCGGCCCTGTGCGCGTTCGACGCCGACGGCGTCATCACGCACTGGAACCGCGAGGCCGAGCGGATACTCGGCTGGTCCGCCGACGAGGCCGTCGGCCGGCGCGGATTCGCCGGCTGGGCCGTGCGCAGCGCCGACGCCGACGAGGTGCACGGGCGGCTGATGGCGGCGATGGAGGTGCCCGGACGGCTGGTCCACGAGTTCGCGCTGCTGCGCAAGGACGGCGGCCGGGTCCTCGTACGGACCCAGTCGGCCGGGGTGCGCGGCGCGGACGGCGGCCCCGCCGGGGTGTACTGCGCGTTCAGCGAGGTGCACGCGCAGATCGACCTGGAGCGGTCCATCGCGCTCAGCGAGGCGCTGTTCGACGACGCGCTGTGGGGCGTGGTGCTGGTCGACGTGGACCTGCGGCCGACCGTCGTGAACGGGCATGCCGCGCGGGCGCTCGGCTCGGGCCGTACGGCGCTGCTCGGGCGGCCGCTGGGCGAGACCGTCACCCAGGGCGTGGAGGAGCTGGAGGGCGCGCTCCACCACGTACTGGCGGAGGGCGCGCCGCGGGCGCTCGCGGAGCTGTGGGTGACGCTGCGGGCGCCGGACGGCGGTGAGCGCCGCCGCTGCTGGCGCAGCGGCTTCCTGCGGCTGGCCTCCCCGCTCGCCGAGGAGCCGGTGCCGCTGGGCGTGGGCTGGCTCTTCCAGGACGTCACGGAGGCGAAGCTCGCGGCGCAGGAGGCGGACAAGCTGCGCTTCCGCTCCAGCCAGCTGCATCGCGCCGGGCGGGCCGCGGGCGAGTGCGAGAGCCCGATGGAGGCGGCGACCGTCTGCCTGGACTTCGCACTCGTGGGCTTCGCCGACCACGCGCTGATCGATCTGGTGCTGGGCGAGCCGGCGGCGGTGGCCCCCGGCGGTGGTACGGCGGCCGGCGGCGCGCAGCCGACCCGTCTCGTACGGGTGGCGGCGACGCCGGGCGGTTCGGTCGGCCCGTGTCTGCCGGTGGCGGCCGGGGGGATCCCCGTGCGCTACCGGGACGGGCACCCGGCCCTCCAGGCGGTGGCCCGGACGGGCTCGGTGCGCGCGAGCGCGCCCTCGGGCGCCTCGACCACCCCGACCTGGTCGGTCTCCCGCCAGTGGCCGCCCGACTCCGTGCACGCGCTCTGCACGGTGCTGCGGAGCCGGGGCCGGACCCTGGGAGTCGTCACTTTCCTGCGGGGCGCCAGCCGCCCGTCGTTCGAACGCCAGGACGCGGTGTACGCGGAGGACGTGACGGCCCGCATGGCGGCCTCGCTGGACCTGCTCCGGGCGGAGGAGACGCGACCGGAGGCCCGGCCCGAGGGGTGAGAGCCACGGGCCGGGCCCGGCTGCTGCGATCCGCGCCCGGCGCCCGGCGCCCGGCCTCAGGTGTCGGGCGCGGGGCGCCACCTGCCCGGCGTCAGAACCGGTAGAAGATCCGGTCCCCGTACTCCGTCATCACGCGCCCGTTCCACTCGTGCCCGCCGTCCACGTTCCCCGACCGCAGCATCGGCGGGTCGATGCCGCGCTCGACCAGGCCGCCCGCCGCGGTCGCCACCATCGCCTGCATCAGCGCGCTCGTCACGACGGTCGACGCGGGCGCGAACGGCGCGTCGATGCCGTCGGCCGACAGCTCCGCGTCGCCCACCGCGATCTTGTTGTCGAGGACGATGTCGCAGTGGTCCTTGAGGAACGTGCCCGACTCGTGCCGGGACTCCGTCTCCGTCGCGTACGCCACCGACGTCACGCCGATGACCTTCAGGCCCAGCGCCTTGGCGTTCAGGGCCATCTCCACCGGGAGCGCGTTGCGCCCGGAGAGCGAGATGATCACCAGGACGTCGCCGGACTTCGCGGGGCTTGAGCCGAGCACCGCGCTCGCGAGGCCGTCGACCCGCTCCAGCGCGGAGCCGAGCGTCGCGGGCATGACGTCGACGCCGGTCACGCCCGGCACGGTGAGCAGGTTCATGAGGGCGAGCCCGCCCGCCCGGTAGACGACGTCCTGCGCGGCGAGCGAGGAGTGCCCGGCGCCGAAGGCGAAGACACGGCCGCCGGAGGCGACCGCCTCCGCGATCGCTTTTCCGGCCGCTTCGATGCTCGCGGCCTCCTCGTCGCGTACGCGCTCCAGCAGACCGATCGCGGCGCCGAAGAACTGACCGGCCAGCGTGCTCTCGCTCATCGAGAGACCTTCCGTAGGGGGCGGAGAAGAGGGCGGAACAGACGTGGAACAGGGGCGGGAACGCCTGTGCCGCGGATCACGTTGCGGTCTGGACCTTTACCGTGTCAATACGGCTTCGTCATAGGCGGCTTCCCGTACGGCACGGTTGTCGGTGCGATGCGTCAGAATTGAGCAGGGGCCAGCGCACGGTTGTTTTCATGTCACAGCATCGAGGGGCACGTATGTCCGGACTGATCGACACGACGGAGATGTATCTCCGCACCATCCTCGAACTCGAAGAGGAAGGTGTGGTCCCCATGCGCGCCCGGATCGCGGAGCGGCTGGATCAGAGCGGGCCGACGGTCAGCCAGACCGTGGCCCGCATGGAGCGCGACGGACTGGTGCAGGTCGCGGGCGACCGGCATCTGGAGCTGACCGAGGAGGGGCGCAGACTCGCGACCCGGGTCATGCGCAAGCACCGCCTCGCCGAGTGTCTGCTGGTCGACGTGATCGGCCTGGAGTGGGAGCAGGTGCACGCGGAGGCCTGCCGCTGGGAGCACGTGATGAGCGAGGCGGTGGAGCGGCGGGTGCTGGAGCTGCTGCGGCACCCGACGGAGTCGCCGTACGGGAACCCGATCCCGGGCCTGGAGGAGCTGGGCGAGACGAGCGTCGCCGATCCGTTCCTCGACGGGAGCATGGTCAGCCTGGCGGACCTGGACCCGGGCACGGAGGGCAAGACGGTCGTGGTGCGGCGGATCGGCGAGCCGATCCAGACCGACGCCCAGCTGATGTACACGCTGCGGCGGGCGGGCGTGCAGCCCGGCTCCGTGGTGAGCGTGACGGAGTCGCCGGTCGGCGGGGTGCTCGTGGGCAGCAGCGGCGAGGCCGCCGAGCTGGACTCCGAGGTCGCCTCGCACGTCTTCGTCGCCAAGCGCTGACGTTCCCGGGATTCGGGGGCCGGGGGCTCGGACCGGTCCTCGGACCCCGGGCCCGCCTCCGCGGGGGCGGTTCCGTCATGCCCGGTGACGGCTGCGGAGAGTGTTCCCGTCGCGACGGAGAATACAAATTACCGGCGGAATGGCAGCGGGCGGGCGATTCGCGTGCCAGGCTGGTCCGGGGGCATATGACCTCAGGGCAGCGGTCGCGGGCCTCGTCCCGTGGCCGAGGAGGGAGCGGGACTGTGCGCCTGAAGCTTTTCGCTGTGCCCGCCGCGCGCGGTAAGGGCCCCGGCGCTTTGCGGCGCCGGGGCCTGTCCTCCCCTGTTCCGACCCGGAGCCCCGAGCTCCCAGGGTCGGTCCCCACGGACCCTCATCCCCGAGTGGTCCGCCTCCCGGAGAAGATCTCCCCTCCGGCGCTTCGGACAATCCTTGACCACGGTCACTCGAAAGAGCGGTGTTGCGCGCCGAGACCGGGTTTTCGAATGGGAGTTCGATAGCCTGGGGGAGCCGCGCGGCTGACTCGACCACTCAGGACCGAAGGGGGTGCCAGGACACATGGTGCAGCGCATCGATGTGACCGGATTCGACGGGCTGCGGCTCGCTGCCTGGGAGTTCGCCGATCCTCCCAAGGAGCCGGCCGGGGCCGGATCCACCCCCGGCGTCCTGCTGCTCCACGGGCTGATGGGCCGCGCCTCGCACTGGGCGGCCACCGCGCGCCGGCTCTCCGGCCGCCACCGGGCCGTCGCGCTCGACCAGCGGGGCCACGGCCGCAGCGACAAGCCACCCGACGCGCCGTACACACGCGAGGCGTACGTGTCGGACGTCGAGGCCGTGATCGAACAGCTCGGCCTCGCGCCCGTCACCCTCGTCGGCCATGCCATGGGGGCGCTCACCGCCTGGCAGCTGGCGGCGAAGCGGCCCGACCTGGTCGGCGCGCTGATCATCTGTGACATGCGCGCGTCCGCGCTGGGGGCGGCCTCGCAGCGCGAGTGGGTCGACTGGTTCGACACCTGGCCCGTCCCGTTCGCGACGCTCGCCGACGTACGGAAGTGGTTCGGCGAGGACGACCCGTGGCTGGAGCGGCCGAGTCCGGGCCGCGGTGAGTACTTCGCCGAGGTGATGGCCGAGCGCGCCGACGGCTGGCGGCCGGTCTTCTCCCGCCGCCAGATGCTGGTCTCCCGCGAGACCTGGGTGCACGACGCGCACTGGGAGGAGCTGGCGCAGGTCCGCTGCCCCACGCTGGTCGTGCGGGGCCTGGACGGCGAGCTGGGCCGCGCGGAGGCGCACGAGATGGTCCGCGTCCTGCCGCACGGGCAGTACGCGGAGGTGACGGACGCCGGCCATCTCGCGCACTACGACCGGCCGGACGCCTGGCACGCGGCGATAGAGCCGTTCCTGGACGGCGCGTTGACCGCGTAGGGCCGGTCCGGCGACTCGAACCCGCCGGAGTCGCCGGTCAGGCCGCCGAGCTGCCCGTGAGGCGTTCCGGGGTGATCCGGATCGTGACGCGTACGACGTCGGGCGGCAGGTCCAGGTACTCCTGCCCGGCGCCGGGGCCCTCGTACTTCTCGGCGAGCGCGACGGCCGTCCGCCGGCCGATGTCCTCGCTGACGGTGGCGGTGCCGCGCACCTCCACGTACCGCTGCGGGTCGGCCAGGTCGTACACGCAGAGGCTGACCCTCGGTTCCCCGGCCAGGTTCGTCACCTTGCGACGGCCCGCCTGCGAGGAGACGACCAGGTCGTCGCCGTCCGTACCGACCCAGACCACCGAGGACTGCGGACCGCCGTCCGGGCCGACGGTGCACAGGACGGCCGGATTGCGCCCGTCGAGGATCTTCCGGGCGGCGGCGCTGAGGGAGACAGTCATACCGGCGAGCTTAGGACGGCGCGGTCCCGGTGGGTCGGCCCGGGGCGCCCGGTCATGGACAACTGAGCAGTACGACGCGGGCCTTCGGGCCGCCCGCGTGCTCGCCCCTGCGCCGTGCGCCCGTGCGACCGACACCACGGTGGACCGGCCCCGGACCCTGCCGCCCGGGTGGTTGTGCCGCACGGTGTCGGAGACCGGGTTGTGGACGAGGCGGCCGGGCGCGACCGCGTCGGCCTCCACCCGGCGGTCCGGACGTCCCGGCTCTCCCCGGTGCCGCACGCGGCCTGAGCCAGAAGGCCGCCGGGGCGCCCGCTTCGCGGAGCCCCGGCGGCCACTTCGTCCCATTCGCGAGGGCCGTCAGCCCTTGCTCACCGCCGTCAGGATCTCCGGCAGCCTCGACGCCGTCTGGGGCGCCGCCACCTTCACCCCGGCCCACGCGATCAGCGCGCCGTACGCGGCCCCCACCGGCAGCACGAGCCACCTCAGGCCGTCCGCGTCCGACACGTGCAGACCGATCGTCAGTCCGATCACCGGCGCGCACAGCAGCGCGCCGCCGAGCATGCCGCCGAGGATCGAGATCCACGCGAGCCCGCCCTGCCCCGGAGCGACGTTCTTGTACGCGCTGTCCTGCGGGATCGAGTACGGGAACCGGGCCGAGGCCACGGCGCCCGTCGCCATCATCGCGCCGAGCAGCGCGAAGGACAGCCCGAGCGCCTCGGGCAGCGCCCGCCAGTCGCCGAGCAGCGCGGCCGTCAGGATCGTCACCAGGGCCGAGTACGGCAGGGTGATCAGCAGCAGGGCGAAGGCCCGCGCCCGCAGTTCCAGATAGGCGTCACGGGTGGTGGAGATCGTCAGGGCCACCATCCAGAACGCGGAGGTGTCCTGCCCGAACTGGTTGTACATCTGGATGCCGAGCATCCCGGCCGCGAAGCACGCGAGATAGATCGAGCCGTTGCCCTGGAGGGCGTTGATCAGCGGCACGATCAGCCCGATCGCCAGCGAAGTGATCCACGCCGCCTTGGTCTTGGGGTCGCGCCACACGTACCACAGGCTCCGCCGCATCACGGTGCCCGTACGGCCCTCGGGCAGCAGCCGGCCCAGCCCGGACGCCGACTCCTTGCGGGCCGGTCCCGCGGCGGCGATCGTGGAGCCGTCCGGGGCGGTCATCAGCTTCACGAGCGAGCGCTGCCACGAGTACATGAGGGCGGCCAACGCGGCCAGCGACAGCAGCAGTTGCAGGGCGGCCCGCCCGTACGCGCCGTCGCTCACGGAGTCCACGGCGCCGATCGCCGACGCGGGCGGCAGCCAGCGCAGGACGTCCGCCACCGGGTCGAGCGCCGACATCCCGCCCGCCTCGCTGAGCTTCTGCACCCCGAAGTTGACGAACTGGATACCGACGGCGATCACCAGACCGCTCAGTACGGCCAGGTCCCGGCCCTTGCGCGAGGTCAGCAGCCGGATGTTCGCCGCGGCCACGGCACGCGACAGCGCCACGCACACCAGCAGGGTCAGCGGCACGACGACGACCGACAGCGCGATCGCGGCGCCGCCGTGCGCGACGGCGATCGCGGATCCCAGCACCAGGCAGAGCGTGAACAGCGGCCCGAGACCGATCAGGGACGCGGCGAGCAGCGCGCCGATCAGCGCACGGGGCCGCAGAGGCAGCATCACGAGGCGGCTCGGGTCGAGCGTCTCGTCGCCGCTGGGGAAGAACAGCGGCAGCATCGCCCAGCCCAGGGCCACGAGCGCGGTCAGTACGACGACGAGGGTGCCCGCGCCGTCGTTGCCGCGCAGCAGGATCAGACCCAGGAGCTGGCCGGCGGCGATGAGCAGGGCGAAGACGACGGAGACCACATAGGCGGCGGTACGGCCGGAGGACTGCCGCAGCCCGTTGCGCAGCAGCGACAGCTTCAACCGGACGAAGACCGGCGCGAGGGCGCGGGTGCCCGGGGTGGCGGCGGGTGTCGTGCCCGAACCGATGGGCCCGGCGGACCCGGCACGGCCGGGGAAAGCGGTGGGACCGGCGGGAGCTGCCGCACCCGGCGTCCCCGACAGGCCGGTGCCGCCGGCCGGGGCCTCCGCGCTCATCGGGCACCGCCCAGCCAGTCCAGGGACTCTCCGGTGTCGCGGCCCTGCGCGCCGACCAGTTCGAGGAACGCGCTCTGGAGCGACGGCGCGTCGCCCCGTACCTCCGCGAGCGTGCCCTGCGCGCGGATACGGCCCGCGGCCATCACCGCGACCCAGTCGCACAGCGACTCGACCAGCTCCATCACATGGCTGGAGAACACGACGGTCGCGCCGGAATCGGTGTAGCGCTCCAGGACGCCGCGGATCGTCTGCGCCGACACCGGGTCGACGCCCTCGAACGGCTCGTCCAGGAAGAGGACTTCGGGGTTGTGCAGCAGCGCCGACGCCAGGCCGATCTTCTTCCGCATACCGGTCGAGTAGTCCACGACGAGCTTGTGCTGCGAGCCCGCCAGGTCCAGTACGTCCAGGAGCTGGGTGGCGCGCTTGTCGACCTCGTCACCGGGCAGCCCCCGCAGCCGGCCGGTGTATCCGAGGAGTTCGCGCCCGGAGAGCCGCTCGAACAGGCGCAGCCCCTCGGGCAGTACGCCGATCCTGGCCTTGACCGCGACCGGATCGCCCCAGACGTCGTGCCCGGCGACCTGGACCCGGCCCATGTCCGGCCGCAGCAGGCCGGTCACCATGGACAGCGTGGTGGTCTTGCCCGCGCCGTTGGGGCCGACGAGACCCACGAACTGGCCGGCGGGCAGATCGAGATCGATCCCGGCGACGGCGACCTGTTCGCCGAAGCGCTTCCACAGCCCCTCCACGCGTACGGCCGGCGGCGCCGCCGTACGCACCCCGCCCGCCGTGTCCGGCGCCGCCTCCCGCGCCTCCCGCTCGGCGGCCGGCCGCCCGGCCGCCGTCTGTCGTCCTGTCTGCTCCGCCGCTCGGTCCGGTACGTGATCCGGCATGCCGCACTGCCCTTCGGTGTTCCTCTTCGAGATGTCGGGAGAACCCACCATAGGACGATCGCGGGCCGGGCCCCTCAGGTCCGCCGGGCCCGCGCCGCCGCCGCGTCCCGGCCGCAGGCGTACGCCAACGGGCTGATCAACTCCTCGGCGTCGGGCAGCCAGCGGTTCGCCGGGGTGGGCCGCCGGACCCACTGCACGGCTCCGTAACCGCCGACGCGCGTGGGCGGCGCGGCCACGTAGTGCCCCTCGCCGCGCGCCACCAGATCGATCGCCGGAGCCGACCAGCCCAGCTTCTTCACCAGGTCGTCCACCTTGAGCGAGCCGCCCGGCAGTACGAAGAAGAGCATCCGGCGCTCGGGGGTGCGGGTGACGGGGCCGAGCGTCGTCTCCATCCGCTCCATCCGCGCCAGCGCCAGGAATCCCGCCGACTCGGGCACGTCGAGGGCGTCGAAGGTACGGCCCGTCGGCAGCAGGACCGAGGAGCGCGGCTGCTTCGACCACAGCCTGCGCGCGGCGGCACCGCTGCCCGTCGCCTGCGTCGCCCAGTCCGGCCTCGTCGGGTGCGCCCCGGGGGCCGGGCAGTCGGAGCGCTCGCACGAGCAGCGCTCCCCGCCGTCCACCGTCTCCAGCCAGGTGCCGGGGAACACGTCCCAGTGCCGCTCCTCCGCGTACCGCACGGCGCTGTCCAGCAGCGGCTCGCTGCGCTGCTGGGGGATCTGCGCGGCGTCCGTGACGCCCGTCACTGCGATGGTCTTGTCCACGAAGAACACAACTCCCGCCCGCACCTCCGGTTACGGGCGCCGCGGAGCGTCGCGGCGGCGCATCGAACCCGCACGCGGGGCGCACTGGTGCATGGGCGGGGGCGCGCGCGAGGTTGCGGCGTGTCGATGGGTAACCACAACCGGTGACCGGGGGTTGCCATCGGGGAGGCGCGAGGCATGAGGCGGATCACACATATCTCGGTGCCAAGCGGGCGGCGTTTCCCGAAAGTTACCGAAGATTGCTGATTTCGACCATCGCACGCATTTACTGCGTTTCCGCCGGGCAGTGATCGCTCAGTCGATCACCGCGGCCACAGGGGGTATCCATTGGCAGCCAGACCTCTCGTCGCCCGTCAGCCGAACGAGCGGCTGCAAACACTCATCCAGGAAGCGGGCTGTTCCAACGCCGGCCTCGCCCGCAGGGTGAACATGGTCGGAAACGAACGCGGCCTCGACCTCCGCTACGACAAGACGTCCGTCGCTCGCTGGCTGCGTGGCCAGCAGCCGCGCGGCCGGGCCCCGGGCATCATCGCCGAGGCGCTGGGCCGCAAGCTGGGGCGCACGGTCACGATCGACGAGCTCGGGATGGCCAACGGCAAGAATCTCGCCTCGGGCATCGGACTCCAGTTCTCGCCGACGGTCGTCGGCGCGATCGAGCAGGTCTGCGAGTTGTGGCGCAGCGACGTGGGCCGGCGTGACTTCCTGTCCGGATCGGCCGTGGCGTCGTCGGCGCTCGTCGAGCCGAGCCGGGACTGGCTGATCACGGGCGCGGACGCGACGGTGGCGCGCAACACCGGTGCGCGGGTGGGGGATTCGGACGTGGCGGCGGTCGCCGCCATGACGACCGCCCTGGTCGAGCTGGACCACCGGTTCGGCAGCGGCCACGCGCGCCCGGTCGTCGTGCACTACCTGAACAGCGTGGTGTCGGGCCTGCTCTCGGGCTCGTACCGGGAAGCGGTCGGCCGAAGACTCTTCGCCACCGTCGCCCGGCTCACCGAGCTGGCGGGGTACATGGCGGTGGACACCGGCCAGCCGGGGCTCGCCCAGCGGTACTACATCCAGGCGCTGCGGCTCGCGCAGGCCGCGGGGGACCGCGCTTACGGCGGCTATGTGCTGGCCGCTTCCATGAGCCATCTCGCGGCCCAGCTCGGGAATCCGCGCGAGATCGCCCAGTTGGCGCGGGCCGCGCAGGAGGGCGCGCGGGGGCATGTCACCCCGAGGGCGCAGGCCATGTTCCTGGCCGCCGAGGCGCGGGGGCACGCGCTGATGGGCGATGTGAACCAGTGCCACGCCGTCGCGGGCCGGGCGCTCACCGCGCTGGAGCACGCGGATCCGGAGGGCGGAGACGATCCGGTGTGGATCGCGCACTTCGACCAGGCTTATCTGGCCGACGAGTTGGCGCACTGCTACCGCGATCTGGGACAGCCGGAGGCGGCGGCACGCCACGCGTCCGACTCGCTGGCGGGGCATCCGGAGTCCCGGGCGAGACGGCGCGCGATCGGTCTGGTGCTGCTGGCGACGGCGCAGGTCCAGCAGCGCGAGGTGGAGGAGGCGTGCCGTACGGGCACGCGCGCGGCGGAGCTGCTCGGCACGCTGCGTTCCAGCAGGGGGGCGGAGTATCTGGACGATCTCCAGCAGCGGTTGGAGCCGTACGGCACGGAGCCCGCGGTGCGGGAGTTCAGCGCCCGGCTGGAGATCCAGGCCGCGTGACACGGCTTTGCTACAACTTCCGCCCGGGGCACGGCTGTACGACGGCCGCGAGAGCGTCGTACAGCCACCGGGTGGTCGTCGTGCCGTGTCGACCACGTGGCCCGTGGGGCACGGGAGCGCCGGGGCGCGGCCCGGGGCGGCGGGTCCGTGACCGGGGCGGACAGGCCGGCCGGGGCACACACGGGAAACCATGGGCGACCTCTGCGGTCGTCCGATTGATCCGCACCGCCGGGGGTGTCCGGAATGCGGATGGTGCTGACTGATTCCGGGCGCGTAGCAGGGCTCCTGATTCACCCGGTAGCGTGAACTGACGATTCCGTAGGTCCACACTAGGAGTCCCGGTGACGCAAAGCGGACAAAGGGACGAGCCGCAGTCGCCTGCCGCTCGGCCCGCGCACGAAGGCATCGTGCTGCCCGCCGACGGCGGTCCCCCCTTGATCCCCGGCGCCCCGGCCGCCGACCAGGCCGCCCCGGCGGGCGGTCAGCCGTGGGGGCAGCCCTGGGGGCCGGAGGCGCCTCAGCCGGAGCCGCAGAGGCACCAACTGCCGCCGCAGGCACCGCAGCAGGATCAGGGCGCCCACGGGTCGTACGACGCGACGGGGGCGTACGGAAGCGGGGGCTACGGCTACCCGCAGGCGCCCCAGCAGCAGTACCAGCCCCCTCAGCAGCAACGGCAGTACCAGGCGCAGCAGCCGATGCAGCAGCCACTGCCGCCCGCGCAGCCGCAGGCACAGCCCCTGCCCCAGGCGCAGCCGCCGCAGTACGGAGCGCCGCAGGGCGGCTCGTACGGTGCGCAGCCCCTGCCGGCCGAGACACCGGCTCCGGGCGCCCCCGGCGGCCCCCTCGGCAGCGCCGACGCGACGCAGTTCATACCGCCGGTGCCCGCCGCCGGCGCCGCCGACGCCACGCAGTTCATACCGCCGGTGCCGCAGTACCAGCAGGGCGGTAACCCCGGTGGGCTGCCGCCCGAGAGCCCCGCCGAATCCACCCAGTACCTCGGCACCGTCCAGCCGCCCCCGCAGGCGCAGACCACGTC
>NZ_JAAPBF010000232.1 GCF_022695985.1 Streptomyces sp. NP-1717 | reverse complement strand
GGACGGGCTGGAGATGGCCGGGGTTGTCTTCACGGTGCGGGCCGTGGCCGGGTGTCCTCAATCGCCGGACGGGCTGGAAAGGCGCGTGCCCTCAATTGCCGGGCGGGCTGGAGATGGCCGGGTTGTCTTCGCGGTGCGGGCCGCGGCGGGGTGTCCTCAATCGCCGGACGGGCTGGGAAAGGGCCCTCAATCGCCGGCGGGCTTGGGGTGGCCGGGGTTGTCTTCACGGTGCGGGCCGTGGCCGGGTGTCCTCAATCGCCGGACGGGCTTGAAAAGCGTTCTCGGTCGCCGGGTGGGTCTGGTTCGTTCCCTTCGCGATCACGCGGGTGCCGCCCGGGCGCTGGTGGCGCATCGCGAGGGTCACCAGGCCCACCGCCAGCACCGTCATCGCCGCCCCCGCCCACGCCGTCGAGGCGAAGCCGAGGCCCGCGTCGATCACCGTGCCGCCCAGCCACGGGCCACCCGTGTTGCCGAGGTTGAACGCCGACGTCGCCGTCGCGCCCGCCAGGATCGGGGCCGCCGCCGCCACGTTGAACATCCGGGCGTTCAGCGCCGGCGCCGTGAAGAACGCCGAGAAACCGAGCAGCAGCGACAGCACCACCACCGCGACCGCGCTCGACGCCAGGAGTGCCAGCGCGGCCAGGAACACCGTCGACGCCACCACACCGCTCAGCAGCACCCCGAAGAGGTGCGCGTCCGCGACCCGGCCGCCGATCACCGTGCCGATCAGCGCGCCGACACCGAACAGCGCGAGCACCGTCGGGACCCAGCCCTCGTCGAGACCGGCCACGTCCGTCAGCAGCGGGGCCAGATACGAGAACGCGCAGAAGACCCCGCCCGCCGCGAGCGCCGTGATGGCGATCGCGAGCCAGACCTGGCGGTCCCGGTAGATCAGCAGCTCGCGCCGGAGTTCCGGCTTCCGCTCCGGCAGTGGGATGCGCGGGATCAGCGTCGCGACACCGACCAGCGCGATCGCGGAAGCCGCGCCCACCGCCCAGAACGCGGAACGCCAGCCCAGATGCGTACCGAGGAACGCCCCCGCCGGCACCCCGAGCACGTTCGCGATCGACAGCCCGCCGATCATCACGGCCATCGCGCGGGCACGCGAGGTCTGCGGCACCATCGCGATGGCGACCGCCGCGCCGACCGCCCAGAATCCCGCGCACGCGAACGCGCTGACGACGCGTGAGACGAACAGCACCTCGTAGTTGGGCGCGATCGCGCCCGCGACCTGGCCGAGGCCGAAGACGGAGATCAGCGCGATGAGCGTCGTACGGCGCGGCAGCCGCAGCGTCGCCACGGCGAGCAGCGGGGCGCCGACCACCATGCCGATCGCGAAGGCGGATATCAGCAGACCCGCCTGCGGGATGCTGACGTCCATGTCGTCGGCGATCGGCGGCAGCAGTCCGGAGAGCATGAACTCGCTGGTTCCGAGGGCGAAGACGGAGAGCCCGAGTATGTACACGGCGAGTGGCATGCGGGCGCGGCTGGGCGCGACGGGAGCGGAGTCAGGCATGGCACGTACAACCACCGGCCCCCGCTCCGTCATTCCTGGCCGCGCCGGTCAGCGGGTGAGCGTCTCCAGCTCGGCCGTGAGGTTCGCGCGGGCCCGTCCCTCCCACAGCGCCGCACCGTGCGGCGTCCTGAACAGCCTCTCCAGGCCGAGGAGTTGGCGCAGTACGGCCGCCCGGCCCGCCCGGAAGGCGTCGTCCGGGACGAAGCCGTACTCCTCCCGTACGGCGCGCGTGTACGCCTCGTACGCCTCCGGTTCCGCCGCGAGGATCGCGAGATCCGCGTCACACAGCACCTCGCCGTTGGTGTCGCCGGGCGCCGGATCGTGGGTGACGGTGAGGCGGACGAGGCGGGCGACCTCCTCCGTGACATCGGACCGCACGCCCGCCTCGCCGAGCGCGCGGACGGCGAGGACGGCGCTGCGCTCCTCGTTCTCGGAGCGGTCGGGGCGGTAGACGGCGTCGTGGAACCAGGCGGCGAGGCGTACGGCTTCGGGATCGGCCGCGTACGTGGCCAGGGTGTCGATGTGGTCCAGGACCGCCAGGAGGTGATCGGTGTCGTGGTACCGGCGCTGCGGCTCGGCCCAGCGGGCCATGAGGTTCTCGGCGTAGGGGAGGGGATCGGGGAGCGGGCCGGGCGCGTTCTCCTCGTCCCGGACCGCGTCGAGGGTGCGCAGCCAGCGGCTGCGGAGGGCGTCGTGAACGGACATGGGTGGAGAGCTTAGAGCCCTGTCCCCGGCGGCCAGCTCCGCGTTGAACTGGGCGCCCGCCACCAGCGACAGGTTCGACAGCCACAGCCAGACGAGAAAGACGATGCTGCCCGCGAGCGAGCCGTAGAGCCGGCTGTACGTCCCCGAGTGGGCCGCGTAGAGCGCGAATCCCGCCGACATCAGCAGCCACAGCAGCACCGCGAGCACCCCGCCGGGCAGCGCGCTGCGCAGATGGCGGGTACCGGGCGGGCCCGTACGGAACACGATGAGGACGAGGACGGCCGCGAGCGCCAGCAACAGCGGCCACTTCAGCACCGTCCACAGCACGGTCGTCGTGCTCCCGACGCCCAGCAGCGGGCCGATGCGGTGAACCGCGTCGCCCGTCAGCACCAGCGTGAACGCGCTCGTGACGAGGAGCGCGAGCAGCGCGCACGCCGTGAGCACGATGCGCGGGGCCTTGCGCCACGGCGGATGGTGGTCGACGGCGCCGTTCATACGGTGCAGCGCGCGGCGGAAGACGCTGAGGTAGCTGGAGGACGACCAGAGCGCGCCGACCGTGCCGAAGAACGCCAGCAGCCAGGCAGCGGTGCGCTGGTGGGTCATCTGGCTGAGCGCCTCGCTGATGAGGTGCCGGGACTGGGCCGGGACGAGGGAGGTGATCTGGTCGGCCAGTTCACCCGTCGCGTCGGTACCCGCGAGGCCGATGGACGCCACGGTCACCAGGAGCGCGGGGATGATCGCGAGGACGGTGTAGTACGTGAGCGCGGCGGCCCAGTCGGTGGCGTCGTCCCGCCACAGCGCGATCGGGGTGCGCCGCAGCGCGCGGGCGAACCGGCGGGCGTCGCGCGGGGGACGCTTGGCGCGCGGTGGATGCGGGTGCCACCAGGCGTGTGCCGGGCGGGACTTGGGCACTCTCGTCTCCCCGTTCGGTGTTCGGCGGTCGCGGTCGGTGATCGGGCCGGGCATGGCGGCGCTGTGGCCGGCCTGCGGCCGTTCCGCCGTGGTGCTTGACCTCAGGGTGCCCTGCCGGTGGCGTCCGACGCGGCTCAGAGCAGCGGCGCACGTGTGGTGTCGGCGCGGCGGATCCCCCGCGCGGGGCCGCGGACCGGGGCCCGGAGCCGTACGACCGCGTCCACGCGCCCCGTGCCCTCGCCGCTCGTGCGCGCGTCCGCGACCGGGCCCGCGTCGATGCGCCGTACGACGTCCGCCGGGACGGCGTCCGGTTCCAGGCGTACGGAGAAGGTCGCGCGCAGGCCGCGCGGACGGCCGCGCAGGGTCACCCGGGCGCGGCTCCCCCCCCCGGGATCCGCTCCGTCCGCTCCTCCATGGCGGCCGTCAGCGCCCGGGTACGGAGTGCGAGACCGGGGCGGGGGAGGCGGAGCGTGCGCGGCCGCGCGCACCGCACGCTGGATGTGACGCGTGCGGTGCGGGAGGCGGTGCTCGGGGCGGTGGCGGAGGCCGGTGACTCGCGCCGTACCGACGTCACGGTCACGGTGACGGTCACCGGCCTCGTCTGACCCGGAGCCGGTCAGCGGCCGGTGGCCCGGCGGGTCACCGCGCGGCCAGCCACTTCAGTCCGTTGACCACGAAGCGGTTCTGCGTCGCGCTGTCGAACGTGGACGACAGGCCGGTGTTGGTGTTGTAGTCCATGGCGTTGTGGCCGAAGTTCGCGTACAGCATCTTGTAGTTGCTGTTGGTCCACAGGATGGGGTAATCCCCGCTGTACCAGGACTGGTTGGGGTCGGTGCCGAGCGGGAAGCCCGACCGGTCGACCGAGGCGAGGACCTTGATGGCGGGGTTCGACCGGAGGTTGTTCGACCAGCTGTACCACTCGCTGACCGACGAGGTGAAGGTCGCCGGAACGCCGGCGAGCGACGGGTGCGAGGAGTTCTCGGTCTTCAGCTTGGCGGTGGTCGGGCCCCAGGTGTTGGACTTGAAGTTCCCGCTGCCCAGGAACTCGTTGTGGTACCAGGGCCACTCCTGGGCGCCCGTCGTGAACGCGGCGACGTGGAAGCCCATCCAGCCCCCGCCGTCGCGCATGTACTGCTCGAAGCCCGAACGCTGGGCGGCGCTCTTCGGCAGGTCGTCGAGGAACAGGACGACGTCCACGCCCTGGAGACCGCTACCGGTCAGCCGGTTCCAGTTGTTGGTCGACTCGTACGAGAAGTTGTTGGCCGCGGCCGTCTGGGGGAACCACTTGTTCGCCTCTTGTACGAAGTTGATGTGCGCGGCGTCCCAGGTTCCGCTGTAGAAACCGAGGACATGGAAGTCCGCGGCCTTCTGCGCCGGGGGCGCCGCCGCCGATGCCGCCGGGCCGACGGCGGGTACGGCGGCCAGTCCGAGGAGGACGGCGAGCAGGAGGAAGAGGCGGACCGGGCCTCGTGCGAGACGTGTCCTGGTGAGCATGTGACGATCCCTTCCTGAGTGGGGGAGTGTCATGTATATGACAGACAGGTGGATCGGGAAACGACAGAAAGCGCTTCACCTCTTCGATCTAAGAAGTGAAGCGCCACCCTGTCAAGGCTTTGGTCTGGACCAACGCCGGAACCAGGAGCCGGCCCGCCGGACCGCTCAGACGGATGCCTTGAAGCCGCGGAGCCGCAGGGAGTTGCCGACGACGAAGACGGAGGAGAAGGCCATGGCGGCGCCCGCGATCATGGGATTGAGGAGTCCGGCGGCGGCGAGGGGCAGCGCCGCGACGTTGTAGCCGAACGCCCAGAACAGATTGCTCTTGATGGTGCCGAGGGTGCGGCGGGAGAGGCGGATGGCGTCGGCGGCGGCGCGGAGGTCACCGGTGACGAGGGTGAGATCGCCGGCTTCGATGGCGGCGTCCGTGCCGGTGCCCATGGCGAGGCCGAGGTCGGCCCGGGCGAGGGCGGCGGCGTCGTTGACCCCGTCGCCGACCATCGCGACCGACCGGCCCTCCTCCTGGAGGCGCTTGACCACGTCGACCTTGTCCTCGGGCATGACCTCGGCGAAGACGTCCTGCTTCTCGATGCCGACCTCGGCCGCGACGGCTTCGGCGACGGTCCTGTTGTCGCCGGTGAGGAGGATGGGCGTCAGGCCGAGGGCGCGCAGCCGGCCGATCGCCTCGGCGCTCGTGTCCTTGACGGCGTCGGCGACTTCGAGGATGCCGCGTGCCTCGCCGTCCCAGGCGACCGCGACGACCGTACGGCCCTGCCGCTCCGCCTCCTCCTTCCTGGCGGTGAGTTCGCCGGGGAGGCGGATCTCCCACTCGGCGAGGAGTTTCGTGCGGCCGACGAGAACCGCGTGGCCTTCGACGATGCCCTGGACACCGAGACCGGGGAGGTTCGCGAAGTCCTCGGGGGTGGGCAGGGGCCCGGTGCGCTCGGCGGCACCGGTGGCGATCGCGCGGGCGATGGGGTGTTCGGAGGCGTGTTCCAGGGCGCCGGCCAGGCGCAGCAGTTCCCGTTCCCCGGTGCCGGGGGCGGCGTGGGCGCTCAGGAGTGTCATACGGCCGGAGGTGACGGTGCCCGTCTTGTCGAGGACGACCGTGTCGACCTTCCGCGTCGATTCGAGGACTTCGGGGCCCTTGATGAGGATGCCGAGCTGCGCGCCGCGTCCGGTGCCGACCATGAGGGCGGTGGGGGTCGCCAGGCCCAGGGCGCAGGGGCAGGCGATGATGAGTACGGCGACGGCCGCGGTGAACGCGGCGGTGAGGCCCGCTCCGTTGCCGAGCCAGAAGCCGAGGGTGCCCAGGGCGAGGGCGATGACGACGGGGACGAACACGGCGGAGATCCTGTCGGCGAGCCGTTGGGCGGCGGCCTTGCCGTTCTGCGCGTCCTCGACCATGCGGGCCATACGGGCGAGTTGGGTGTCGGCGCCGATCCGGGTGGCGGTGACGACGAGGCGTCCGCCGGCGTTGAGGGTCGCTCCCGTGACGGTGTCGCCCGGTGCGACCTCGACGGGGACGGATTCGCCGGTGAGCATGGAGGCGTCGACGGCCGAGGTGCCTTCGCTGACGGTGCCGTCGGTGGCGATCTTCTCGCCGGGCCGGACCACGAACCGGTCACCGACCAGGAGTTCACCGGTCGGAACGGTCGTCTCGCGGCCGTCCCGCAGGACGGTGACCTCCTTCGCCCCCAGCTCCATCAGCGCCCTCAGCGCGGCGCCGGCCTTGCGCTTGGACCGGGCCTCGAAGTACCGGCCGGCCAGGATGAACGCGGTGACACCGGCCGCCGCCTCCAGATAGATGTTCCCCGCGCCGTCGCCCCGCGCGATCGTCAGCTCGAAGGGGTGCGTCATCCCCGGGGTGCCCGCCGTCCCGAAGAACAGTGCCCACAGGGACCACGCGAACGCCGCCGACGTGCCCACCGAGATCAAGGTGTCCATCGTCGCCGCGCCGTGCCGCGCGTTCGTCCACGCCGCACGGTGGAACGGCCACGCGGCGTAGGTGACGACGGGGGCGGCCAGCGTCAGCGACAGCCACTGCCAGTACTCGAACTGCAACGCCGGCACCATGGCCATCGCGATGACGGGCACGGAGAGGACGACGGCGGTGATCAGCCGCTCCCGCAGCGTGCGCAGTCCGTCGTCGGCCCGGTCGGTACGGTCGGTCCCGGTCCCGGTCCCGGCGGCGCCGGATTTCGTGTTCGTACCGCTGCCGCCCATCGGTAGGGGCGGGGGTGGCTCGGCGGCGGTGTAACCGGTCTTCTCGACGGTGGCGATCAGGTCCTGTACGGAGAGATCGCCCTCCGAGTAGCTGACCTTCGCCTTCTCGGTCGCGTAGTTGACGGTCGCCTCGACGCCGTCCATGCGGTTGAGCTTCTTCTCGATACGGGCCGCGCACGAGGCGCAGGTCATGCCACCGATGGCGAGCTCGACATCGACCTTGACGGTGCCGGGGGCCTCGGCGGGTGTGTCGGTTGCCGGTGTGGTGGTCATGACTGGCATTCTCCTCCGTGTTGCGTCCGGATACCCCTAGGGGGTATCTCCTTCTCCTTCCATGTATACCCCTCGCCCCTATGTGAAGCAAGGGTAGTTCCTGGTTCGATCTGATACCCCCATGGGGTATATGCCCTCCCGTACGGCGATCGGGTCCCGCCTTCCGCGACGAACCTCACAGTCGGGCGGGGTGTGCGCCTGTCGCGGGCCTCCGTGGCGGCGCGGGGCCGCCGATGTGGTGTGGTGGAGGTTTGGTGATGCGAACGCGCCGTGCGGCGTCGTAGGCTGACTATTGGACTAGACCTATAGAGACCGACCTATAGATCTGCGACGGGCCGACCGCCGACCGGTCGTCCGACGTCCTGGCCCGGCTTCCTAGCCTCCCGAACGGAATGGGTTCCCATGAGCAAGCGTGCAGTCCTGGAGGTGATCGCCCTCAACGCCGAGGACGCCGTCGCGGCGCAGGCGGGCGGGGCGGACCGTCTTGAGCTGGTCACCGACATGGCGGCGGACGGTCTCACCCCGCCGGTCGAGACCTTCGCCAAGATCCGTGCCTCCGTCGACATCCCGCTGCGCGTGATGCTGAGGCTCCAGGACGGGTTCGCGGCGGGCTCACCGGAAGAGGTGGACGTGCTGGTGGAATCCGTGGACGCCATGCGGGTCGAGGGCGCGGACGAGTTCGTACTCGGCTTCCTCGACATCGCCGGCAACGTGGACCTCGTCACGGTCGAACGGCTCGTCGCCGAGCTGGACCCCTGCCGCTGGACGTTCCACCGGGCGATCGACCGCGCGGCGGACCGCGACTCGCTGCGCAAGCAGCTCGCGGACCTGCCCGGCCTGGACACGTACCTCACGGCCGGTTCGGCGCACGGGGTCGACGCGGGCATCCCGGTCCTGCTGGCCGAGGCGGAGTCCGCGGCTTTCGGTGAGCCGGGTTACGGACCCGAACTCCTCGTCGGCGGCGGCCTGCGGCTGGACCACCTGCCGCAACTGCGCGCGGGCGGTCTGAACGCCTTCCACATCGGCGGCGCGGCGCGGCCGAACGGCTGGGGGGCGCCGGTGGACGAGGCGACGGTACGGCAGTGGCGCGAGGCGATCGACGTGTAACGGCAGGGCCCGGCCTCGCGGATGGCGCCGGACGGGCCGTACCTGGGCCCGTCCGGCGCTCGACGACGTCAGTCGGCCGGCTTGTCGACGGCGTCGCGGTCGACCGCCTCTATGCCCTTGAACGACAGCACCACGATGCTCACGGCTCCGGCGAAGATCCCGATGTCGGCGACGTTGCCGACGAAGAAGCCCGCGTAGTCGATGAAGTCGACCACGTGCCCGCGCGCGAATCCGGGCTCGCGGAAGAGCCGGTCGCCGAAGTGGGACGTGGCGCCGCCGAGGAGGAGCCCGAGCGCGTACGCCCACGGGGTGGAGCGCACACGCCACGCGTACCAGGCGATGGCCACGACGGCGACACCGGCGAAGATCGTGAATACCCAGGTCACTCCGGTGCCCATGGAGAAGGCCGCGCCGGGGTTGTACACGAGCCAGAAGCGGATGACGTCGCCGACGACATCGATGGACTCCGAGTCCCCCAGCGCACCGACGGCCCACCACTTGGACGCCTGATCGACGATCAACAGCACGAGGGCGACACCGAGGGTGGACCAGAACAACCGCCGGGTGGGGGGTGCGGTGCGGGTGGTGTCGGGGTCGGCCGGGTCCGGCGCGGCAGGGTTGGTGGCGTCGGGTGTGTCTGTGTCAGCCGTTCCGGCGGAGGCGGCGGGGTTGGCCGTACCAGTGGCCACGCTGTTCGTGCTGGCCGGGGCCACGGTGCTTGCCGTGTCCGGCGCGGCAGGATTGGTGGCGTCGGACGCGTTCGTGTCCGCCGCCCCGGCGGCGGAGGTGCCCGTACCGGTGTCCGTGCGGTCCGCTTCGACCGTGGTGGCCGTCGTCCCGGCCGGCGCACCACCCGTGTCGCTCGTACCGATGGCGTGACCCACGGCGACGTCAACGCCGACCTCGTCCGCCGGACCCCTGCCTATGGTTCCGTCCGGACCGACGTCGCCCGGGGCGCCCGGGGCGGCCGGCGCCTCCGTGGCGGCGTCGGCCGCGTTCGCCGACCCGTGCGGCGCGGCAGCGCCGCCCCGCACCCCCGGCGCATCCGTCGCGGGCACCGTCTTCGCCGCCTCGGGCTCATCGTTCGAATTCACTCCGACAGTGTCGCCTACCCGGCCCACCCCGCCGAAGCGGTGTCCAGCTGGTCCGGCAGCGGGGCGCCGTGGATCACCGTCAGGCCCGAGACCGCTCGCGTCAGTGCCACGTACAGGCGGCGCAGGCCCGTGCGTTCGTCCGGTTCGCCCGCGACCACCGCCGACGGCTCGTCCAGGACCACGTAGTCGTACTCAAGGCCCTTCGCCAGCGACGCCGGGACCAGGGTGAGACGGGAATCCGCCGTCGTCTCCTCGCCCGGGGCGAGGTACGCGTGGCCCGCCGCCGACAGGGCGGCGGCCAGCGCCGGGACGCGTGCGTCCGCCGCGATCAGACCGATCGAGCCCTCGTGCCGCAGCGACTCCCCGCACGCGCCGACGACCGCCGCGTCCAGGGTGGCCGCGTCCACCGCGCGTACCTCCAGCGAGCCCGGGGACTCACGTACCGACGCCACCTCCGTCAACCCCGGCGAGATCGCGGGCAGCAGGCGCGACGCGTAGGCGATCACCTCGCGCGGCACGCGGAAACCGGCCGTCAGCTCCTCCACCACCGCGTCCGGCTTGCCCAGATGCCCCAGCGCCTCCGCCCAACTCGCCGTCGCCCAGGGCGTGGTGCCCTGCGCTAGGTCCCCGAGCACCGTCGCCGAGCCGGTCGAGCAGCGCCGCCCCACCGCCCGGTACTGCATCGGCGACAGGTCCTGCGCCTCGTCCAGTACGACATGGCCGAGCGAGTGCGTACGGGACACCAGGTCGTTCGTCTCGTCGATCAGCACCGCGTCCGCCGACGACCACTTCGCCGTCCTCACGCTGCGCGGCGGCTTCGCCCACAGCAGCGCCCTCTGCTCGTCGTCCGTCAGCAGCCCCTCCGCGTGCTCGGCGAGGAAGTCCGCGTCGGAGAGCAGCCGCAGCACCAGCTTCGCCGGGTCGACGGCGGGCCACATCGCCTTCACGGCCGCCTTCACCGCGGGGTTGCGGGCCACCGCGTCCTGCACGCGGTCGTCGGGGGCCTCGCCGGATCTCTCCATCTGTACGAGCACGGCGTGCGCGATGCGCTGCGGCAGGGCGTCGTGCGCGGCGCCGTAGCGGATGTCGCGGTCCAGCAACTCCCGTACCAGTTCTTCGAGTTCGTACGCGGGTACCCGCCAGCGCCGGGAGCCGCGCACCACCATCACGGGCTCCGTGGGCAGCGTGACGTGCGAGCGGACCGCCCGGCGCAGCACCCGCGCCATACGGGCGTCGCCCTTGACGACCGCCGTCGCCGCGCTGTCGGTGCCCAGCACCCGTACCTGGCCGGGCCCCGACGCCACCAGCTCGTCGACGGTCGCCTGCTTGACCTCCAACTCGCCCAGCGCGGGGAGCACTTGCTCGATGTAGTGGAGGAAGGAGGCGTTCGGCCCGATGACCAGCGTGCCGGTACGGGCCAGCCGCTCGCGGTGCGCGTACAGCAGATACGCCACCCGGTGCAGGCCCACCGCCGTCTTTCCGGTGCCGGGGCCGCCCTGTACGCAGACGGAGCCGCCGAGCCCGGACCGGACGATCTCGTCCTGCTCGGGCTGGATCGTCGCGACGATGTCCCGCATCGGGCCGACGCGCGGGCGCTCGATCTCGGCCTGGAGGAGCTTGCTGGAGTGGGCCGCCTCCGTGGGGTCGGAGAGGTGTTCGTCCTCGTACGCGGTCAGTTCGCCGGCCGTGTAGCCGAAACGGCGCCGCAGGCCCACGTCCAGCGGGTTCTTCTTGGACGCCTGGTAGAAGGGCTGCGAGACGGGCGCGCGCCAGTCGATGACCATCGGGTCGCCGTCGGCGTCGTGGACGTGCCGCCGGCCGATGTAGAAGCGCTCGCCCTCGGCGCCCTCGGCCTCGTCGGCGCCGACCGCGTGCAGATAGTCGAGGCGGCCGAAGAAGAGCGGGGTGTGGGAGAGGTCGGCGAGGGCCTTGATGCGGTCCTCGATCTGCGATTCGAGGACGGCGGCGTTGACCCAGTTCGCCGTGACGTCGCGGATGTCGAGGGACTGGACGTCCTCGCGCATGGAGCGCAGGGCGGCGCGCGAGGCGCCGAGATGGGCGCGCTCACGGGCGAGCGGATCGGTGTGAGCGGCGGTGCCGGTGCCGGTGTCGGTGGCGGTGGCGGGCTCGGCCGGAGTCCGGACCTGGACCGGGGCCGGGGA
>NZ_JAAPBF010000231.1 GCF_022695985.1 Streptomyces sp. NP-1717 | reverse complement strand
GGGCTGGCCTTCGTGGACCAGCGGAAGGTGTGGTGGCGCTTCCAGGCACACCGCTTCGACGACCCGGCGGCCCACCAGCCGTCGGACGGACTGATCCGGGGCCGGAAGCTCGCGCTGATCGGACTGGCGCTGTTCCTGGGGTGGCAGGCGGTGGAGATGTTCCGGCTGGCGGGGACGGAGTGAGACGGGGCGAGTCGCGGGAGGCCGGGGATGTGCGCTGGAGAGAGCGCCCCCGGCTGAACGCGGCTGGGACGGACAGCACTTGCGTGTGATCAGCGCGCATCAATAGGTTGATCCGGAATGGTGAAATCCATCAGCGAGCACGGGGGAAGGAATCCCAGATGGCATGGGACGAATGGGACCAGCTGAAGGCATCGGCGGCGGGTAACGGGTCGGGGCAGATGCAGCTGAACGGAATCCCGGAGGAGGACCGGCCGAACGCGGGCAATCCGACCGGCGATCTGACAGTCGACCAGAAGGACTTGGCGGCGATCGGCGACGAAGCGTTCAAGCTGTACAACCGGCTGTGGGAAGAGGCACGGGTTACGAGCACCGACACGGCCGCAAGTGACCTGAAGGGCCAAGGATTCGCCCTGGGCGGGGCCTTGAGCCATGTCTCGTTGCGCTGGGACCGCCAGCTCGGTTCGGTCATGGACGCGTGCGCGCTCATTTCGAACCACATGGACTTCACAAAAAAGGCACACGAGGGCGACGAAATATTCATCGAGCGTCATGTGAGCAGCATCTCCACCCTGGATGCGGGCTTCGACGAGCAGTGGTCCAAGCCGGGTGAGAAGAACGACGTCTACGGCGAGGGCAAGAAAGACTCGAAGGACTGAGAAGGACTAAAGGAACAGAATCATGGATTTCGAAGCCCTTCACTCAGCCAATTTCGCGTCGCTCGACACCACGGTCAGCGACTGGACGAAGATGCTCACCAAACTCACCGACCTCAAGGCCGACGCCAAGGACGGGCTCCACGGCAAGGCGAGCAAGGCCAACTGGGCCGGCTACAACGCCACGGTGTCGCGTGAGTTCATCGGCAAGACCGCCGAGGAGTTCAACGACGCGTACACCCAGGCCGAGTCGATACGCAACATCATGCGCGACACCCAGGGTGAGTTGAAGACCCAGCAGCGACTGCTCAAGGAAGCCATCGAGCGCGGCCGGGGCAATCACATGTCCGTCAAGTCGGCGGGCAGCGGCTTCACTGTGACTCCGAATCCCGACCCGAAACCCGCGAACGGCCAGAAGGACGTCGACGCGCTGCGGGACGAGCTCCAGGGCATCCTCGACACGGCGACGGAGATGGACAACACGGCCGCCACGTCGCTCAAGGCTCTCGTCGATCTCACCGACTACGGCTTCTCCGGGCAGAAGTACGCGGACCGCGATTCGGCGGCCAACGCGATCAAGGAAGCCGAGAATCTGGCCCGTCTCGCGAAGAAGAACCCGGAAGACCTGACGGTCAAGGAGTTCGACACGCTCAGCGCGGGTCTGAAGAAGTACTCCGGCGACGAACTCTTCAGCGAGCGCTTCGCGGAGCAGTTGGGTCCCAAGGGGACGCTGGATTTCTGGGCCGGCATAACAGATCCCTACAAGAACAGGGACGTGTACGTCGAACGCCACGAACAGCTCGGCGAACTGCAGAAGAACCTGAGTCTCACACTCGCAACGGCCACTCAGGCGGACACGCCGGAAATGCGCCGGTGGACGTACGAGATGACGGATCTCGGAAGCCAGCCCCTCAACAAGAACAGCACCACTCAGGGCTTCCAGGTGATGAGCAACCTGATGCGCTGGGGCAACTTCGACGACCAGTTCCTGAAGAGCTACGGCAGCGAACTCATGGAGACCGAGAAGGCGGCCACCAGCAACGGCCGCCACGGGGCGACGGTCTGGACCCACATGGGTATGGACCCGAACCTCAACCGCACCGGCGAGGACTCGGGTTCGGACCCCATGATCGGTTATCTGAAGGCGCTGTCGAACAGCCCGGATGCCGCGACCGATTTCTTCAACGACCCGTTCCTGTCGAAGGACGAGGACCACGACTTCAAGACGAAGAACGAGGACGGAAAGGAAGTCAAGGACTCGCTCTCCAACTTCGACTACCTCTTCGAGGAGCGCGACTGGCCGCCGGAGCGCGACAAGGACGGCGACGACAGCATCTCCGGCCGGAACAACTTGGCGATGGCTCTCGAAGCGGCCACGACCGGACACCCGGCGGGCGAACTGCCAACGGTCGACACCCCGCCGCACAACCCCGAGCAGGCGAAGCTCATGGAGAGCCTCGTGTCCTCCATCTCGGAGGACCCGAACCGCCTGAAGGACAACGCCTTCATGTCGGACAGCGTGGGCCAGATCGCCTCGGAGTACCTGCCGGACATCAACCGCGCCACGGCGGACGGCGGCGACAGCAACGAGAGCGTGCCGAAGCTCTTCCCGATCGCGGGCGCGGCGGCGGACATGCAGCACACCGACGTCACGCGCTTCCTGGCGACTGTGGGCCAGAACCCGGAGGGCTACGCCGCGATCGAGGTCGGCCAGAAGGCGTACATGGCAGGGCTGATGGACTACCACCTCAACCCGGATCTCCCCGCCGACAGCCGCTATCCGCACTCCGCCGAGGAGACGGTCAAGGAGATCGCGCGGCGGTCGGGAGAGGTCGAGGGGACCCTCGCCATCGGCCGCCAGGAAGCGGTCCTGGGCGACGCCAAGGCGAAGGACGACGACTTCGAGCACGCGACGAACCAGAAGAAGAACACCATCTCGGGCCTCGTCGGCCTGGGCGTCGGTGTCGGTACGTCGTTCATCGCCAGCCCCGTCGTCGGCGCGGCGGTGGGCGGGGCCGCGGGGACGGTGACCGGCGTCGTACTGGAACAGTTCTTCAAGGACACCGATCCGCAGAACCTCGCGGGCGTCGGACACGACGTCGGACTCCGCTGGGAGGCCAGCAAGGACGCCCAGACCGACATGACGAGGGTCGCCGGCGAAGAGGCCGCGAAGGCGCACAATCACCCGGATGCCGAGCGGATTCAGGAGTGGACCCGTATCGGCACCACAGACGGCTTCGACGACGCGTCGACGGCGGCGCGCAGGATGGCGGACGACCTGGAGACCGAGATTCCGACGTAGCGGGTACGGGTTGTTCGTCGGCCACGGTTGCGGTCTCGGCCGCAACCGTGGCCGCAGCCTTGGCCTTGGACGTAGTCGTGGCTCGGCGTTGCTGTTGCCGGGGCCGAGTTCGGTGGCCATTCAGACACAGGGACTAACGAGGGACCGCATGAAGAGCCGTGAGAACATCCCCCACACCACGAGTCGTCGACTCGTCGCGAGTCTGGGCGCGCTCTCGTGCGCGCTGCTGATCGCCTCGTGTTCGGAATCAGCGAAGGAATACGAAACACCTCAGGCTGTCTGCGGCGTGGAAGTGCCGGCGGACATACTGGATCCCCTGCTGCCCGAGGGGGAGAAAGTCTCGGAGCGGTCAAAGGCGGCGAGCGGCGTCAAGCGCTGCTACGTGTCGGTGGACGACAAGGTCGCGCTGTCGACGTCCATCGAGTGGTACGAGGCCGACACCCCGGTCGCGGAGATCGCCTCGAAGACGATCGGCGTGGATCCCGACGACAAGGTCAGCGCCGACAAGCGGTACAGCTACTCGGGCAAGGGCGGAGCCGGGCTGATCCAGTGCGAGGACTCGTCCGAGATCGACAAGGACACCGATGGGGACCTCTACGCGACGGTGCGAGTCGGCGATGACCCGGTCGATGCCTCGGCGGTACTGAAGATGGTCGAGGCGTACACGGAAGCTGCTCCGTCGGGTGACGGGTGTGAGATCGACATCTGACGGGTGCATACCGCCTGCCCGAGTGCCTGACGCGCGGCCTCGTACGGGGACACGGCAAAGGGGGGCACCTCCCGCGCGTGCCCCCCACTGTGGCCGTAACTGCCGGTCGCTTCTCAGAGGTTCCTAGAAGTAGCCGGCGGACTTCCTGTCGCCCGCCTGGTAGGTCGGGCCTGCCTCGCGGACCTTGCGGGCGATGTCCTTGAGCGCGTTGTGGATCATGCGCGTCTCGTTGTCCCACTTCTTGTGGGCCGCGTCCGCCGCGGTCTTGGCCTCGCCCTCGAAGGTCGCGGAGACGCCGCGGATCTTCGTCTGGATGGCCTCAAGGCTCTCGTCGAGCCGGGCGGCCTGCTTCTCGATGACCCCGGCGGCCTGCTCCAGCGAGCCGTAGGTCACGACCATGGTGCCGTCGTTCTGCTGAGCCACGAGTCCTCCTGTTTCCTGTCAGTGCGGTGGGTGATGGTGGTGCGGTACGGGCTGCGTCAGTAACCGGCGATGTTCGACGTCGCCTTCGCCGTCGCGGCGGAGTCACCGGAGAAGCCGGCGGTCACGTCGACGCCGTTGAGGGCCGCGTAGACCTCGTCCTCGGTGTTGCCCGCGGTGGTACGGGTGACCTGGATCGCTTCCTGGAAGTTGAGGAGCATCTTCGCGATGCGGACCATGCCCGAGTTGATCTCGGCCTGCTTCACGTCGAAGGCGCTCGCGCCGATGCCCTTCCAGGCACCTTCCAGGCTGTCGATGACGCCCTGGAGGTTCCTCAGCTGTCCCTTGACGTCCTCGAACTTGACCGTGATCTCGTCCTGGAAGTCCTTGAGACTCTGATCGCCGACCTTCTGGACTGTCATATGTCAGTCTCCCCTTCGTTTATGTACTCGCTACTGCGGGTGTGTGCTGGTGTTCCGGTGATGGTCTGAGCCGCGCGATCACGCGCTGCGGCGTCTGCGTACGACGGCGAACGCGCCCCCGGCCAGTACGGCGACGAGCGCGGCTCCCCCGAGGATCAGCCCCAACTGGCTGTCGTCGCCGGTGTCCTTGGCGGCGCTGGCCGTGTCCGTGTCCGGGGCTTTCGCGTCGGAGTCGGGCAGGGAGGAGGCCGCGTCATCCTCCTTGGCAGCGCCCTCTTTAGGAGCACCCGCGTCGGACGAGCCGCCGGCCGTCATCCTCTCGTTGGTCAGCGGGCTGACGTCCGGGTCGCCGGGCTTGCCGATCCCGCGGTTGATGGCCGCGTTGGGACGGACGATGCCGTGCCCGAGGTAGTTGCTGACGGTGCCGGGCTTCCAGTCGTCACCACGGCCCGCGGACTCGAACATGACGCGCAGGACCTGATTCGCGGTCCAATCGGGGTTGGCGGACCAGATGAGGGCGGCGGAGGCGGAGGCGAGGGCGGTGGCGGCGCTGGTGCCGCCGTTGCCCATGCAGTACTTCCTGAAAGTCTGGTCGCACCAACGGGGGAGATCGTTGGCGGGGGCGGCGATGTCGACGAAGTCGCCGTGGTTCGAGTACGTGGCGACCTCCCCTTCACGGTCGGTCGCAGCCACGCCGACTACTTCGGGATAGTTGGCGGGGTAACCGGGCTTGTTGTCCTTGTGGCCCGTGTTACCGACTGCGGCAAAGAACAACTTGCCCTTCCCATAGGCGTACTTCACCGCCTCCTTCTCCTGGGAGGTAAGGAACTCGCTGCCACCTGACATGTTGATGATTTTGGCGTCGCCGTCGGCGGCCGCGCGGATGGCGTTGACGTTGTCCAGAGAGTTCGACTTGTGTTTCTCCTCGAACTCCTTGTTGGCCGTCCGCATTGGGATGATCTTGGCCCCGGGTGCCAGGCCTTTGATGCCACCGCCCGCACCTGTTCCGGCGATGAGCTCGGCCATGGTGGTCCCGTGACCGTTGTAGTCGTCCGTCGTCCCGTCCGTCTCCGTGGTATCCAGGCCCTTCAATACCTGCCCCTTGAGTGAGGGGGTCGACGCGTTGACACCGCTGTCGATGAGGGCGATCTTGATGCCCTCGCCAGTGGTGGACTTCCAGATGTCCTCGACACGCATGGCATCCAGGTACCACTGCTTGGACTGCATGTCCTCAGCGACCGCCGCCGGAGCGGCACCGACCACCACCATTGCCGAGGCCCCGATCACGGCCACCGCGAACAGCGGGCCGCGCCGAAAGGCGTACGACCCGGATCGCTTCCGGACCTGGCTGATTCCTGCCGTCATCCCGACTTCCGAACCTTCCGCTGTGCTTAGTCGATGACTGGCGGTACGGCACCACGCCGCCGACCCACCCGTGTCTCTGCGTCGTCCACCCGAGGTTCGGAGCGCGGCTGTACGGAACGCTCCGTCTCCTCGTCGTGAGACTGCTGACCATGACGGTCACCGGACAGCCCCGAGCCGCCGGTCGTGAATGCGCCAGCACCCGACTTGGGGGGCGTGCCACCGCTTCGCGGAGTGCCCACGACGCCATTGCTGGGACTGGGCATTCCCCGCCCTGCGGGCCGTGCGGCGCCCTTCGCTGGCCCCGCCCCCACGACACCGGACTGGCTGGGACGCGCTGCAGACGACGGACGACCGGGCGTCGTGCTACCCGGACCTCCGATGACATTTCCTCGGGGAATGCGCGATCCGGAGGCGCCATTTCCGCCGCCGGATGTGCGTTGCGGGGTGCCTCCTACGATGCCGTTGGCACGGCTCGTACGGGGCGCGGAGGAAGAGCCGGGGCCGGAGCGTCCGGCCATGGGCGGCCCGCCGGTGCTCGGTCGACCGACCATGGGGCTCCGGGTGGCGCCTGTGCCACCACCGCGTCCCGCGCCCGGGCCCATGGGAGTCGTCGGCCTGCCGACCGGGCCCCTGGTCGACTGGGAGCCTGAGTTGGTGCCGCCGTTCATCGGGGTCGGGCGCCCTACGGGGCCCTGGCGGCCGCCCTCTCCAGTACTTGTTTTCGCGTTGGAGAACGGCCCGGGGCCTCCACCTCTCGGTGCGAGCGGGGGGCCGGAACGAGGGCCGCCGCCACGTACAGGCGGGCCGAGATTGGGCCCCAGTGGCGATGGGAAGTGCTGGTTTCCGGAACTCGGTCCGACAGGCGTCGTAGGAGGCTGCGTGGGTCCAGGATTCGTCGTGGTGGGCGGCAGCGTCTTGCCGCTGTCGATCTCCATCGATGTGTTGGGGGCCGGGTCCTGTGTGGACAAACCGTCAGCACCAATACGGGACACGCCGCCCGTTCCGCTGGCGTCTGCACGTACGGCGCTCGATTGCTGTGGCGACGATCCCAGCGCGCCCTTGTCGCCGGAATCTCCCAAATGGCTGCCCTCTTCCCACAAGCCCCCCGTCGGCTGCGGCACATCCGCCGCCAGCATCTTCGGCAGCTCCGGCTCCTTCGCCCCCGCCAGCGACTGCTCCGACACCGCGTAGAACGACGCCAGGCGGTTCATCTGGTTGATGGCCTCCTGGCGGTTCTCCTCCGCCTGAACGGCCCGCTTGTACTCCGGGTTGTCCTCCCGCTGTTCCGAGACCGGGAAGTCTCTGGGACGCCTGGGGTCGGCCCGGTTGTCACGGGGCGGTTTGGAGTTGCGGACCGAGGTCAGGCCGGTGGCCGCGACGGACATCTGGGTGCCGATGATGTTCGCGAAGGAGGCCAGGCCCCAGGCGTAGCCGGCGAGTTCACCGCCGTAACGCTGGAACTCGGTCGCCGCCTCGCCCTGCCAGTCCGTCGCCTTGACGAAGTCGCTGAGCTCCTGCGCGGCGTCGTTCAGGCTCTTCTTGGCTCGTTCGAGGTTCTTGCCGGCGTTCTCCAGGTCCGAGGGGTTCGCGCCGTCCAGCAGGTCGAGCATGTCGTTGAGGCCGCGCTCCTCGAAGCTCGTTCTCCCGAAGAAGCCCCCGACGTTGCCGAAGAAAAGCCCGCCCATGGCCGTCGCCGCGCGCTCCACGGCGTCCGTCGTGCCGAACTCGGTCTGGATCTTGGCAGTGTCTTCGTTCTGCTGCTGCTCCTGGGGAGAGAGCGGCGGTTTCTTCTCGTCACTCATGTCTCGTCACCCCAAGTCCTTCGTGCCGCCGGTCTCGTTCTGGCGCGGCGCCTCGGGTGCCTCGCCCCTCTCCTGCCTCTGCTGCTTCGCCTGCTCCTCGCGCTGCTCGTCCAAGCGCGTCTGGATGGTGTGGAAGCGGTAACGCAGGTCTTCTTCGACGTTGTCGTAACCGACGTCGGCGGCATGGACTCCGATGCTCAGCAGCTCTATCTGGTCACCGAGAGACTTGGAAAGCGCGATGAGCGACGTGTGCACCCGCTCGTACTGCATGGAGAAGCCCTCGGCCTCGTCGAATTTGCCCGGGCCGCTGAAAGACGATCGTGGTACGCGCTGGGCCGCGATCTCCCCGTTGCCGCCCGCGCCGCCCTCGAACTCCGCGAGCAGGGTGTTGATCTGACCCTGGAACTTCTTCAGCGCTCCGACACCGCGCTCAAGATTGCTCGCCATCAGAGCCCCCCGCTCATGCCACCCACCGACTCAGGCACGATGCCCGTTCCTCCCCGTTTGCTTCTGCTGTCCTGCGTCGCGACCCCAGCGAACCGGTCTTTCTGCATGCAGGCGTTGATCGCTCGCGACCACTCTAACTACTTGCTCGGACACCACTAAGTGGGTTGCCGGTCAGGTGACTTGGTTGCGGGACGACGCCCTCACCCGTCCCACGGAACCCACTCACCCCGTTCACCGACTCTCCTCAACCCGCCGCGCCCGGCGCCTTGAATCGCGCAGGGCCACCGAACCGCCTGCGATAGCGGCCACCAGGACGGCGCCGCCGACAACGACGTAGGTGGCGAGGCGGGAGTTCCGTTCCTCGGCCGTCTCCCCGAGGTGGATCTCGGCCGGGGTCGGTGCTTCGGCCCTGGTCACTCCTTCGTGTGCCACCGGTTCCTCGACGGGCTTGTCATCCTCGGTCAGCGCGCGGACCGGGTCCACCACTCCCCAGCCGACCAGGCGGTCGCGGCCGGGGATCGAGCGCTCCGCCGTCTGCTGGATCTGGGCGACGATCTGCTTCTGCGTCCACCCCTTGTGCTTGCTCTTGATCAGAGCGGCGATTCCCGCGACGTACGGGGCAGAGAAGCTGGTGCCGTTGTCCGCGCAGTGGCCGCCTCCGGGGACGGTCGTGACCATGTCGACCCCCGGTGCCGCGATGCCGACGAACTCACCCGACTGGGAGAACGACGCGCGTTCGTTGTTCCGGTCGGACGCGGCCACGGCCAGCACGCCGTCGTACGAGGCGGGGTACGTCTCCTTGACCTTGCCGTCGAGGCCGTCGTTGCCCGCCGAGGCGACGACGACGATCTCCGCCGCGAGAGCGTCGTCCACCGCCTGCTTCAACAGCTCTGTCGGCTCCACGGCGTCCGCCGTGTCCTGGGAGATGTTGATGACGTCGGCGTCCTGCTCGATCGCGTGGTTGATGGCGTCGGCGAGCGTCTCGGCGGTGCCGTTGCCGAACGCGTCGTTCTGCTGGATCGGAATGATCGTCGCGTCGGGCGCGAGGCCGACGAAACCGGTGCCCTTGGCGGGGCGCGCGGCGATGATGCCGGCGATCTTGGTGCCGTGGCCGACCACGTCGGTGGTGCCGTTGGCCTTGCCGCGCTCCAGCTTGTTGCCGTTGTCGTCCTTGGCGTCCGGGGGCATCAGGTTGGCACCGCTGCCGGCGTCCACCGCCTTGGCGAGCTGTGGGTTCTCGGTGTCGACGCCCGTGTCGATGACGGCGACCCTCACGTCCTCGCCGGTGGACTGCTTCCACAGTTCGTCCAGCAGGACGCGTTGCAGCGCCCAGGGGCGGCCCTCGTACTTCTCGCCGGGAAAGGAGCACTGCCCCGTGTCCGCGGTCGCGGTGGGTGCCGACAGCGTCACGAGCGCGAGGGCGGCGGCGCTTACGGCGGTCGCCGTCGTGCTCGCCGTCAACTTGCGCCACGTGGGTGGGGAGTTGAGCGTGGGCCCGCTCGCACCGGAGGGGCGCGTACGGCTGTCCGTGTCTGTCATGGCTGCCCCGCCCTCACGAACCCTGCGGCTGACGCGCGGCCCCGGTCGACAGCCTCGGCCCCGTCGGCAGGAGCCCTGACCAGGCCGCGGGCATCGGCGCCGCGTCCACGTCGAGGTAACCGAGGGCCTTCTGCGCCTTCTGCACCTCGTCACGGGCCGCCTGCCGCTCCTTCTCCGAGCCGGATTCACCGATCCCCGAGTCGTCCGTCGCGCTGTCCCCGTTGGACTGCATCGCGTACCGCAGGCCGGTGTCAGTGACCAGGAAGAGGAAGCCGGACTTGGTCGTGGAGCCGGTGAACTGGCGGAACAGCTGGCCGGATCCGGGGGTGACGTACGCGCTCGTCGCCCCGGTCGCCAGCGTCGCCGGGAACCCGGTGCCGGCCCAGGTGCTCAGCGTGGTGTCGCCGCTGTCCGCGTCGACCTCGCGCAGTACGTTGCACACGGTGTTACGGCTTCCTTCATCCGTACTCGCCGAGTTGACCGCGTCGGGCTCGTTCTGCGGCCAGTCGTTGTCCTGCCCGAACGGGGCACCGGGCCGGAACGCCGCGGCGCTGACGGACGTGGCGTTGCCGTTCTGGCCGACCTCGATCAGGTCCGGGCTGCCGAGCAGCAGCTTGGCGGTGAAGTCGGAGACCGGGGCGACGCGGCCCGCCAGGACGACGTACTTCTGGTTCTTGGTCCCGTCAGTCGCCGTGAGGATCGTGCCGACCTTGTCGAGTGCGGTGTCCAGCTCACCGCCGATGCCCGCGTCGGAGCCGACCGTTCCGTCGATCTCCGGGAACTCGACGGCGTCGCCGCGGTGCAGTGTGGCCAGCCACGCCGCGGACACACGTTGCGGCTTGCGGTCTTCCCCGACCACCAGCTGCAGCAACACGTCGTCGTCCGCGTCGACGGCGTAGGACTTACCGGTGGCGTCGACGATGTAGCGGGTCTCGTCGGGGCCCTCCACGTACATCAGCTCACCGCCGGTCAGCCGGTTCGCGCCCTCGGTCTTCTTCTGGTCGCGCTCCGCGAAGACGAACGTGGCCTTCTCGATGGCCCGGCCGCCCTCCCCGGGGCGCTCGCAGACCGCCCAGCGCTTCACGGCGCCGGCCTCCTTGGCGTCGGGCAGGCGGTCGGGGGCGTACGGAATGCCGAGCGTGGCCCCGTGCGGGATCTTGCCGTTGTCGAGGACCGACTCGTCGACGTTGATGACCTTGCCCTTGTCCGGGTCGAGCAGGAGCTTGGCCGACGACATGTTCAACACGGGATGGAGCTGAATCTTCTTGTCGGTCCTCAACACCACGTAACGGGTCGTGGACTTGCTGGCGATGATGACGTTCTCGCCCGGCGTGTCCCACTTCTTGGGCGCCACCGGTTTGAACATCCCCCAGGCGCCGAAGATCGCGAGGATCACCACGGCGACAATCATCCCGGGTACCACGCCGCGCAGGGGACGGGGCGCGCCCTCTTCCGAGCCGGTCGAGTTCGGCCGCACGAACTGCGCGATCAGCCTTCGCTTCGCGAAGGTGTAGGCGTTGAGTTCGTCCCGTCGTGATGCCATCTGTCCGCTGTCCCTCTCCCCCACTGCGCGGCCAGACCCCCTTCTCTTACAGAGGGTCGCCGTCGTTCCGGCCCCTACTATGCATGCTGGCGGTCACGTCCCACTGCTCAGGTAGGGTGATCGCCCGGTCAACCGCCCATGGGGAAATGGCCAATTCGGACAGAGGGGGCAACGCGGGGATGGGTACGGCGACGCGCGAGCGTAATGGGCGGACTTCCGG
>NZ_JAAPBF010000230.1 GCF_022695985.1 Streptomyces sp. NP-1717 | reverse complement strand
TGGCCGCCGCCCTCCTCGTCGTCGGCGCGGTCCTCGGCTCCTGGCTGGCGCTCGCCGGCGGCTGGGTCCTCGCGTACGCCTCACGCAAGCTGTCCCGCTTCGAGGCGAAGCTGGCGGTCTTCGGTCTGCCGATCGTGGCCGTGGTCGGGGGCGGGCTCTGGCTCTGGGGCCGTACGACGGAGCGCTGGGGCGAGCCCATCGCGGACGGCGCGATGGGCGACGCGATCTCGGCGACCTGGCCGGTGGTGATCCGGGTGGCGGCGGTCAGCTCGGCCCTGTTCCTGGTCTGGCGCTCCCGCCGCCGCTGAGACGCCGCCGCTCAGACCCTGTCGCCCTGTCGTCGGACGCCGGCCGGTTCGCGGGCAGCGAGGCCGCCCGCGAACCGTCCCTCTACAGATGCGTACGCGCACGCGCCTTCAAGGTCGACAGACGGGCCCACAGGGCCACCGTGAACAGGACACCGCCGACCACGCAGTAGACCAGCGCGTTCTCCGTCTCCCGCGCGATGCCGACCGCACTCCACAGCGCCCACATGCCGAGGACGACGATGAGCGCCGTCCAGGCGATGTCGGCGACACGGGTGCGGAGCTGGGCGCGCTGGACCGTGCCCCGCTCCAGGTCCGACAGCGGCTCCGGCTCGTGCCCGGTCCCAGGCCCCGGCCCGTCGCCCGTCCGGCCGCCCGGCCCGTCGTGCGCCGCGTACCCCCGCGCCTGTTCGCGGTCCCGCTCCTCCATCGCCATGGTCCGTCATCTCCCGTCGCCGGTCGACGCGTTCGTTCGCGCGTCGGCTCACTCTCCGGCTGCCCCGGGATACGGCCGCTACGCGACGGCAGACCGGCGGCTACGCCGCGTCCGTCCCGCCCCCCGGCCGGTACGGCGCCCCCGGGACCACCAGCGGGGACCCCGTCACCGGGTCCGGGACCACCACCGATTCGAGGCCGAACACCTCGCGTACGAGCTCCGCCGTGACGATCTCGCCCGGCTCTCCCTCCGCGACGATCCGGCCCTTCTTCATGGCCACCAGGTGATCGGCGTACCGCGCCGCCTGGTTGAGGTCGTGGAGCACGATCACGACCGTGCGGCCCTGCTCGTGGTTGAGCCGCCGCACCAGGTCGAGGACCTCCACCTGGTGCGCGATGTCCAGGAACGTCGTCGGCTCGTCCAGCAGCAGCAGATCCGTCTCCTGCGCCAGTGCCATCGCGATCCACACGCGCTGGCGCTGCCCGCCCGACAGCTCGTCGACCGGTCGCTCGGCCAGCTCGGTCACGTCCGTGCGCGCCATCGCGTCGGTGACGGCCCGCTCGTCCTCCTCCGACCACTGCTGCCACCAGCGCTGGTGCGGCTGGCGCCCGCGCGCGACGAGATCGGCGACGGTGATCGCCTCGGGCGCGGACGGCGACTGCGGCAGCAGACCGATCGACTGCGCGATCCGCCGCGTCGGGATGCCCGCCAGCTCCGCGCCGTCCAGCAGCACCGAACCGCTCGTCGGCTTCAGCAGCCGCCCGAGCGCGCGCAGCGTGGTCGACTTGCCGCAGGCGTTGGGGCCGACGATCACGGACACCCGGCCGTCGGGGACGGCCAGTTCGAGATCGTGGACGACCGTGCGGTCGTCGTAGGCGAGCGTCAGCTCATGCGCCGCGAGCCTGCTCACGCCGGTCGCCGCCCGCGACTTCGCCGGGCCGCCGGCGCTCTTCTCCGTGCCTGTTCCCGTGCCTGTGCCCGTCCCCATACTCATGCTCCAGCTCCTGCGGTACGGCTGCGAATGATCAGCCAGATCAGATATGGGGCACCGATCGCGGCCGTGAGCACGCCCACGGGCAGTTCGGTGGGCGCGAACAGCTTGCGCGCGAAGAGGTCGGCGAGCACGACGATCACCGCGCCGAGCAGCGCGGAGCAGAGCAGCGGGATCTGCGCCGTACGCGTCATCCGCCGCGCGATCTGCGGGGCGAGCAGCGCGACGAAGTCCACCGGCCCCGCCGTGCCGGTCGCGACGGAGGCGAGCACCACGCCGAGCAGGACGAGCCCGAGCCGTACGTGTCCCAGGCGTACGCCGAGCGCGGTGGCCGTTCCGTCGTCCAGGGACACCGTGCGCTGGGCGTACGCCGCCCACGCCACCGCCGGCAGCAGGATCAGCAGCACCCAGCCGAGCGGCGCGGCCTCGTCCCAGCCCCGGCCGTTGAGCGAGCCGGTCATCCACACCTGGGCCTGCTGGGCGACCAGGTAGTCGCCCTTCGTCATGAAGAGCGTGGTGAGCGAGCGCAGCGCGATAGCGAAGCCGATGCCGATGAGCACGAAGCGGGTGGCGTGCAGCCCGCCGCGCCAGGCGAAGACGTAGACGAGCACGGCGGCCAGCATGCCGCCCGTGACCGAGAGGTAGGGCAGAACGGCGAACGACGTGACGCCGTACGTCATCGCGAAGACCGTCAGCGCGCTCGCGCCCTGCGTGACACCGATGATGTCCGGGCTGGCGAGCGGGTTGCGGGCGACGGTCTGGATGAGCGCGCCGGAGACGCCGAAGGCGGCGCCGACGAGCAGGCCGACCACCATGCGCGGCAGCCGCAGCGTGCCGACGACCAGTTCGTCCGGCGACGGCTGTCCGAGGACCACCTTCAGGACCTCGGCGGGGGCGACGAAGCTCTCGCCGACGCTGAGGTAGGCGACGCACGTGACGCAGAGCAGCACTGCCAGGGCGCTCGCGACGATCGCCGCGCGCCGGTGCACGAGGAACGACACGCGCCGGGTGCCCAGCCGGGTGCGTACGAGCGAGTATCCGGCGGGCCGCACCCCCGCGCCCTTGGTGACCACTGTCCGGTCGGCTGTGGCCGTACTCATGCCGGTACCGCCTTCCTGCGTACGAGAGCGACCAGGAACGGCACACCGAGCAGCGCCGTCATCACGCCCGCGGGCACCTCGCCCGGCGGGAACAGGACACGGCCGAGCACATCCGCGACGAGCAGCATGACCGGCCCGACGAGCGCGGCCATCGGCATCAGCCAGCGGTGGTCGCTGCCGACGATCGCGCGGGCGATGTGCGGGACGGCGAGGCCGACGAAGGCGATGGGCCCGGCCGCCGCGACACCGACCCCGACGAGTACGGTCGCGCCGACGCCGCCCACGACCCGGACGGCTCCGACGTTCTGCCCGAGGCCCTTCGCGACGTCCTCGCCGAGCGCCAGCGCGTCGAGCCCGCGCGCGACGCTCACCACCAGGACCGTGCCGACGAGGAGGAACGGCCAGACCTGGCCGACCAGTTCGGCGTCCCGGCCCGCGACCGACCCCACCTGCCAGAAGCGGAACTCGTCCAGCGCGGCGGCCCGCGTCGTCAGGATGCCCATCGTCACGGAGACCAGGAGCGCGTTGATCGCCGCCCCGCCGAGGGCGAGTTTGACCGGGGTCGCGCCGCCCCTGCCGCGTGAGGCGATGGCGTACACGGCGACCGAGGCGACGGCCGCTCCGGCGAACGCGAACCACACGTATCCGGTCAGTGTGTGCACCCCGGCGAAGGCGATGGCCATGACGACGCCGACCGCCGCGCCCTGGCTGATTCCGAGGATGCCGGGGTCGGCGATGGGGTTGCGGGTGATGCCCTGGAGGACCGTACCGGCGAGTGCGAGCGCGGCGCCGACCATCAGACCGACGACGGTACGGGGCACCCGCAGCTGCCGTACGACCTCCGCGTCCTCGCTGTGGCCCCCGTTGAGCAGGGCGTCGAACACGGCGCCCGGCGCGACGGCGCGGGCCCCGACCGCGAGGCTGAGCAGGACGGCGAGCAGCAGCGCCGCGGCGGCGGCCGTCGTCCAGCCGATACGGCGGGCGACGAGGGCGCGTCTGGTGCGGTGGGTCGTCGGGACGGCGGCGGCTGTCATCGGGACCAATCGGGTGCGGGGCTCCGGGGCCACGGCGGCGGGACGTGACGTGGCTCAGGCGTGGGCTCGGTGTGGTGTGGCAGGGACAAAGCTTGGTAAGGCTTGGCTAAGTCTAAGCGTCGAGATCAGGCCACCGACCGGCGGAGGGGTCCGGGCACAATGTCGGTATGACTTCGCTCCCGTTGACGGTCGGCTTCGATCTCGACATGACGCTCATCGACTCCCGGCCGGGCATCCACGCCGCCTATCTCGCGCTCTCGGCCGAGACCGGTGTCCCGATCGACGCCGATCTGGCCGTGACCAGGCTGGGGCCGCCGCTCGACGAGGAGTTGGCGCACTGGTTCCCGGCGGAGCGCATCGCGGCGATGGGCGACCGGTACCGGGAGATCTATCCCGCTCACGCCATCGCGCCGACGCTGCTGATGGCCGGGGCCCGTGAGGCCGTCGCCGCCGTTCAGGAGCTCGGCGGGCGGGTGATCGTCGTCACGGCGAAGCACGAGCCGAACGCGAAGCTGCATCTCGCGCACCTCGGTGTGGAACCGGATGCCGTCATCGGCCGGCTCTGGGCGGAAGCGAAGGCCGAGGCGCTGCGCGAGCACGGCGCGAGCGTGTACGTGGGTGACCACACGGGTGACGTACGCGGCGCCCGTACGGCGGGCGCGCTCTCGGTCGCGGTGCCGACGGGCCCCTGCGGCGAGGACGAACTGCGCGCGGCGGGCGCGGACGTGGTGCTCCCCGACCTGCTGGCGTTCCCGCGCTGGCTGCGCGCCTACGTGGCGGAGCCGGCCGCCGACCTGGCCTGACGTCGCTGCGCGGCGATCGACCGCAGGAGCCCGGCGCCGGCGATCACGAAGCCGACGGCCATGAGCATGCAGAGCGCGTAGGCGACGGTCGGGAAGGGGTCCGTCCCGAGGAACAGTGGGGCCACGGTGACCAGGGTGGCGATCGCGCCGACGATGAAGACGATCGCGCCGATCCGCACCAGCCGGTCGCCGGGACCGGCCACTTGGGCGCGCGGTCCGGACGCCGCGTCCGGTGCGGGTTCCGTGGAGGGCGATGAAGGAGTAGCAGTCACTCCACCAGGGTAGTTCCATGCGGACAGGAACCAACCGGCGACGTCTTGTCACCAGCCCCTGGACCATTAGCCTTGGGGACGGCGGGTCGTCCGACCCGCTGTAGTGCTATCCAGAGCCGTTCAGTGCGCGCCAGCGCCCCCAACACATGAGGACGAGGACAGACGTGCCTACCGGCCAGGTCAAGTGGTTCAACCGCGAGAAGGGCTTCGGCTTTCTCTCCCGTGACGACGGCGGCGACGTCTTCGTCCACTCATCGGTCCTCCCCGCCGGAGTCGAGGCACTGAAGCCGGGCCAGCGTGTCGAGTTCGGCGTCGTCGCGGGCCAGCGTGGCGACCAGGCCCTCTCGGTCACGGTCCTCGACCCCGCCCCGTCGGTGGCGGCGGCCCAGCGCCGCAAGCCCGACGAACTGGCCTCCATCGTCCAGGACCTGACGACGCTCCTGGAGAGCATCACGCCCGTCCTGGAGCGGGGCAGATACCCGGACAAGTCCCAGGGCGCGAACATCGCGGGCCTGCTGCGTGCGGTGGCGGACCAACTCGACGTCTAGCACCACCCCGAAGAATCCCGCCGGGCTCACGCGCCCTGGTGCCCTGGCGCCGTGAGCCCGGCTTCCCATTCCCCGCCCCTGACAGGACGGAATCTGGTCGGCCGGCGTCCTGCACCGGAGCCCGAGGCGCGTCGGCACAGCGCCTCGACGACCCGGGGGCGGCCCTCAGTAGATCAGCGGTTCGCTCAGGTCGATCGCGTGCAGCGCCGCCGTCAGCGCCCGTTCGTCGCCCACGTCCAGCGCCGTGTCGGCGAACTTGATGACGTGCTCGTCGCCGTGGGCCAGGGCGCGTTCGAGGACCTCTTCGGGTGTCGTGCCGTGGGCGGGGGTGTACGGGGCCGGCTGGGCCGGGGCGTACATCGAGGTCACCGCCGCCGAGGCCGTCCAGGCCGCGTGCAGGCTCGGGACCCACAGGGCGCGCGGCAGGGCGGGCAGGGTGCGCAGTACGGCGTTCGGGGCCGTCGCCGCGTGGACCAGCATCGTCTCGTCGCCGTGGCCGTGGGTGGCGTAGCGGTGGGTCGCGGCGGCCACCAGGGCCGTCAGCCGGTCCCGTGCCTCGTCCGGGTCGGTGACGTCGGCCGACCAGACCGGCAGCCGGTCGACCCGGGCGAGCCGGTCCCTGAAGCCGCCCTCGAAGTCGCTGATCGGGGGCACGGCCTCCAGCGCGCCGTCCGCGTCCGGGGCGCCGGCGAGCGGGGTGACGCCGGGGACCGTGTGGTGGCGGGCGGCCCAGTAGCCGAGTCCGTGGGCGAGTTCGGTGAGGCGTGGCCCGTTCTCGCCGCTCTCGGTGATGACGCGCACGGCGTGGCCGACCCGGATCACCGGGTGGGTGGACCCGCCGTACATGCCCGGCAGCAGCCGGGGCCACCACTCGGCGAGCACGTCGCGCCAGGGCCGTTCTTCGATGGCCCGCAGGAAGTAGCCGATCCAGTCCGCTCCCCGGCGCGTATCGCCCAGCGCCTCCCGCCAGTTGGCGTCGGTCACGCGGGCCACGGAGGTGGGGAAGTCGTCCAGCCGGACCTGGTAGGCGTCCAGCCACCGGTGCACGGCGCCCGACCGTCCGTGCGTGGCGAGCGCCTCGACCACCATGGGGGCGTGGTTGGTCAGGCGCCACTCGTAGATCTCGGGACCCGAGGCGTGCAGCCGCTCCAGGGCCTCTTCCAGGACACCGCTCGTGTTCGCGTCGTTGGTCATGGGTGTGACGCTAGGACGGGTCCGGCGGTCGCGTATCGGCCGCGCGGACCAGGCCCGCACCGCCGGGTCCTAGGACCGGGGTCCCGGCCGGCCGGGCGGGTCAGCCGAAGGCCAGGGCCTCCGGGGAGAGCGGCGGAACCAGGCCCTCCGCCGCCGCGCGGGTGAGGAGCCCGCGGACCGCCGCGTAGCCGTCCGGGCCCAGGTCGGCGGTGAACTCGTTGACGTACAGGCCGATGTGCTGCTCCGCGACCGCCGGGTCCATCTCCTGCGCGTGGGCGCGGACGTACGGGCGGGACGCCTCCGGGTCGTCCCACGCCATACGGACCGACGTACGCGCCGAGTCCGCCAGCAGCTGCAGCGTGTCCGAGCCCAGGTTCCGCTTCGCGATGATCGCGCCCAGCGGGATCGGCAGACCCGTCGTGGACTCCCAGTGCTCGCCCATGTCGGCGAGCCGGTGCAGCCCGTAGTCCTGGTAGGTGAAGCGCGCCTCGTGGATGACGAGCCCCGCGTCGACCTTGCCGTCGCGCACCGCGGGCATGATCTCGTGGAAGGGCATGACCACGATCCGGCCCACCCCGCCCGGCACGACCTCCGCCGCCCACAGCCGGAACAGCAGGTAGGCGGTGGACCGTTCGGACGGTACGGCGACGGTCCTGCCGGTCAGATCGGCGGCCGGTTCGCGGGTCAGGACCAGCGGACCGTTGCCACGGCCGAGCGCGCCGCCGCACGGCAGCAGCGTGTACTCGTCGAGGACCCACGGCAGCACGGCGTACGACACCTTCAGCACGTCCAGCTCGCCGCGCTCCGCCATGCCGTTGGTGATGTCGATGTCCGCGAACGTCACGTCCAGCTCGGGAGCCCCGGGCACCCGGCCGTGCGCCCAGGCGTCGAAGACGAACGTGTCGTTGGGGCAGGGTGAGTACGCGATCCGCACGGGCGGGGCGGTGTGCCTCATGGCGACTCCTCGAAGACGGGGCTGAGTTGCTGGAAGGCGTACCGCAGCGCGTCCAGCGCCGGGCCGATGCGCCACGCCGAACGGTCGCGCGGGCCGACGGCGTTGGAGATCGCGCGGATCTCGATCACCGGCAGGCCGTACGCGGCGGCGGCCTCCGCGACACCGAAACCCTCCATCGCCTCGGCGGCGGCGCGCGGGTGACGCGTGGTCAGTTCGCCGGCACGGGCCGCCGATCCGGTCACGGTGGACACGGTGAGCACCGGCGCGTGGACGGCGTCCAGCAGGTGCGCGATCCGGGCGGTCGGTCCGGGGGGCGGGAGATGGACGGTGCGGCCGAAGCCCAGTTCGTCCACCGGCAGGAAACCGCCGGGCGTCTCGGCGCCCAGGTCGGCGGCGACGATCGCGTCGGCCACCACCAACGAGCCGAGGGGGGCGAGCGGTTGGAACCCGCCGCCGATCCCGGCGGAGACGACCAGGTTGTACGGCGCGCGGGAGACGGAAGAAACCGGGGAAGCGGGGGAGGCCGGGGAACCGGGAGGGGAGAGTGAGACGGACGCGAGGGCCAGCGCTGTCGCCGTACCGGCCGCCGCCGCGGCGGGACCGACCCCGGCCGCCAGCACATCGGCACTCGGGCGGGCGTTCAGGACGTAACCGCCCGGCAGGGCGCGCTCCGTGGCCCCCGTACCGGCGGCGCCCAGTCCGGCGGAGACCGCGTCGGCCTCCGCCGTCACGGCCGTCACGACGAGTACGCGCACGAACGCCCCTCCCTCGCCGGGCAGCCCGGCCGGTCCGCCAGGATCAGGACTTTTTCTTCAGCTCGAAGTTCCAGACACCGGTGACCGCCTTCTCCTTCTCGCTCGTCTCCACGATCCCGAGATCGACGGACTTGATCAGCTCGCCCGTCTGCGAGGCGAAGAACGAACTCGCCTGGATGGTGCGGTAGGTGTCCTTGTTCGGCTCCGGCTCGACCCGCTGACCGTCGATGTAGAAGGTCCAGCCGTTGTCCGCGATCGCCGGGTCGACGCCGAAGTGGATCCGGTCGTCCAGGGAGACGGAGATCGTCTTGCGCCCGGAGGTGTCGTTGAGGCACTTCGCCAGCACGGACTCCTCCCCGAGCGACTTGCCGTGGTTGTAGCAGGTCGCTTCGGAGTGCACGGAGTCCGTGCCCACCGTCACGGTCGCGACCGGCGTCGGCTTGTCGCAGGCCGAGAGGACGAGCAGGCCCGCGGAGACGGCGCCGAGCGCGACACCGGTCCGGCGGGCCCTGGCAGAGATGAACGCAACGGTCATGGGCCGAAGGCTATCGCCCGGCCGGTCTCATCCGACGCGCGGGTGCGGCGCGCCGTGCCGGGCCGCGCCGAGCAGCCCCCGTACGGAGAACAGGGCGCCGGTCGCGACCAGAGCGGCGGCGACCGACATGCCGAGCACGCCGTTGAGCGGCAGCGCGATACCGATCGCGCCACCCACCACCCACGACATCTGGAGCAGCGTCTCGGCGCGCGCGAAGGCGGAGGTGCGGACCTCCTCCGGGACGTCGCGCTGGATGCACGCGTCCAGCGACAGCTTCGACAGCGCCTGGGTGAAACCGGCCGTGGTGGCGAGCACCGCGATCGTCAGGCCGCCGAAGAACACCGCGGCGAAGATCGCCGCCGTGAGCGCCATACCCAGCACGGTGGCGATGATCACCTCGGGCGCGCGGGCCTTGAGCCAGGCGCCCACCGCCGTACCGATCGCGTTGCCCGTACCGGCGCAGACGCCCACGATGGCCAGCGAGACGGCGGCGCTCTGTCCCGCCAGCGGATGCTGGCGCAGCAGGAACGCCAGGAAGAAGATCAGGAAGCCGGAGAGCGCCCGGTGCGACGCGTTCGCCTGGAGGCCGTTGAAGACGGAGGGGCCGACCGTGCGCAGGCTCGGCCGCTTCTTGCTCCCGCGCGCCACGATCTGCATCTTGCGCTCGCCCTTGGCCGAGTCCACCTTCGGCGGCATCGTGAACGCCAGGAACGTACCCGCGACGAAGATCACGAACGCCCCGTACAGCGGCCACTGCGGCCCGATCTGATGGAGTCCGGCCCCGATCGGGGCCGCCGCACCCGTCGCGAGCAGCCCCGCGAGCGTCACCCGGGAATTGGCCCGGACCAGGGGAAACTTCGGTGGCAGCAGCCGTGGCACGACGGCGCTGCGGACGACCCCGTACGCCTTCGAGGCGACGAGCACCCCCAGCGCGGCCGGATACAGCTCCAGACCGCCCGTCGCCACCGCGCCCGACATCGTCAGCGCGAGCAGCGCCCTGGTCAGCATCGCGCCGGCCATCGCGGCCCGGCGGCCGTGCGGCAGGCGGTCGAGGAGCGGGCCGATCACCGGTGCCAGGAGCGTGAAGGGGGCCATCGTGACGGCGAGGTAGAGCGCGACGCGGCCACGGGCCTCGTCGGTCGGTACGGAGAAGAAGACCGTCGACGCGAGGGCAACGGTGATCATGACGTCACCCGCGCCGTTCACGGCGTGCAGCTCGATCAGCCGGCCGAGGCCGGACTCGCCCGCCCCGTGCGCGTGCGTGGCCTTGCGGATGCCCTTGGCGGTGCCGCTGAACGGCAGGTGCAGGGCACGCCCGACCGTCCGGCCCGCTCTGCGGACCGGACCGGGCTTCTCGGACGACCTGACGGCTGCCACCCCGTCATACTGCCCCCACTTCGGGTGAGGGAACGCTCGCGACGTCCCTGACGCGCTGACTTCGGCTTCTCTTCTCATTACTTTGCCGAGATTTCACGGCCGCCCGGCCACCCGCTCCACCGCGGTCTCCCAGCCCTTTCCCGGGCCGCCGCACCCCCTCCGGGCTGCCCGGACTCCGGGAAAGGGGGCGTGCAGGTGGGCGGCGGGCGGCGGAGAGGGTAGCGTGCGTAGCGCGCCACCGGCGGTTGTTCTCGGCCGCGCGCCTCTTCGTCATCCCGCAGAATGGTTGACGGTAGGTGTGCCCGGGAGACCTCGGGCGTGGACGTCGATGCGGCCCTCTGGTCCGCTCCGCCCACGGCCCGTGCATCGCGACTCGGTCGGCGCACCCGTGAAACGGCGTAGGAGAGAAGCGAGACCTGTGAGTGCTGCGACGACTCGAAGCCGAACCCCCGACCGCCTGTGCGCGGAGGCGGTAGACCTCGCGAGGGCGGCGGCCGAGGAGGCTGCCGCGCCCGGCGTCGTCGGCGAGCATGTGTCGGCGGTGTCCGAGGGCGACCGCGTCGTCACCCATCTCTTCGAATGCAAGGAGATGGGCTACCGCGGCTGGCGCTGGGCGGTGACCGTCGCCCGCGCGTCCCGTTCCAAACTCGTCACCCTTGACGAAACGGTGCTGCTGCCCGGCCCCGACTCCCTCCAGGCCCCCGAATGGGTGCCGTGGAGCGACCGGCTGCGCCCCGGCGACATGGGCCCCGGCGATCTGCTGCCGACCCAGGCGGAGGATCTCCGCCTGGAGCCCGGCTACAGCGGCGAGGACACGCCCCCGCCCAATTCCGTCCTGCGCGAGGCCGTCACCCCGCAGGCCCTGGCCGAGCTGGTCGAGGCGGAGGACATCGAAGTCACCGCGGAGACGGACCGCGACGCCGCGTCCGCGACCACGGGCCGCGGCACCATCTCGGCGGTCGCCGAGGAGCTCGGCATGCGCCGGGCCAGGGTGCTGTCCCGCTACGGGCTCCACATCGCGGCGGACCGCTGGGACGAGTCGTTCGGCGCGAAGACCCCCATGGCGCAGGCGGCGCCCGCGCCCTGTGTGTCCTGCGGCTTCCTGCTGCCGCTCGCCGGCTCGCTGCGGCAGGCGTTCGGCGTCTGCGCGAACGAGTTCTCGCCGGCGGACGGACGGGTGGTGTCCCTGGCGTACGGCTGCGGCGGCCACTCCGAGGCGGCCGTGATGCCCACGCCCCCGCGCCCGGCCCCGCACGTCCTGGACGAACTGGGCGCGGACGCGTTCGAACTGGAGCCCCCGCCCCCGGCCGACACCGCGGAG
>NZ_JAAPBF010000023.1 GCF_022695985.1 Streptomyces sp. NP-1717 | reverse complement strand
GCGGGTGGTGTGGTCGGCGGCGCGCCGGGGGGCGTCCGGACGGCGGGGGCACCGACAGGGGTCGTGACGGACACGGGGACCGGGACGGGCGCGGTGACGCGGGCGGTCACCGGTCGCTGCGAGGACCGGCCCGAGCTGGCGCTGGCCTGCCGGCTGTCCATGGGCATCGCGATGCTGGCGATGCTGCTCACGCTCTGACACCCGTGCGTCACGTGCGACACCGTACGTCGACCGTGTCCTGCGTCACTTGACGCCCGCGGCCGGCCCTATGAGCGGCACCGCACTCATAAACTGACGACCATGATGGTCTCCCTCGTGCTGCTGACGCTCGGTGCGCTGGCCGCCGTGGTCGCCCCGCGACTGCTGGCCCGCGCCGAATGGCCCGAGCGCGAGCCGGTGGTGGCCCTCTGGGTCTGGCAGTGCGTCGTCGCCGCCGTGCTGCTGTGCTTCGCGCTCGCCATGACGTTCAGCGCGGCGGCGGCCTGGCTGGCCGTACGCGGGCATGTCTTCGCACCCGCGCCGAGCGGGGTCGTCGAGGCGTACGCGCTCGGCGCGCACCGCCCGTGGTCGGCGGCGCTGGCCGTGCTCCTGGCGGCCGGCGGGGTGTGGACGGGCGCCATGCTCACGCGGGAGATCCACCGGGCGCACACGCGCCGCAAGCGGCGCCGTACCGAACTGCTCGTCCGTTCACCGCTGTTGCCCGGTGAGGAGTCCGGCGGCGGCCCGCTGGTCGTCCTGGAGGGTGAGCGTCCGGGCGCCTGGTGGCTGCCGGGCGCCGCACCCCAACTCGTCATCACCACGGCCGCCTTGCGACGGCTCAAGGGCCGCCAGCTCGATGCCGTACTGGCCCATGAGCAGGGTCACGCCCGCGCCCGGCACGACTGGCTGCTGCACTGCTCGTCGGCGCTGGCCAACGGGTTCCCGCAGGTACCGGTCTTCGCCGCGTTCCAGGCCGAGATGCACCGCCTGGTCGAACTGGCCGCCGACGATGTCGCCTCACGCCGTTTCGGCCGGCTGACGATCGCGCTCGCCCTGGTCGAACTGAACGAGGACCGCGGGGTGTTCGGCCCCTGCCCGACCCCGGACGGCGAGTTGCCGCGCCGGGTGGACCGGCTGCTGACACCGCTCCCCCGGCTGACCGCGGCCCGCCGGCTGCGGCTCACGGCCGCCGCGGCGCTGGTGCCCGCCGTTCCGCTCGTGGTGGCCTTCATCCCGGCACTACGCGCACTGGGATAGCTTTGCGGGCCCTCCGTCGTTAAGGACCACCCCATGCAATCCCCCGCGGTGCCCCCGGCGCCACGGCCGGCCTCGCCGGCACCTTCCTCACCGCACGGAACCATGACACCGGCCCGCGTCGGCGCGGTGCTCGGCGTGGCCTCCCTGATCCTGCTGGTGCTCGTCGCCGCCGAGTGGAACCCGCTGATCTCCCTGGACCGGACCGTCTCGGTGGATCTGCACCGGTGGGCGGTCGCCGAGCCGGGGCTCACGCACGCGAACCGGATCCTCACGGACTGGGTGTGGGACCCGTGGACGATGCGCCTGCTGACCGCCGTCGCCTTCTTCGTCCTCTGGTTCCGCCACGAGCGGCTCCTGGCCTGCTGGGTCGCGGTGACGAGCCTGGTGGGCGCCCTGGTGTCGCAGTGCCTGAAATCCGCCGTCGGGCGCGAGCGCCCCAGCTGGCCGGACCCGGTCGACTCGGCGCATTTCGCGGCGTTCCCCTCGGGCCACGCGATGACAGCGACCGTCACCGTCGGGATGCTCCTGTGGCTGCTGCGACGGCACGGGGTGAGCGGCGTGCTGTGGCGTGTCACGCTGGTGGTGGGCGTGGTGTCGGCCCTCGGCGCCGGGTTCACCCGGGTCTGGCTGGGGGTGCACTGGAGTTCGGACGTGGTGGCCGGCTGGCTGTTCGGGGCGTGTCTTGTGGCCCTGTCCGTCGCCACGTACGGAGGACGGGCCTTGTCCCGGTGGCGGTGACCCGGCAAGGATCGGGTCCATGAAGATCAAGGGTGTGCTTTTCGACTTCTCAGGGACTCTGTTCCGCATCGAATCGGCCGGCTCCTGGCTCCGGTCCGCACTCGACGAATTGAGCGTTCCCGTGCCGCCCGCCGAAGTCCGGCGGTACGCGGTCCAGCTCGCCGTGGCGGGGGCGCTGCCCGGCGGGCCCTCGCCGCAGGAGGTGCCGCCGGAACTGGCCGGGCTGTGGGCCACACGCGACGAGAGCGCCGAGCTGCACAGGGCCGCGTACACGGGTCTGGCCAGGCAGGTCGCGCTCCCGGACCCGCGGCTGTACGACGCGCTCTACGAGCGTCACCGGACGCCTGACGCCTGGCGGCCCTACGCCGACACCGCGGAGGTGCTCGGCACCCTCAAGCGCGAGGGCATCGGCGTCGGCGTGATCAGCAACATCGGCTGGGACCTGCGCCCGGTCTTCCGGGCCCACGGCGTGGACGACTTCGTGGACGCCTATGTGCTGTCGTACGAACACGGCGTCCAGAAGCCGGACGTACGGCTCTTCGGCGCGGCCTGCGAGGCCATCGGACAGGATCCGCGCGACGTGCTGATGGTCGGGGACGACCGGGAGGCGGACGGCGGAGCGGCCGAACTGGGCTGCGCCGTGCACTTCGTCGACCATCTGCCGGTGGAGGAGCGCCCGGCGGGCCTGCGGCCCGTGCTGACCCTCACGCGCTGAGAACCCCACCGGGCCCCGGAACGGCGGCCGTTGCACCCGGCGTGGGTGGTGTCCCCGCCCGCCGCTCGACGGCGACGGCCGCCGGATCGGTCCGGGCGCCGTACCGGCGAGGCGGCGGCCGTCACCGGGCGGGTACGTGCGGGCGTACGGCGTGCTGCTCGCCGCTGTACGCCCGCTTCCGCCGCCGCCCAGGGAGTTGGCGTCGGATCCGCCCCGGAGGGCGCGACAGGGGCCGGGAGCGGCGCCGGCACCGGGAGTCCGTCCGCCCCTGTTGACGCCTCCCCCGCCGGACATCTGCCGGAACCGCTCCACTCCCCGGCCCATGAGCGATGCGCGGGTACCGGTCCGGATGGCCGAAGTTCGCCACTTGACCTGATCATGTCAGCGCTCCACGATGTGCGCGGACAACCCGCCGCCACACGCCATGTGCGGCGACCGAGCCCCCCACACGACTCCCCATCCAGGAGACAACATGCGACTTCGCGTACGCGAGGCCAGATGGAAGGCCGCCACCCTCGCGGCCATGCTGGCACTCGCCGTGGCCGTCCCCTTCACGGCCGAGGCGGCGCCCCCGGATCCGAAGGGCGCGCCCGAGTCCCCCGTGGCCGCCGACGAGCGCGTCCGGCAGTACGAGATACCCGGCGTGGCCGATGTCGTGGCCCGTACCGCCCTGGCCTCCACCGGCGTATCGGTGGACGAGGCGGGTGAGGACTCGACGGTCGTCAGCGCCACCGCCGGCCAGGCGCGGCTCTTGCGCGCGCAGGGCTACCGGCTCGACGTACTGCCCGGGCCGCCCGCCAGGACGAACGGCAAGGCCGCCGAACCCTTCGACTTCCCCTCGGCCGACTCGCGCTATCACAACTACGCCGAGATGAACGCCGAGATCAACCAGCGGATCGCGGCCCATCCCAACCTCATCAGCAAGCGCGTCATCGGCAAGAGCTACCAGGGCCGCGACATCATCGCGGTCAAGATCAGCGACAACGTGGCGACGGACGAGAACGAGCCCGAGGTGCTGTTCACGCACCACCAGCACGCCCGCGAGCACCTCACCGTCGAGATGGCGCTGTATCTGATCCGCGAGCTGGGCAACGGCTACGGCACCGACTCACGGATCACCAGCGCCGTGAACAACCGGGAGATCTGGATCGTCCCGGACGTCAACCCGGACGGCGGCGAGTACGACATCGCGACCGGTTCCTACCGGAGCTGGCGCCTGAACCGGCAGCCCAACTCCGGCTCCTCGGCCATCGGTACGGACCTCAACCGCAACTGGGCCTTCCAGTGGGGCTGTTGCGGCGGTTCGTCCGGCACCCCCGGCTCGGAGACGTACCGCGGCCCGCGTGCCGAGTCCGCCCCCGAGGTCAAGGTGGTCGCGGACTTCGCGCGCAGCCGGGTCGTCGGCGGCAAGCAGCAGCTCAAGGCGGCCATCGACTTCCACACCTACAGCGAGCTGGTGCTGTGGCCGTACGGCTACACGCGGGCCGACACCGCTCCCGGCATGACGATCGACGACCGGAACGCCTTCGCCGCGGTCGGCGGGAAGATGGCCGCGAGCAACGGTTACACCGCGGAGCAGGCGAGCGACCTCTACATCACGGACGGGTCGATCGACGACTGGCTGTGGGGGAACCAGAAGATCTTCGCGTACACCTTCGAGATGTATCCGGGCAGCGCCGGCGGCGGCGGTTTCTACCCGCCCGACGAGGTGATCGAGCGCGAGACGAGCCGCAACAAGGACGCGGTGCTCCAACTCCTGGAGAACGCGGACTGCATGTACCGGTCGATCGGCAAGGAGTCCCAGTACTGCGCGGCCTGACACACCGTCACCGTCTCCGGGCGAGCGGGTGGTCACGGCCCGGGCGGCGGGCTCCGGCGCCGTAGCGGGGAGGCGCCTTCAACAAAGCAGGGCTGTCTGTCTTGGACGATCCCCCGCGTCGCCCAAGACAGACAGCCCTCACCCACGCCGACCAGGCCCGGAGGCCGGTCCGCGAGGACGTGCCGAGTATACTGGCTAAGAGCCAGTCAACGCAGGAGTCCAGCATGTCCCCGCGGAGCCCATCGGTCAATGAAGAACTTCGCCGGCGTTCCCGCGAACGGCTTCTGCAGGCCACCGTGGAGCTGGTCGAGGAGCGGGGCTTCGACGGAACGACGCTGGCCGACATCGCCGACCGGGCGGGAGCGGCGCGCGGGCTGGTCTCGTACTACTTCCCCGGAAAGCGCCCGATGTTCCAGTCGGCCGTGCACCGGCTGATGCACCGCACCCTGCAGGCGGCGCTGGAGCGTGAGCCCCGTACCGACGACGGCCGGGAGCTGCTGGCGCGCGCCATCGACGCCGTACTCGGTCTCACGGTCGACCACCCGGTGGTGATGCGTGCCCATATGGCCGGGATCCTCCAGGCCGAGGGCTTCGTCCAGTGCCCGGAGCAGCAGCGGCTCGCGGAGCTGCTGCGCGAGACGATGGTGCGGTACGGGTCGGCGGACGTGGACAGCGACTATCCGCTGCTGCGCGCGCTGATGATGGGCGCGGTGTTCGCGATTCTGCTGCCGGGGGCGGCGATGCCGCTGGCCAGCCTGCGGGACGAGCTGTTCCACCGCTTCGGCCTGGACCCGGCGTACGCCGTCCCGCCGGGCGGGGAGCCCGCCCGGCGGGGCGTCTGAAATGACCCCACCTGTCCGGCCGGCCGCCTCAGCGGCCGGCCGCTCCGGTCAGTTGCGGAAGTCCTCGAAGTAGTCAGGCTGCGTCTGGACGTTGAGCTCGTCCATCTTCACCTTCTTCGCCTCGTCCGTCCGGCGGTCGTCGATCTTGATGACGTCCAGACCCTTGGCGATGTCGTTCGAGTAGATGTAGCCGTTGTAGTAGTACGCCGACCACGGGCCGGCCGTGGTGACCTGGTCGAGGGTGACCGGGCCGCGCTCGAAGTAGCCGATCTCCTTCGGCTTCGAGGAGTCGGTGAAGTCCCAGACCGAGATGCCGCCCTGGTACCAGGCCTGGACCATGATGTCCTTGCCCTTGACCGGGATCAGCGATCCGTTGTGCGCCACGCACACCTCGGCGTCCGCCTGCGGACGGTCGATCTTGAAGTAGCTCTTGAACTTCAGCGTCCGCTTGTCGCCCTTGCCGAGGATGTCGTAGATGCCGTCGGCGCCGCGCTTCGGGCCGATCTCCTCGTTGCAGGTGGCCGCGCCGCCGCCGCCGAGCTCGTCAGTGAAGACGATCTTGTTGGCGCGCTGGTTGAAGGTGGCCGAGTGCCAGAAGGCGAAGTTGACGTTGTCCTGGACGCGGTCGATGACCCGCGGCTTCTCCGGGTCCTCGATGTCGAACAGGATGCCGTCACCCATGCAGGCACCGGCGGCGACGTCCTTGGACGGGAGCACCGTGATGTCGTGGCAGCCGGTGGTCGCCGAGACGCCCGGGTTGGTCGGCGCGCCGGGGTTGCCGCCGTCCGGGAAGAGGATCGGGAAGTCGACGATCTTCGACTGCTCGGGCGCCTTGCGGGGCACCTTGATGATGCTGATGCCGTCGTGCGGCGGCTGGCAGTCCGGGAACGCGGTGCTGGGCGAGTACGAGGAGACGTACACGTACACGTTCTTGCGCTCCGGCACGAGGGTGTGCGTGTGGGAGCCACACGCGGTCTCGACGGCGGCGACGTACTCGGGGTTGCGCTTGTCGCTGATGTCGAAGATCTTCATGCCCTCCCAGGAGGACTTCTCCGTCGCCGGCTGCGAGACGCTGGAGCAGGAGTTGTCACTCCGTGAGGCGTCCGTCGACAGGAAGAGCAGGTCGCCCGAGACGGAGATGTCGTTCTGGCCACCGGGGCACAGGACCTGCGCGACGGTCTTCGGCTTCGACGGCTTGCTGATGTCGAAGATCCGGAAGCCGTCGTAGTTGCCGGAGAAGGCGTACTTCCCCTGGAAGGCTATGTCCGAGTTGGTCCCTTTGAGGTGGTCCTTGGGGACGTTGGCGACATGGCTCATGTTGTCGCTGTGGATGATCTCGTCCACACCGGGTATGTCGTTGTTCTCGATGGCCTTCTTGGCCTCGGCCTGCTGGCTCTTGGAGGTCTCCTCCTTGGCCGGCTTGTCCCCGGGGTCGGGTGTGGCGACCGCCGGTCCGGCGGCCAGCAGTGTGGCGAAGAGCCCGGCGGCAGCGGCTGCTGCCACGCCCAGACGTCTACGCCGCACGCGCGTGGTGTGCAACGAAGTCACTGCGTCCTCCCTTGTATCCGTTCCCAGTTGAACGGCTTACGGATCTCGGCAGTATCGTCCTTCTCATGTACATCACAACAGATGGAAACCGAGATGTAATGAAAGTTTTCGATCACTCGCGTCCGTAAGCGTGTTAGGAAAGTGCCTAACCAGATGCCTGATACACGTCAAGCGCCCCAGGAGGTCACCGTGTTGATCCGGACCAGGAGTCCGCGTGCCCTCCGGCCCGTCGTGGCCGCCGCGGCCGTCGTCGCCCTACTCGCCCTGGGCGCCTGCGACTCGGGGGACGACGCCGCGAAGAGCGAGACGAAGAGCGGGGCCACGGGGATCGTCGCTCCGGGCAAGCCCGGCGAGAAGTCCAGGACGCTCTCCCCGGAGGAGGCGGCGAAGGAACTCCCGGACAACACGCCCAACTCGGCGGACTTCGGGTACGCGACGATGATGATCACGCATCACAGCCAGGCGCTGGTGATGACCGACCTCGCCCCGGACCGCGCCGGATCGGGCCAGGTGAAGCGGCTGGCCGAGCGCATCAACGCGTCGCAGAAGCCGGAGATCGGCGCCATGGAGGGCTGGCTGAAGCTCAACGGCGGCGAGGAGAAGGCGAAGAAGGAGGGCGGCCACGACCACGGCGCGATGGACATGCCGGGCATGGCCACCGAGGCCCAGCTCGCGAAGCTGCGCGCCGCGAAGGGCAAGGCGTTCGACGAGCTCTTCATCAGCCTCATGATCACGCACCACCAGGGCGCGGTCACGATGGCGACCGACGCCCTCTCGGCGGGCAACAACGTCCAGCTCGAAGAGATGGCGAGCGATGTGATCGCGCAGCAGACGTCCGAGATCAACCGGATGCGCTCGCTGTAGCACGCGTCCGGCGGACGGCTCCGGGCGCGGGTACGGGCGCGCCGGCCGTCAGCGGCGGCGGTGACGCGGAGTCAGATAGCCGTCGTCGCGGGCACTCGCGATCAGACTGAGCGACTTGCGCCGCCCGTACCCCGTCGCGCACATCACCACGAGGACCGGGTCCTGGCCCAACTGCTGCGCCCTGCGGTACGTCGCGGCCACGCCACGCCGGTCCGCGCGGTCGGACGAAGCGGAGTCGTCGGCGCGGTGCCGGCCGACGGACGCGGGCTCCTCCTGAGGAAGCCGTACGCCGCTGTCCGGGGAGCCGCCCTCGTACTCGTACCCCTCGTCCTCCGCCACCACGGCGACGGCCGTCTCCCGTGTACGACGCGAGGGGGCGCCGGCCGCCGGACCCGCCGTCCCGTCACCGTCGGTGAGCCGCGCGGCCTCCACCTGGTGCTGTCCCGCCACCACCCCGCAGGCGTACGCGAGCGGCGCCTCGATCCAGGCACCCAGCTCGGTGAGATCGTCCAGCGGCAGGGGCGGGTCGGCCTGCGCCTCCTCGACCGCGATCACGCCGTCCCGCAGGACGGCCAGGACATCGACGCGGGCCCCGTCGGCGAATGTCAGCCGGATGTCGACCCACGGCGGGACCAGTTCGCCGGCCGGCAGTTCGCAGCGCCCGCCGGGCGGCGTGTCACAGCTGACGGTTCCATACCCCTGCACCTCCCACTGGGGCCAGACGGGCATCGCGGGCTCACCGGCGGAAGTCATCTCAAGTTCTGACACATTCACCACTTAATCAGGCAATTCTCCCTTATCGCCGTGGTACACACGCCCCGGCGCGCATCGCACTCGGTCAGCGCACTGCCGTACCGCCACCGGCAGCGCTTCTTCAAGAGGCGACGGCGCCGCTCCTCCCCGGCTCCACCATCCGGTGCCATGCTGGGAAGCCTCTCGCCGGAAGGAGTGCGCCGTGCTGCGCATCGCCGTCGTCGGATCGGGCCCCAGCGGGGTCTACACCGCCCAGGCCCTCGTCCAGCAGCCGCTGGTCCCCGGCATCCTCGTGGATGTCCTGGACCGGCTCCCCGCCCCGTACGGACTCGTGCGCTACGGCGTCGCGCCGGACCACGAGAAGATCAAGTCACTCCAGAACACGCTGCGTTCGGTGCTGGAGCACGACCGCGTCCGGTTCCTCGGCAATGTGGAGATCGGCGCGCACGGCCTCACACCCGAGCGGCTGCTGGGTCTCTACCACGCGGTCGTGTACTGCGTCGGGGCCGCCCGGGACCGCCGGCTCGGCATCCCCGGCGAGGAACTGGCGGGCAGCCACTCCGCCACCGACTTCGTCTCCTGGTACAGCGCGCACCCCGACGCCGCGCCCGCCGGCTTCGGGCTCGGCACGCGCTCGGTCGTGGTGATCGGCGTGGGCAACGTCGCCGTCGACGTGGCGCGCGTCCTGGCACGTGGCGCGGAGGACTTCCGGCCGACGGACGTGCCGCACCCGGCGCTCGGCGCACTGTCCGGGAGCGCGGTCCGGGACGTGCACATGGTGGGCAGACGAGGTCCGTCGCAGGCGAAGTTCACCACCAAGGAGCTGCGCGAACTGGGCGCGCTGCCCTCGGCCGAGGTACGGGTGGAGCCCGCCGATCTGGCGCTCGACCCGGCGTACGCCCCCGTTCCGGCCACGGACACGGCCGGGCAGGGGCGGGCTTCGGCACCGTCCGCCCACCCGCTCGCCGCCGTGAACCGGCGCAACGTCGAGGTCGTGCGCGGCTGGGCCGCGATGCCCGACCAGGGCCGGGCGCGCCGTATCCACCTGCGGTTCTTCCTGCGCCCGGTGGAGCTGCTCGGGACCGGCGGACGAGTGACGGCCGTACGGTTCGAGCGCACCGCGCCGGACGAGTCGGGCGCGGTGCGCGGCACGGGTGTCCACGAGGAGATCGAGGCGGGGCTCGTACTGCGGGCGGTCGGCTACCGGGGGGTGCCGATCGCGGGGCTGCCCTTCGACGAGACGTCGGGCACGGTGCCGCAGCTGGCCGGACGGGTGCTGCGGGACGCGGTGGCCTCCCCCGGCGAGTACGTGGCGGGCTGGATCAAACGCGGCCCGACGGGGGTGATCGGCACCAACCGCGCCTGCGCGAAGGAGACGGTCGTCTCGCTGCTCGCGGACGCCCCGAGGCTCGCCGGGCGCCGGATCGCGGCGGACCCGCTGGACGTGCTCCGGGCGGCCGGGCACCGTCCGGTCGAGTGGCCTGGCTGGCTGGCGATCGAGGACGCGGAGGCGGCGCTCGGCGCGTCACTGGGGCGACGGACGGTGAAGATCCCGGACTGGGAGGGCCTGCTGGCCGCCGCACGCGGGGCGGACGGGCCGCCTCCCGGGTAGCGGCTCCCGCACTGCGGCCGGCGACTTCAGGGCAGTCGCCAGTCCACCGGCTGGGCGCCTTGCCCGGTGAGGAGGTCGTTCGCCCGGCTGAACGGCCGCGAGCCGAAGAAGCCGCGGTCCGCCGACATCGGGGAGGGGTGTGCGGATTCGATCGCCGGGAGGTCCCCGAGCAGCGGCCGCAGATTGCGCGCGTCACGGCCCCACAGGATCGACACCAGCGGTTTGTTCCGCGCGACCAGTGCCCGGATCGCCTGCTCCGTCACCTCCTCCCAGCCCTTGCCCCGGTGCGCGGCGGGCTTGCGCGGGGCCGTCGTGAGCGCCCTGTTGAGCAGCAACACGCCCTGCCGCGCCCAAGGGGTCAGGTCACCGTTGGAGGGCCTCGGCGTACCGATGTCGCGATGCATCTCCAGGAAGATGTTCTCCAGGCTGCCCGGGAGATTACGCACCTCGGGGGCCACGGCGAAGCTGAGCCCGATGGCCATTCCCGGTGTGGGGTACGGATCCTGTCCGACGATCAGGACTCGGACGTCGTCGAAGGGCTGCTGAAAGGCGCGGAGCACGTTCGGGCCGGCGGGCAGGTACGTCCGGCCGGCGGCGATCTCTGCCCGGAGGAAGTCCCCCATGGCGCCGACGCGTTCAGCTACTGGTTCGAGAGCTCGCGCCCATCCGGGTTCGACAAGCTCGTGCAAGGGTCGTGGTGCCACGAACGATCACTCTACTGGGTTACCGGGAGGGGAAGTTCCTCGAACGGGGTCACCCCTACGAGGCGCTAGTCTTCCTCATCGTCGAGATCGTCAGGCCGTTCGAACAGCTCCCGTGACTGTTCGGCAGGAAGGAGGGGAGCTCGATGCGTCCAGTTACCGTCGCACACCGGGGCTTCCTGGGCTCGCGTCCGCTCGGCCGCGCCGACGAGCTCCCCGTCCGGACAGGCGCCCGGCCCCTCGACCGGCGGCTTCCGTGAGTGCTGTCCTCGGCGTGGACTCGGGCGGGTCCGGTCTGCGGATCGCCCTCGGGTCGGCGGACGGAGCCACGGTCCGGACGATCGGCACCGCGACGTCGACGGAGCCGGTCCGCACCGGCACTTCGGGCATCGACCCCGCTCATCTGCTGGAGCAGTTGCTGCCCGCCGTGGAGACGCTTCTCGCGCGGGCGGGCGCGCAGGCACCGGCGGCCGTGGCGATCGGCGCCGCCGGCATGGCGACGCTCGGCGACGGGCTCCGCGCGGAGCTGCCCGCCGCCCTGGAAAGCGCTTTGGGCGTACGGCGGCTGGCGCTCGCCGCCGACGCCGTCACCGCCTACGCGGGGGCCCTCGGCCAGCGGCCGGGCGCCGTCGTCGCCGCCGGTACGGGCATGATCGCGCTCGGCACCGATCTGGTCACCTGGCATCGCGCGGACGGCTGGGGACACCTCCTGGGCGACTGCGGCGGCGGTGCCTGGATCGGCCGGGCGGGACTGGAAGCGGCGATGCGCGCGTACGACGGGCGGCGCGGCGGTTCGGCCGCACTGCTGTCCCGGATGGAAGCCGTGTTCGGCCCCGCGCCGGAGATGCCGGGGCTCGTCTATCCGCGTACCGACCGGCCCGCCGTACTCGCCTCCTTCGCCCCCGAGGTGGCCCGCTGCGCACCCCACGACCCGGTGGCCGCGGCGATCCTCGGCGAGGCCGCGAAGCAGGTGGCGGACGCGGCCGTCGCGGTGTGCCCTCAGGTGGAGGGGTGTGAAGTCGCCCTGACGGGTGGGCTGTTCAAAATGGGTGACCCCCTGCTCGTACCGCTGCGCACCGAGTTGGCCGACCGGCTGCCGGGAGCCCGGACGGTCTCGGCCGAGGGCGATCCGCTGACGGGCTCACTCCGGATCGCGGCGGCGCTCGCGGCCGGATCGCTTCGACTGCCGCGCGACGGGCGACTGTTGACCGTCCCGACAGAGCAGGACGAATAAACAGTAAGCAACATATCGAAAAAATATGGACAGATGACACACGACCGGACCCTCCCCGAACAGCCGACCCCACAAAACCAGTAGCATTCGGCGCCATGAGCTCCCCCACTGGGCCGGCACCCGGCCTGCCTGTACGAATGCCCCGACCTCGACAGTCGGGTCGGCACCGTCGTCCCGAGCCGGTGGCGGCGCCCGAGGGCGCGCCCGCGCTGGTGCTGGCCATGCCGGGCGACCCGAGCCCCGAGGTGCGGAGCCTCGGCGAGGAGGTCGTCAGCATCGCCCGCTCCGAACTGCCGGGCCTCGATGCCCGGATCGGTTATCTGGACGGCGACGACGACGAGTACCCCGCACTGGGCACCGTCCTGGCCCACACCGCCGAGCAGCGTGTCGAGCGCTACGAGCTGGCGAAGGCCGCGGGCCGTGAGGTCGACGAGCCCGAGGGCATCTCGGCGGTTGTCGTGCCGCTGCTCGCGGGTCCCGACAACTCCCTGGTCAGGCGCATACGTCAGGCCGTTGTGGACAGCAAGGCCGTGGCGGAGATGACCGATGTCCTCGGTCCGCACCCGCTGCTCGCCGAGGCGCTGCACGTGCGTCTGTCGGAGGCCGGTCTGGCCCGCGCCGACCGGGCGAGGCTCTTCACGGTCGCCACGGCCGCCGACGGCATCATCCTCGCCACGGTGGGCGGCGACGAGGCCGTCCAGGCCGCCGGAATCACCGGCATGCTGCTGGCCGCGCGCCTCGCCGTGCCGGTGATGGCGGCGGCGCTCGACGACGAGGGCGCGGTCGCGGCCATCGCCGAGCAGCTGCGCGGCTCCGGTTCGACGCAGCTCGCGCTCGCGCCGTACCTGATCGGACCCGAGCTGCCCGCGGGCCTGCTCGACGTCGCGCTCAAGGAGGCCGACTGCGCCGCGTCCGAGCCTCTCGGCGCGTACCCGGCCGTCGGCAAGCTGGTGCTGTCGCAGTACACGAGCGCGCTGGGCATCTCGGCCCAGACACAGGGCACACCCGCGCACTGAGCGGTCCGGCCTCGGGCGCCGGACGGGCTGTCGGCCCGTCCGGCCCGACCCGTGACCGGCCGGGCCTGGCGCGTGAGCGGGCTCAGCCGAAGATCACGCAGGAGGCTGCGGGCGCCTCGAACGAGCCCGCACGGGACGGCACACCGCTCGCCGGATCGACGTCGAACCAGGTCACGTCCCCGGAGCGCTCGTTCGCCACGTAGAGCCTGCGTCCCGCCGGATCCAGGGCGAGGTCACGGGGCCAGCGTCCGCCGCAGTGCACGGTGGTGACCAGAACGGGCCTCTCGCGGCTCTCGTCGAGCCTCAGGACGGCGATGCTGTCGTGCCCGCGTACGGCGGCCCAGAGGTACCCGCCGTCGTGCGAGACGACGATCTCCGAGGCGTAGCTCCCCTCCTCGGCGCCCTCCGGCAGGACGGGTGCCTCGCCGACCGGCTCCAGCGCGCCCTTGTCGGCGTCCCAGCGGCAGACCGTGACTGTCGGCTCCAGTTCGTTGAGCACGTACGCGTGGGTGCCCGCCGGGTGGAAGGCGAGATGGCGCGGCCCGGTGCCGGGCCGCAGCACGGTCTCCCCGTGCGGTGTGATGTCGCCGCTGCCGGGGTCGACGGCGCTCGTCCGTACGGAGTCGGTGCCCAGGTCGACGGCGAGCAGCCAGCGTCCGCCGGGGTCGGGCAGCACCTGGTGGGCGTGCGGGCCCTCCTGCCGGTCGGGGTGGGGTCCGGTGCCCTCGTGCCGGAGGATCGCGGCGGCGGCGCCGAGGGTGCCGTCGGCTCGGACGGGCAGGACGGTGACGCTGCCGGAACCGTAGTTCGCGGTGACCACGTGCCCGGCGGCGAGGGCGAGATGGGTGGGGCCCGATCCGCGGACCGGCACCGGCTCGCCCATCAGGCGTGGTGCGGACGTGCCGCCGGACGCGCGGGGCGTGACCTCGAAAGCGGCTGCCGCCCCCTCCTCGCCCTCGGAGACGGCGTAGAGCACCGAGCCGTCGGGCGCGAGCGCCAGGTAGGAGGGGTCGGCCAGGGCGTCGGTGGCGCCGGATTCCGTGAGGGCGCCGGTGTCCGTGTCCACGGTGGCGGCGATGATGCCGCGACCTCCCGCCGAGGTGAACGACCCGATGAAGGCCCGCTGTCCGCTCCGTTCCGGCGCCGGCCCCGCCGTCCGTCCGCCGGTCCGCCCGTCGCTCGTGCCGTCCACTGGCTGTCCCCTGTCGCTCGATCGCCCGGTGCGTGCGCGCGCGGCGTCTGTGGCCCCGCCCGCGGCTCTGTCCTTCGGCCGACGGTAGCAGGCGGTCTAGACCAACTGGCCGTGTCGGGCACTGCGGCCTGAACTACCCACCCCGGCGGTGGGTTCACCCTTTTGAGCGAGCCGGAAGCACATCGCCGCTCAGACGGCGTGCGTGGGGAGCGCGACGCCGGTGAGACGTTCGGCCTCCGCCCACAGGCGCGCGTTGAGCGCGTCGTCGAGCGCCCTGCGGGTCGTGCGTGCGGTGCTGGTGGGGCCGACGAGGCCGAAGCGCCCGCCGGGGCCGTAGTAGCCGGCGGCCACCGCGTCGGGGCTGGTCGCCGCGTACAGCAGGGGTTCGGTGCCCTGCTCCACTCCCTGCGAGGGCAGGAAATCGATCTTGGTGAGCAGGCGTGTGACGGTCATCCTGCCGGTGCCGAGGCTCGCGCCCGCCGTCTGGAGGTTGGTGCGGGTGTAGCCGGGGTGCGCGGCGGTGCTCAGCAGGTTCCACCCGCGCTCGGCGGAGATACGGGCGAGCTGCCTGGCGAGGATGAGGTCGGCCAGCTTGGACTGCGCGTAGGAGCGGTTCGGGCTGTAGCGCCGGGTCCGCCACTGGAGGTCGGCGAAGTCGATCCCGCCGTAGTTGGCGGTGCCGCTGCTCATGGTCGCCACGCGCGGGGATTCGGCGGCGAGCAGGAGCGGAAGGAGCCGTACGGTCAGGGCGAACGGGCCGAGGAAGTTGCTGCCCATCTGGAGCTCGAAGCCGTCGACCGTCTCCAGCCGGGAGGGCGGGGACATCACTCCGGCGTTGTTGAGCAGCAGGTCGAGCGGGGTGCCGTCGGCGACGAGCCCGTCGGCGAACTCCTTGACGGACGCCAGGTCGGCGAGGTCGACGCGGCGTACGTCGAGGCGGGCGTGCGGGTGCCGCGCCAGGATCTCGTCGCGGGCCCGCTCGCCCTTGGGAGGCGTACGGACGGCCATGACGACGTGCGCCCCGGCGTCGGCGAGACGCCGGACGGCCTCCTTGCCGGTGCCGCTGTTGGCTCCGGTGACGACGGCGTACCTACCGGTCTGGTCGGGGACGGTGTACATGACGACTCCTTGGGTGACATGCGGAGACGGTGGACGGCGGCCATAGAAGACCGTCGGTCTCTTGCGCTTCCGAAGCTAGCAGACCGCCGGTCCGATAACAACAGACCGCAGGTCTGTAGACTCGTGTCATGGCACACACCTTCCAGCGCGCACGCAATGAGGAGCAGCGCGCCCAGCGCCGCCAGGCGATCCTCGACACGACGGCCTCGATGCTGACCGAGATGCCGGTGGCACAGGTGAGCCTCAACGAACTGAGCCGGCGGGTCGGGCTGGCGAAGTCGAACGTCCTGCGCTACTTCGAGTCCCGGGAGGCCGTACTCCTCGAACTGCTCGACGTGGCGAGCCGGGAGTGGCTGGAGCATCTGGAGGACGCGCTCGCCTCGGGCGTCGACTCCGGCGCCCCACTGTCCGAGCGCGGCGACCGGGTGGCCGCCGTGGTCGCGGACTCGCTGGCGGACCGCCCGGTGCTGTGCGACCTGACCAGTTCGCAGGCGGCGGTCCTGGAGCGCAATGTCTCGCCGGCCGTCGCGGCCGAGTACAAACGCGCGGCGATCGCGAACGTCGGCACGCTGGCCGGCTCGGTACGGGCCCGGGTGCCCGAACTCGGCGAGCACGACGCGCTGCGGTTCGCCGCCCTCTGCGTCATGACGACGGGCTCGATATGGACACACACCCAGCCGTCGGCGGCGATGCTCGCGGCCTACGCGGCGGACCCGTCGCTGGCGGTCATGCGGATCGAGTTCACGGCGACGCTGCGGGAGGTGCTGGAGGTCGTGCTCTCCGGGCTGCTGGCACGCGCCTCAGGGTGAGAGCGGGCGCGAGGCGCCGATCTCGTACTGCCTGATCTCCATGCTGAGAACGACCGGGGACGGCTGTGACTCCCGTGCCGTCCTGGCCAGATGAGCCGCCAGGTGCTCCCGTGACTCCCACCGCTCGTACACGTTCACGCGTCCCGGCTCGACGGGGTCGGCGGCCACCACGTAGTCGAGACAGCCGGGTTCGGACCGCGCCCGCGTCTGGGCCGCCTCGAAGCCCGCGAGGAACGCCTCACGGCTGTCCGGATCGACGTATCCCTTGCCTGCGACGATCAGCATGTCGGGCCTCCGTGGTATCCGGGGATCTCGCGCGAGCGGTGCCTGGACCGCTCGCATTCTCGCGCGCGCGGACCCGGCCGTGTACGGCGGGGGCCGCGCCGGCCGCCCCGGCGCGGCCCGCGGTGGGTCTTGGCATGCTGGGAGCCATGAGCACCACGCGTACCCACTCCGTTCCCCGCGTCATCTTCGATCTCGACGGCACCCTCGTGGACAGCGAGCCGAACTACTACGAGGCCGGGCGGCGGCTGCTCGCCCGGCACGGTGTGCCCGACTTCAGCTGGGAGCACCACACCCGGTACATCGGCATCAGCACCAGGGAGACGCTGGAGTCGCTGCGCGCGGAGTACGGGATCGGCGCGCCGGTCGACGAACTGCTGATCGCGAAGGACCGCTTCTACCTGGAGCTGGCGCGGGCCTCGACCGAGGTCTTCCCGGAGATGCGGAAGTTCGTGGAGCGGCTGCACGAACGAGGGGTGCCCATGGCCGTGGCGTCGGGCTCGTCCCGTGCAGCCATCGAGGCCGTGCTCGACAGCACGGGGCTGGCCCCCTACTTCACCCTCGTCGTCTCGGCCGACGAGGTCGCGCACGGCAAACCCGCGCCCGATGTGTTCCTGGAGGCCGCGCGGCGCCTGGGCGCGGACCCGGTCGACTGTGTGGTGCTGGAGGACGCGGCGCCGGGTGTGGCGGCGGCGCGCGCGGCGGGCATGCGGTGCGTGGCCGTGCCGTACGTGCCGGGCACGGCCGGCGATCCGGCGTTCCACGGGGCGGAGCTGCTCTTCGCGGGCGGGCAGAGCGAGTTCACCGCGCGGGCGGCCGACGCCTGGCTCGGCGGGACCGACCGGTAACCACGGCTTCCGGCCCGGGAGCCGGCTCCTCGCGGGCCGCGCGTTCCCGGCCGGCCGACGGCAGAGCGAACCGGCGGCCGGCCGCTCGACGATCTCCGCCGGGTCCGGTCCGCCGGCGCGGGTATCAGCCGGTTCCGTCGGCGGCGGCCTCCAGTCCGGCGATGTCGATCTTCTTCATCCCGAACATGGCCTTCATCGCCCGCTGACCGCGCTCCGGGTCCGGCCCGTTCAGCAGCTCGGTCATTCCGGTCGGCGCGACCTGCCAGGACAGTCCGTACTTGTCCTTCAGCCAGCCGCAGGGACCCTCCTCGCCGCCCTCGGTCAGCTTCGACCAGTAGTAGTCGATCTCCTCCTGGTCGGCGCACTCGATCAGGAACGAGATGGCCTCGTCGAAGGTGAACTGCGGGCCGCCGTTGATGCCGATGTAGGTCTGGCCGTCGAGCTCGTACTCCACGGTCAGCACCGTGCCGGCCTTGCCGGGTCCGGCCTCGCCGTAGTGGGTGATGGCCGTGATCCTGGAGTTCGGGAAGATCCCGACGTAGAACTCGGCGGCTTCCTCGGCCTGGGTGTCGAACCAGAGGTTGGGCGTGGTCTTCGGCATCACTGTCTCCCGGTGTCTGCGGCTTGCTGCGCCTCTCCCCCTTCCGACTGTCGCACCGGCCGGAACTCATCGCAGAGGGAGACGGAAGAGCGGGAGACAGGCGCCGGAGGCAGCACGCCGCACAGCGGACCGCGGCTCACGCGGTGGCGAGGGCGATCTCCGTCGACTTGATCAGCGCGGTGACACCGGTTCCGGGGGTGAGCCCGAGCTCCTCCACGGCCTCCTTGGTGACGACGGCCGTCAGCTCGGCGCCGTCCACGGCCACCTTGACGTTGGCGAGAGCGGCGCCGAGAACGATCTCGGTGAGCGTGCCGGCGAGGCGGTTGCGGATGCTCAGCCCCTCGACCGGTCCGGTCGCCAGGGACACCTCGGTCGCCTTGGCCAGTACATGTACCGCCGTGCCCACCTCGATGCCGAGTTCGTGCACGCCCTCCAGGGTGACGGCGGCGGTGACGTCCTGCCCGCCGGACAGACGCACCCCGACCGTCGCCATGACCTCGTCGGGGGTGACGGCGGTGACGGTGCCGGCGAACTGATTGCGGATGGTCAGCTGCATGCGTGGTTCGACCTCTCGCTGGTGGGGGGCGTGGACTGGAGCAATCGGGCGGACTGAGGTGAAGCCATTCAAAAGGATGAGCAAAGGCGAGCGACCCATTGACTCAAGTATCTTGCGATTTGGTCGGTTTTCTTATGAGTAAGGCTCAGCTAACTTAGGCTCGCCTCACACCCGGGGCCACGACGAACACCGTCCTCAGCCGCTGGAGCTCGTATGCACCCCGCCCGACTCGCCCTCACCGCCCTCGCGACGGTCGCGGCCCTCACCGCCGTCACCGCGTGCGCCGAGAAGAGCGAGGCCGGAGGTGACGGGGCGATACAGGTCACGGCCACCGACACCTCCTGCGAGGTGTCCAGGAAGGAGTTCCCCGCCGGTCACCTCCAGCTGGCCGTCGAGAACAAGGGCTCCAAGGTGACCGAGGTGTACGTGCTGTTCCCCGACGACCGGATCGTCACCGAGCGCGAGAACATCGGGGCGGGCACCAAGGCGAACATCACCGCCGAGATCAAGGCCGGCGACTACGAGATCGCCTGCAAGCCGGGTATGAAGGGCAAGGGCATCCGGCAGCAGGTCAAGGCCACCGGCGGCGGAAAGACCGCGAAGCGCGACCCCGAGCTGGACACCGCGGTCGCCGCCTACCGCCAGTACACGCTGGAGCAGGCCGAGGAGACGCTGCCGAAGGCGAAGGTGTTCGCCGAGGCCGTGAAGGCCGGTGACATCGAGGCCGCGAAGAAGGCGTACGCGGACTCCCGTATCGGCTGGGAGCGCACGGAGCCGGTGGCGGAGTCCTTCGGCGACATCGACCCGAAGGTCGATCTGCGCGAGGACGGTCTCGAAGAGGGCCAGGACCTGGAGAAGGACTGGACCGGCTGGCACCGCCTGGAGAAGGCCCTGTGGCAGGACAAGAAGATCACCCCCCGCGACAAGGAACTCGCCGATCTGCTGATCACGGACCTGACCGTCTGGCGGAAGAAGGTCGGTACGGCGGAGATCACACCGACGTCGATGGCGAACGGCGCCAAGGAACTGCTCGACGAGGTCGCCGCCGGCAAGGTCACCGGCGAGGAGGAGCGGTACAGCCACACCGACCTGGTCGACTTCAAGGCCAACGTCGAAGGCGCCGAGAAGTCGTACGTGCTGCTGAAGCCGGTGGCGTCGAAGAACGACGCGGCGCTGACCGCCGAACTGGACACCCGGTTCGCCGCGTTGAACACGCTGCTCGACACGTACCGTCAGGACAGGACGAGTTACGTGTTCACGTCGTACGACAAGGTCGGCGAGCCGGAGCGCAAGGAGCTGTCCGACGCGGTGAACGCGCTGGCCGAGCCGCTGTCGAAGCTCGCCGCCGCGGTCGTGAAGTAGCGCCGCCGCCATGACCGGAGAGACCGATTCCAAAGGGCCGGCCGACGGCTCGGAGGCCCGCGCGACGACGGCGGCCGAGGGCGCGACGACAGCCGGGGGCACGACGGCGGCCGGCGGCCGTGCGCCGTCCCGCCGTTCGGTGATCGGCTGGGGCGGTGCGGGGCTCGCGCTCGGCGCCGCCGTGGCCGGCGGAGCGGCCGTCGCGCTGCGCGGCACGGACGGGACGGAGCCCGCCGGGTCCGCCGTCCCCTTCCACGGCGCGCACCAGGCCGGCATCGCCACGGCCGTCCCCGACCGGCTGCATTTCGCGGCCTTCGACGTGACGACCGGGGACCGGGCCGGGCTGGTCCGGCTCCTCAAGGAGTGGACCGCCGCCGCCGCGCTGATGACCGCGGGGCGGCCGGTCGGTGAGGGCGCGTTCGGCGGACTGCCGGAAGCGCCACCGGACGACACGGGTGAGGCGGTCGGCCTCAAACCGTCCCGGCTGACGCTCACCATCGGCTTCGGGCCGTCGCTGTTCACGGCGGACAGCGGCGACGGCACAGGCAGCGAGGACCGGTTCGGCCTGGCGGGCCGCAGGCCCGAGGCCCTGGTGGACCTGCCGAAGTTCCCCGGTGACAACCTCGACCCGGCGCGCAGCGGCGGCGATCTGTGTGTGCAGGCCTGCGCCGACGATCCGCAGGTCGCGGTGCACGCGATCCGCAATCTCGCCCGCATCGGCTTCGGCCGGACCGCGATCCGCTGGTCGCAGCTCGGCTTCGGCAAGACCTCGTCGACCACGCCCGAGGCGCAGACTCCGCGCAATCTCTTCGGCTTCAAGGACGGCACCCGCAATGTCGCGGGCACCGACGACGCGGCTCTCGACCGGCATGTGTGGGTGTCCCCCAAGGCCGGTCCCGACTGGATGGCCGGCGGCTCCTATCTCGTGGCCCGCCGGATCGCCATGCGGATCGAGTCCTGGGACCGTACCTCCCTCCAGGAGCAGGAGGACGTCTTCGGACGGGACAAGGGCGAGGGCGCGGCGGTCGGCAAGGCCGGGGAGCACGACGAACCGTTCCTCAAGTCGATGCTGCCGACGTCGCACGTACGTCTCGCGCACCCCGACTCCAACGGCGGGGCCCGGATGCTGCGCCGCGGTTACTCCTACACGGACGGCACCGACGGGCTCGGCCGCCTCGACGCGGGCCTGTTCTTCCTCGCGTACCAGCACGACGTGCGTGAGGCGTTCATCCCCGTGCAGCGGAGCCTGTCGCGCGCGGACGCGCTCAACGAGTACATCCAGCACGTGGGTTCGGCGGTCTTCGCCGTGCCGCCGGGCGTCCGGGACAGGGACGACTGGTGGGGACGGGAGCTGTTCTCGTGACGCGCACAGTGACATCGGCGGAAGGACGGCCGGCATGCTCGGCAACTATCTGATCGGCCTGCGCGAGGGGCTGGAGGCCAGCCTGGTCGTCTGCATCCTCGTGGCGTACCTGGTCAAGACCGACCGCCGTGACGCGCTGCGGCCCGTGTGGGCCGGCATCGGTATCGCGTGCACCGTCTCGCTGGCCTTCGGCGCCGCGCTCGAATTCGGCTCCCAGGAGCTGACGTTCGAGGCGCAGGAGCTGCTCGGCGGCTCGCTGTCGATCGTCTCCGTGGGCCTGGTGACCTGGATGATCTTCTGGATGCGGCGTACCGCGCGGCATCTGAGGAGCGATCTGCACGGCAGGCTCGACGCGGCGCTGCGCATGGGTACGGGCGCGCTGGTCGCGACAGCGCTGCTGGCGGTGGGCCGGGAGGGGCTGGAGACCGCACTGTTCGTGTGGGCGTCGGTGCGGGCCGGCGGCGAGGGCAGGGCGGGGCCGCTCGTCGGCGTACTGCTGGGGATCGCCACCGCGATCGTGCTCGGCTGGCTGTTCTACCGGGGCGCGCTGCGGATCAACCTGGCGAAGTTCTTCACCTGGACCGGTTCGATGCTGGTGGTCGTGGCGGCGGGCGTCCTCGCGTACGGGGTGCACGACCTCCAGGAGGCGCGCTTCGTCGGCGGCCTGCGGACCAAGGCGTTCGACATCACCGGCACCGTCCCGCCGGACAGCTGGTACGGCACCCTGCTGAAGGGTGTATTCAACTTCCAGCCCGATCCGACCGTCGTCCAGGTGACGGTGTGGGCGCTGTATCTGGTCCCGACGATGATCTTCTTCCTGGCGCCCCGCCGGGGAGAGGCGGGACAGGGGAAGGCGGGGCGGCCCGCTCCCGCGACGCCCCCGACGGCCTCGAACGCGTAGCGGGGCGGAGTGCGGGAGGGCCCGCCCGGTGGTGGGCGGGGAGCCCGCCCACCACCGCTGTCAGGATTCGAGCCAGCCGTGCGTGCGCGCCAGCTCGATCACCGACGTACGCACGCGCTTGATCTGGTCGCCGGTCAGCGTCCCGTCGGCCTGGAGCAGCGCCTCGGTGAGCTCGTTGCGGAGCTCCACCGGGGACAGCACGTCCGAGTACTCGCCGTGCGGGTCCACCTGCCCCTGGCCCCCGCCGGACCCGCCCCGCTGCGACTGCGGCGCGGGTGCGTGCACCAGTCTGATCTGTGACGCCTTGGGACCCTTGTCCCCCACCTCCAGGAAGTACTCGACCTCGCTGCCCGCCTTGTACTGGTACTTCTCGTCCAGCAGATCATTGGCGTGCATGAACACGTCCTCGTCCCCCTCACTGGGGACGATGAACCCGTATCCGCGAACCTCGTCGAACCTCAGCACTCGCCCTACATGCAGCACAGCCCCTACCTCCACGGCCTTACCTCTACCTCGGTTGCCCCTGCGGGGATCCACACCGACCCCCGAGCAACCTCTCACATCCTCCCGCCTGGGAGAATCCGTCGCCAGTAGATCAACACGAGTCGGGGGCACGATGGGCACGGTGGTGCGGGTACCGCAGACCCGGGACATGATCGGGGAGGAGCTCTCGGGCGACGAGGCGTGGGCGGCGCTGCGCACGTACGGCGGGCGCAAGCTGCTGACCGACGCGTTCCTGCGGTTCCGTTACGCGGACGGGTTCAGCTTCGCCAGGGCGCTGGCCTTCCAGTTCGTCCTGGCACTGGTGCCGTTCAGCATCGCGCTGGTCGGCGTCGCGACGTCCCTGCATACGGAGAGTGTGGGCCGGGTCGTCGAGTTGACGCTGACCCGAATAGCACCCGGTCCCAGCGCGGAGCTGATCCGGACCTCGCTGGGCCGCACCGAGGAGGGGGCGGGTTCCGGTCCCGGGGGTGAGCTGGCCGTCTGGCTCGGTCTCGCGTTCGCGACGCTCAATCTCGCGTCGGCCATGGCGCAGATCGAGCGCGGCGCGAACCGAATCTACGGGGTGGAGCGGGACCGCCCGTTCCTCGCCAAGTACGCGCGGGCACTCGTACTCGTGGTCGCGGCCGGGCTCCCGCTGATCGGCGGGTTTCTCGTCCTGGTCGGCGGCAAGGCCGTCGGCAGCGCGCTCGCGGAGACGTTCGGGTGGGGTGAATCGGCGCAGGATGCCTGGGGGCTGCTGCGGATTCCGGTGGGCGTCCTGCTGACGTGGCTGGCCTCGGCCGTCCTGTTCCGCCGGGCTCCGCGCCGTGATCAGCCGGGTTATACGTGGCTGGCGTTCGGCTCCGCCGTGCATCTGCTGCTGTGGGTCGGCGCCACGTGGCTGCTCACGCTCTACGTCGGGTTCAGCGGGTCGTTCGGCTCGGTGTACGGGCCGCTGACGGCGTTCGTCGCGCTGCTGCTCTGGTCGAATCTGGCGGGCATCTCGCTCTTCCTCGGTCTGTCGCTGGCCGCGCAGCTGGAGTCGGCGCGGGCCGGACAGCACGACCCCGTGCACCCCGACCCCGGCCACGGCGGCGACCCGGATCACGTCTGAGGTCTCACCCGGCGCCCAGCCGTGCGCGCGGCGCCAGGCGCGCTCAGTGCGATTCGCGCGACACCTCGTGGCCGCTCGACCCGACGAGGAAGTCGAGGTCGACACCGGTGTCGGCCTGCATGACATGGTCGACATAGAGACGTTCCCAGCCGCGCGCGGGTGCGGCGAAGGCGCCGGTCATCTCCTGGGCCGGGCGCCGCAGTTCGAGTTCGTCCGCGGGCACGTCGACGTCCAGTCGGCGCCCGGCGACGTCCAGCTCGATCCAGTCGCCCGTACGCACGAGTCCCAGCGGGCCGCCCGCCGCGGCCTCGGGCGCGACATGCAGGACGACGGTGCCGTACGCGGTGCCGCTCATGCGGCCGTCGCAGATCCGCACCATGTCGCGGACACCCCGCTCCAGCAGTTTGGTGGGCAGCGGCAGGTTCGCGACCTCGGGCATGCCCGGGTAGCCCTTGGGGCCGCAGCCACGGAGTACGAGCACCGATGTCGCGTCGACGTCGAGACCGGGGTCGTCGATACGGGCGTGCATGTCCTCGATGCTGTCGAAGACGACGGCCCGGCCCCGGTGGTTCAGCAGCTCGGGCGAGGCGGCGGCGGGCTTGATGACGGCGCCGGACGGGGCCAGGTTCCCGCGGAGCACGGCGATCCCGGCGTCCGCCCGCAACGGCTCCTCACGCCGGTGGATGACGGAGTCGTCCCAGATCCGGGCCCCGTCCAGGTGGTCGACCAGGGGCCTGCCGGTGACGGTGAGCGCCCGCGGATCGAGCAGGTCGCGGACCTCGTTGAGGACGGCGAGCAGTCCGCCGGCCCGGTGGAAGTCCTCCATGAGGTGCCGTCCGGCGGGCTGGAGGTCGACCAGCAGCGGCACTCCGCCCCCGGTGCGGTCGAAGTCGTCGAGCGTGAGGTCGATGCCGAGGCGCCCGGCGATGGCGAGGAGATGGACGACGGCGTTGGTCGAGCCGCCGACGGCGGCCAGGGCGACGATCGCGTTGAGGAAGGACCCCTTGGTCAGGGTGGTGCTGGGCCGGCGGCCGTCGGCGACCATCTCCACGACGAGCCGTCCCGTGCCGTGGGCGCTCTCCAGCAGCCGGCTGTCCGGGGCGGGGATGCCCGCGACGCCGGGGACGGTGGTGCCCAGTGCCTCCGCGACGCACGCCATGGTCGACGCGGTCCCCATCGTGTTGCAGTGCCCGCGGCTGCGGATCATCGAGGACTCGGACCGCAGGAAGTCCTCCTCGGAGAGCGTCCCCGCCCGCACCTCTTCGCTGAGCTTCCACACGTCGGTACCGCAGCCGAGCGGTTTGCCGCGGAACGTGCCCGTCAGCATGGGGCCGCCGGGAACCACGACGGCGGGCAGATCGACGGACGCCGCCGCCATCAGGAGGGACGGGATGGTCTTGTCGCAGCCGCCGAGGAGCACCACTCCGTCGATGGGGTTGGCCCGCAGCATCTCCTCGGTGGCCATCGCCGCCATGTTCCGCCACAGCATGGCCGTCGGCCTGACCAGCGTCTCGCCGAGGGAGACGACCGGGAGGTTCATCGGGACGCCGCCGGCCTCCCAGATGCCCTGCTTGACGCTCTCGGCGACTTCACCGAGGTGGGCGTTGCACGGTGTCAGGTCGGACGCGGTGTTGGCGATCGCGATGTGCGGGCGGCCGTCGAAGGCGTGGGCGGGCAGACCCCGCCGCATCCAGGCCCGGTGGATGTAGGCGTTGCGGTCCGTTCCCGCGTACCACTGAGAACTGCGCTGCTCCGGGCTGATCGGAAAGACACCCCCTGGGCCGTGGCTTACTTACGGGCGACTCGGCTGGCACCCTAACTTCCCCGGGCCGTACCGGGAAAGAGCGCGCCGGTGGGCGCGCCCGCCCGTCCGGCCACCCCGTCAGGAGGTCGTCGTTGCGTGCTTTCGTCATCACCGGGCCGGGCCGGTGCGCGGTTCAGGACGTCGAACCGCCCGTCGCCGGGCCGGGTGAGGTCGTCGTGGACGTCGAGCGGGTCGGTGTCTGCGGCACCGACATCGAGTTCTACACCGGCGAGATGAGTTATCTGCACGACGGCCACGCCTCGTATCCGATGCGTATCGGCCACGAGTGGTGCGGCACCGTGTCCGCCGTGGGCGAGGGCGTCGACAGCGGCTGGCTGGGGCGGCGCACCACCGGGGACACCATGCTCGGCTGCGGTCGCTGCCGGCGGTGCCTGGGCGGGCTGCACCATGTCTGCGAGGACCGTTACGAGTTGGGCATCCGGCACGGCCGGCCGGGGGCGCTCGCCGAGCGGGTCGCCGTGCCCGTCTCCTCGCTGCACGCCCTGCCGGACAGTGTGGACGCGACGGCCGGGGCCCTGGTCGAGCCGGGTGGCAACGCGCTGCGCGCCGTCGAGGCCGCCGCGCTGTCCCCCGGCGACCGGCTGCTGGTGCTCGGTCCCGGCGCGATCGGGCTGCTCGCGGCGCGGTTCGCGCTGGCGCGGGGCGCGGAAGTCCACGTACAGGGGCTGACGGAGGAGTCCCTGGACTTCGCCCGCTCGGTGGGGGCGCACGGCGCGTGGACCGCCGACGGGCTCCCCGATCTGCCCTTCGACGCGGTGATCGACGCGTCGAATGCGGCGCATCTTCCGGCGCGGGCACTGGAGTTGGTCGAGCCCGGGAAGCGGGTCGTGTACATCGGGCTGGCGAGTGCGGCCAGCCGGATCGACACTCGCGCGCTGGCGCTGAAGGACGTCACCGCCGTGGGTGTGCTGAGCGCGTCACCCGCCCTCGCCCGGACGATCGGGCACTACGCGTCGGGCGCGGTCGATCCCAGGCCGCTGGTCGCGCGCACCGTGGCGCTGGAGTCGCTGGCGCCGGTGCTGGCGGGGGTACGGCCCGAGGGGGCCGGTCGGGGGCCCAAGATCCATGTGGATCCCCGGCTCTGAGCGGAGCGTACGAGCCGGGCGGCGGCGGATCAGTGTGGTCCGCCGCCGTCCCGCTCGTGCTCGTATCCGCGCGCGTCGCGCGCTCGCGCCCGTACTGCCGTACTGCCGTACTGCCGTACTGCCGTACCGAGTGGACGCGCTCGTCCTTGTGTCTGCGCAGGATCTCAGACGTTGACGCCGAAGTCGGCCGCGATACCGGCCAGTCCGGAGGCGTAACCCTGGCCGACCGCGCGGAACTTCCACTCCGCGCCGTGCCGGTACAGCTCGCCGAAGACCATCGCGGTCTCCGTCGAGGCGTCCTCGGTGAGGTCGTAGCGCGCGAGTTCGGCGCCGCCGGCCTGGTTCACCACACGAATGAACGCGTTACGTACCTGACCGAAGCTCTGCCCGCGCGATCCGGCCTCGTGGATGGAGACCGGGAACACGATCTTGTCGACGTCGGCGGGGACACCGGCCAGGTTGACCTTCAGCGACTCGTCGTCGCCCTCGCCCTCGCCGGTGAGGTTGTCACCGGTGTGCTCGACAGAACCGTCAGGGCTGGTCAGGTTGTTGTAGAAGATGAAGTGCTGGTCGGAGAGCACCCGGCCGGCGCTGTTCACGAGCAGCGCGCTCGCGTCGAGGTCGAAGTCGGCACCGGTCGTGCTGCGCGCGTCCCAGCCGAGGCCGACGAGCACCGCGGTCAGCCCGGGAGCCTGCTTGCTCAGCGAAACGTTGCCACCCTTGCCCAGGGAAACGCCCACGATCTCCTCCTGCTGTTCGTGACTGAAAAGTGGATCAAAATCTATAACACCGGAGAACCAGCGGTCCGGGTATCTACCAGGCTCGTACGGTCGGGCGGGATCCGAAGTGCGGGACGGCATGCGGACGGTGTGCGGGGTGGGACGAGAGGGGCCGGGGTGGCGTCGCGGAGCGGTCTTCGTGGATTTCCGGCCATCGCTGGGACTGGAGTGGCTGAAGCGGGGCAGGCGGTGACGTAGACGGAGAAGTGGACGCAAGATGGGCCCGCACGGGCCGCCACGGGGAATGGATCTCACGCATGGACCAGCGAGTGGAAGAGACCGAGGACCGCTGCACAGGCACGGGCCGGGTACTCAGACGCGGCGCGGTGTTCGGCGGGGAATCGGCGATGATCGGGGAGGCACGCCGCTTCGCCGCCGAGTTCCTCGGGAACGCGCGGACCGAGCAGGGACGCGGGGTGCCGTCCCGTGTGATCGGTACGGCGCAGTTGGTCGTCAGCGAACTGGTGACCAACGCGTGCAAGTACGCACCCGGCCCCTGCCTGCTTGACCTGGTGTTCGACGGGGAGGTCGTGGAGATCACCGTGTGGGACACGGACTCCACGCTGCCGGTACCGCGCGCCGCCGAACCCGGCCGGATCGGGCAGCACGGCATGGAGATCGTCATCGCGTTGTGCGAGGGGTACGACGTCCGCCGGGAGCCCGTGGGCAAGCGCATCAAGGTCCGCCTCGCGGCCGGGGAGAACGACGACCGCGCGTAGATCCTGTCCGCCGGGCTTCGGAGTCCGAGCCCCGGGGAACGCCCCATGGCGGGCGCTAGGGCCTGTCTTCAAAGTAGCGCCGTCCGCCCGTAGGGCGGGGCCCGCGGCGGCTGGTGCGGTGCATCGCAAGGCGGAGGATCGGACTTGTACCGGGCGTACTCGGCCGAGTCCGACAACGCGGCGAGGTGCCGTGCCAGGCGTCGCGGGCCAGGCGGGACTTTGAAGACAGGCCCTAGCGGTCGTCCGTGTCCGGCGCGGTTCGCGGGCGGGGCAGGTCGGTCATGTCGATGTCGGCGTCACAGACGGCGGCCTCCAGAGCACCGTCCGTACCACGCAGCAGCACCGACCCCCTGCCCTCGGCGTCACGCGCGAACGCGACGGTGCAGATCACCTGCCGGATCGCCAGGTCGTCGAGACCGCTGAGCGCGACGGGCAGGGTGACGACTGTCCGCGCGCCCTCGCTCCCATCCACCTGCAAGCCGTTGTCCAGCAGCTCCGGCAGACCGTCGGTGAGTCCGGCCGCGCGCTCGTCGGGCAGCGGTCCGGCGAAGAGCGCGGACAGGGATTTGATGCCCGTGCCCGGGTCGATCACGGTCGGCTCCGGCGCACTCGGGTCCACGACCTCCTCGTACGGGACAGGACGGGCCACCGGCATCAGCGCTCCCTCCGAGCGGAAGAAGATCAGCGCCCGCTCGCCGCCGGCGCCGGGGAAGACCTGGATGGTGGCGGGATCACCCGCGTCGATCGCGTCGGTCGACTGGATGTCGCAGCCAGTGACCAGCAGCGCGCCGAGGAGAGCGGCGCCGGGCAGCAGGGCACCTGGCAGTACGGCGCCTCGCAGTACGGCGCCTCGCAGTACGGCGCCTCGCAGTACGGCGCCTCGCAGTACGGCGCCCGGAAGGCGTATCACGCGGGCTCCTCCCCCGCGTTCAGCGGTAGCTCGACGGTGAAGACCGCTCCGGCGGAAGTGGCCTCGGCGCCGGAGCGGTTGGCGGCGCGGATGGTGCCGCCGTGCAGCCGTACGTTCTCCCGTGTGATCGCGAGCCCCAGACCGCTGCCCGTCGACCGGGTCCGGGCCGCCTCCGCTTTGAAGAAGCGGTCGAAGATGTGCGGCAGTACCTCCGGCCGGATACCGGGACCCCGGTCCTCGACGTCCATCACCAGCAGCGCCGGACCGGCTTCGCGGGTCTCCGTGCGCAGCCGTACGGTGACGGGCGCGGCGCCGTGGCGCAGCGCGTTGCCGACGAGGTTGGCGACGACGATGTCGAAGCGGCGCGGATCGAGCCGGGCCCTCACGCCCTCCGGCAGTTCGGTGCGTACCCGGTCGGTCCAGTGCCGGCTCTGGAGGGTCTTGCGTATCGTTTCCGCCGCGTCGACCTCGTCGGTGTTCAACTCGGCGGCGCGCGCGTCGAATCGGGAGATCTCCAGCAGGTCGTCGACGAGCACGGCGAGCTTTCCGGTCTCGGCGCTGATCAGCCGGACCGCCTGCGCGGTGTCGGGGTCGAGCCGGCCGGCGTCCTCGTCGAGCACCTCGGTCACGGCGAGCATCCCGGCGAGCGGGGTGCGCAGTTCGTGCGAGACGTCGGCGGCGAAGCGCCGGGCGCGTGCCTCGGCTCGCCGGAGTTCCGCCACGGAGCGCTCGATCTCACCGGCGGACTCGTTGAACGTGCGGGCCAGATCGGCGAGTTCGTCACTGCCCCGGACCGGGATACGGGTGTCGAACCGCCCGCTGCCCATGCTGCGGGCAGCCCGCCGCAACTCGCGTACGGGACGCAGGACGCTGCGCGCGGCAAGCAGCGCGGGCAGCAGCGCGATCGCGAGCCCCGGCACCGCGCCGTCCCTGGCGGCGGTGATCAGCGCCTCGACCTGGATCTGCTCCTGGTCCATGCGCATCACGGCGTACAGGACGAGCCCGCTGGACAGGGCGCCGCCGGGACCGACCTTGAAGACGGTGGGCATGCCGATCGTCAGATACGGCACGCCGTCCTTGACGACCCGCTGGAAGCTGCCGTGCGGATGGCCCGCGGCCTTGCGGCGCAGTTCGGGGGTGATCACGGTGGAGGTGGGGCTGAGTCCGGACGAGGCGCGCAGCGTGCCGTACTCGGCGAAGACGACCCAGGTGCGGGGCTTGCCCTTGCGGGCGATGCCGCGCAGCAGCTCCTCCAGCGATTCGTCTTCCAGCAGGGGCAGTTGGACGCCGATCTGCCGGACCTCGTCGCGGAAGGACGAGACGGCGGTGTCCTGTGCCGTCCTGAGGACGCTGCTGCGCGCCTCCCGGAAGGTGAGTGTGGCGGTGGTGGCGGCGCTGACGGCCGCAACGAGCAGGAACGCCAGGACGAGCCGGGTCCGCAGCTTGAACGGGGCCATGGACCGCCGCCCGGCGCGCTCCCGCACGCGGCGGCGAGGGCCACGGAGACGGCGCGCACGGATCGCGCGAAGGCCGGTCACAGGGGTCCGAAGCGGTAGCCGAAGCCTCGAAGCGTCTGGATGTAGCGGGGGCTGCCGGGCTCCTCCTCGATCTTGTTGCGCAGGCGCCGGACGCATGCGTCGACCAGCCGGGCGTCGCCGTGGTAGCTGTGCTCCCACACGTGTTCCAGCAGTTGCTGTCTGCTGAACACCTGCTCCGGCGCGGCGGTCAGATGAAGGAGCAGACGCAGTTCGGAGGGGGCGAGCGCGAGGTGCTGTCCGGACTTGGTGACGGTGAGTCCCGCGCGGTCGACGGCGAGTTCACCGTGGTGCTCGACGGCGGGGCGTCCGTTGCCGGGCTCGTCGATCCGGCGCAGTACGGCACGGATCCGCGCCTCGATCACCTCGGTGCGGGCGGGTTTGACGATGTAGTCGTCGGCGCCCGCCTCCAGGCCCACGACGACATCGAAGTCGTCGCCGCGCGCGGTGAGCATGATGATCGGCAACTGGCTGTTCTCGCGCACCCGGCGGCAGACCTGGACGCCGTTGACTCCGGGCAGCATGAGGTCCAGCAGGAGCAGATCGGGGCGGAACTCGTCGAGGGCGGCGAGGCCGGCCTCGCCGGTGGCGGCGGTCCGTACCTCGTGCCCCCGGCGGCGCAGGCCGAGTTCGACCCCTTCGCGTACGGCGGGGTCGTCTTCTATGAGGAGCACGCGTGGCATAGGCGGTCTGTCCCAGGGGTGTTCTCAGCGCCGGGCCGGGCGCTTGGTGAGGCGGCGGGTGAGGCCGGAGAGGAGTTCGTCGAGTTCGGTCAGCCGGAGCGGGCGGGCGAGGAGTGCGAAGACGAGGCCGACCACCGCGGTGCCGGCGGCGCAGGCGGCGACGGCGCCGACCGGCATCGTACGCGCGGCGGCGAGATGGCCGAGGGCCGCGGCCGGCACGGCGGCGACGAGCAGCCGGGCGTGCGCGCCGACGGCGGCGGACCGCCACAGCCGGGCGCGGGCCGCCGGGGCGCGGTGCCGGCCGGGCGTCGGCACGGGCGCGGGCTCGGGTGCCGGTGCGGGCGCGGGTGCCGGTGCGGGTGCCGTTGCGGACCGGGCCTCGGGCGACGATCCGGCACCGTGCCCCAGCCGTCGGTGCAGGACCAGCGCCGTCACCACCCACCCCGCCAGCAGCGCCACCGAGTACGCCCCCGCCATCCCGGTCACCGCCCACCGCGCCGGCAGCAGCGCGAACGCGGCCAGCGAAAGTCCCGCGTTGAGCCCGGCGATCACCAGGTTGAGAAGAAACGGGGTGCGGGTGTCGGAGAGCGCGTAGAAGGCGCGGGACAGGATGTACTGCCCGGAGAAGGCGACGAGCCCGGGGGCGAACGCCATCAGGATCCCGGCCATCGTCGCGATGTCGCGCGCGTCGGTCCTGCCGTACTGGAACACGACCGCCATCAGCGGCTGCGCGAGCGCCAGCAGGAGACACGCGGCCGGCACGATGGCCGCCGCGCTGCCGCGCAGGGCGTACGAGACGTCGCGCCGTATCCCGTCCGGGTCGCCGTCGGCCGCCGCCCGGCTCATCCTCGGCATCAGGGCGGTGACCAGGGAGACGGTGACGATGCCGTGCGGTACGGCCCACAGCAGATAGGCGTTGTTGTACGCGCTGAAGCCGGCGCCGCCGTCGATGCCCTGCGCCGCCGCCCGCGCGCCGGCGAGTGTCGCGAGCCGGGTCACCACCCAGTACGCGGCCTGGTTGGTGAGCACGAGCAGCACGAGCCACCCCGCGGCGCGCAGCGGCCTGGTCAGACCGCTGCCGCGCCAGTCGAAGCGGGGCCGCCAGCGGAACCGGGCGGCGCGCAGCGCGGGCAGGAGAGCCAACGCCTGGACGGCGATGCCCGCCGTGGTGCCCCAGCCGAGGAGGGCCGTCTCGCCGCTCGTGAGCTCCCCGCCGTCGCCCGTCGCCAGATACAGGCCGAACACCGCGATGACGACGACGTTGTTGAGGACGGGCGTCCACATCATGGAGCCGAACCGGCCCCGGGCGTTTAGCACTTGGCCGAGCAGGGTGAAGACGCCGAGGAAGAAGATCTGCGGCAGGCAGTAGCGGGCGAACGCGACGGTCATCGTGGCCTGTTCACCGCTGTAGCCGGTGTACGCGTCGACGATCGCGGGCGCCGCCCACACGGCGCAGGCGGTGATCGCCAGCAGCGCGATGACGCAGACGGTGAGGAGCCGGTCGGTGTACGCGGCGCCGTCGTCCTCGTGTTCCTTGGCCGCGCGGACCAGTTCGGGTACGAAGACGGCGTTCAGGGCGCCGCCGATGAGCAGCATGTAGACGATCGTGGGGACGGAGTTGGCCACGGCGTAGCCGTCGGCGGTCAGCCCGACGCCCAGCGCGGCGGCGACCACGGCCGACCGTACGAAACCGGCGGCGCGCGACACCACGGAGCCCGCCGCCATGATCACGCCGCTCCGGGCGACGGACGGTTCGCCGGGTGTCGTACGCGTGGCGGGCGGGTCCGGCTCGCCACGCGGCGGGGGCGATGCCGGCGGCCCGGCGACGGACGTCGTACTCATCGGCGGGCCAGATACGCCTGGAAGGCGCGGTACAGCGTGTGATTGGTGGTCCCGGCCAACGGTCTCTCCCACTCCCCCAGTGTCTCGACGACCTGCCCGCCGGTGCCGAGCTTCCAGCGCAGCAGCCCGAAGGAGCGGTCCGCCGGATCGAGTGTGGAGGGTACCCCGCGCATGTCGTACACGTCCGCGCCCGCCGCGTGGGCGTCGAGCATCATCCGCCACTGAAGGGCGTTGGAGGGCCGGACCTCCCGCCGGTGGTCGGCGGACGCCCCGGTCTGGTACCAGACCCGGCGCCCCACGGTGATCATGGTGTGCGCGGCGAGTATCTCCCCCTCGAAGCAGGCGAGATAGAGCTTCATCCGGCCGGGCTCCTCGGCGTTGAGCGCGGCGTACTGCCGCTCGTAGTACGCCGCCGAACGGCCGAGCCGGAAGCCGTCGCGCTGCTCGGTGACGCACAGCAACCGGTAGAAGTCGGGGAGTTCGGCCGCGCTGCCCACGACCACCTCGACGCCGGCCTTGCGGGCGCGGCGCACGTTGCGCCGCCACTCCTGGTTGAGCCCGGACCACAGGTCGTCGACGGTGCGGCCGGCGAGCGGCACCTGGAAGACGTGGCGGGGCTGCGCGTCCCCGCCGTCCCCCGTGTCGTCGCCGCAGCGCCGCCAGCCCCGGGCGCGCAGGCGCTCGGCGACGGCGGTGCCGAGGGGGTCGACCTCGCAGTCGAGGACGTCGGCGAGCCGCATGCCGGTGCCGGTCCGTGACTTGAGCGGGCCGGGGTGCCAGCGGCGGTGCGCGGGCGTGGGGCCGATCCGTACGGCGAAGGCGCCGGCGCCCTTGAGATACCGGAGCAGCGGCGTGAGCCAGCCGTCGACGTCCGGATCGGCCCAGTCGGCGACGGGTCCCTCGGGCAGGTACGCGAAGTACCTTCTCGTGCCCGGGAACTGACGCAGCAGAACCAGGGCCACGCCCGTCAGCCCCCCGGCTGCGGGTGCGGGTCCCCAGCCCAGCAGCAGTGGCCGCCAGCCGTCTTTCACCCGCGCCCACGAGGGGCACTGGAGGAAGCCGGGGCCCAGTGCCTCTCCCGTACGGGAGGCGAGGAACGCGCGGTACGCGTGGGCGGTGACCGGTTCCAGCCGTATGTCCCGACTGTCCTGTCTCTGCCCGGTCCGGCCTGCCGTCACAAGGAGTGCTGACACAGTGTGAGCCTCTCTTCCACCCCGGCCTGTTCGCGGGGACGACGAGGATGCTCACAGCCGCCCGTGACCGCTCCGCGCGCCGAATGTGACGGGACGACGACCGTTTTCCATCAGTGCCCGTCACATTGGCCGCACGCCTCTCACCTGCGTGTTTCGCGTGCTTAGAGTCGCGCTGTCCCCTTGCTCCCGCCGTCTGACGGAGGTTTTCCGTTGCGCCACTCGTCCCTGCGTCACTCATCCCTGCGCCACCCGTCCGCGCGCCTCGTGATCGCGCCCGTCGTCCTTGTCTCACTGGCCGTAACACTCACCGCCTGTTCGTCCACCGCCTCGGGCGGGACCGCGGAGGGCAAGCGCCCGGTGGACGACAAGGCCACTCGGGCCGCCGCGAAGCCGGCGACCGTCACCGTGACCCCGAGCGGGAAGGGCGCCGGGGCGGGCCGCCCGGTCGAGGTCACCGCACACGGCGGCACGCTCACGTCCGTCACGGTCACCGACGACCGGGGCCGGACCCTCAAGGGCTCGATGACGTCGAAGGGCACGGTCTGGGTCTCGGACCGCAAGGCGGTGCCCGGCGCCTCGTACACGGTCACGGCGGCGACGCGGGCGAAGGACGGCAGGGCGGGGCGAGCCGAGGCCGCGTTCAGCACCGCCGACGCCGGCAAGGTCAACAAGACGGACTGGCGCCCCGGCGCGGGCGCCACGGTCGGCGTCGCGCAGCCGATCTCGCTCGTCTTCGACAACCCCGTCGCCGACAAGGCGGCCGTGGAGCGCCAGTTGAAGGTCACCACCTCCAACGACACCGAGGGGTCGTGGGGTTGGGTCCGCGACTGGTCGGGGCGGGACCGGGTCGACTGGCGGCCGAAGACGTACTGGCGTCCCGGCACGAAGGTCACGCTGCGCGCCGAGCTGAACGGCACGGACTCCGGCGGCGGTGGCGGCTGGTTCGTACGGGACTACTCGACCACCTTCACCGTCGGCGCCCGCCAGGTGGTCGAGGTCGACCTGGACAAGCACCGCCTCACGCTGGAGCGCGACGGCGAGACCGTCCGGAAGATCCCGGTCTCCGGCGGCACCCCCGGCGGGGACAAGCGGTCCTGGCGCGGCACGGCGGTGCTGATGGCCAAGGAGGGCACGATCAACATGAACTCCGAGACGGTGGGCCTCGGTGACGCCTACGACAAGATGGTCGACCACTCGATGCGGCTGACCTGGTCCGGCATGTACGCGCACGCGGCGCCGTGGAACGCGAAGTACCTGGGCGTCGCCAACCGGAGTTCCGGCTGTATCGGGATGAGCGACGCCGACGCCGCCTGGTTCTACCGGCAGGTGCGGGTGGGCGACCCGTTCGAGATCAAGGGCGCCGACACCAAGGGCACGGTCGAGCCGGGGAACGGCTTCGGGGCCTGGAATCTGTCGTGGCCGCAGTGGCGGGAGCGCAGCGCGCTGGACTGATCGCGCGGCCGGTATGGGGGCGGTCGGTGTACGCGTGGTCGGTGTACGCGTGGTCGGTGTACGCGTGGTCGGTGTACGCGTGGTCGGTGTACTGGGCAGCGTTCTTTGTTCTCGATGGACCGGACCTGCGTTCACCCGGCGTTCGGTTTGCCCTCCGAGACTCTGCGGTTGGCACCCCCCGCGCCGGAAGTTGAACGAAAGGCTTCAACCGTGAAGGACAAGAACACCGAAGACCCCGAGCGCTCCGCACTCTCACGACGCCGCCTCGTCAAGTTCGCGGGCGTCGGCGCGACCCTCGCCGCGGCGGCGCCGCTGGTCGGCGCCGGCGTCGCCTCCGGCACCGAGGACGACCGCCGGAAGCCGGGCGGCTCCCGCAGACGCGCCTGGCGCGCCGGTGACCACCACGTGCACTCGGAGTACAGCGGCTCGTTCGACACGACGAAGAACCCGCCCGTGTTCAAGAAGGGCGACGACGCGGTCTACCCGATCGTCACCAACGCGATCATGGCGAAGAACTTCGGTCTCAGCTGGGCGATGTGCACGGACCATGGCGGTCCGACGCACTCGAAGGTCAACCTGGAGCAGGCCTACCCCGACCTGCTGCGCTCGCGGGTCCTCGTACCCGAGGTACTCCAGTTCTGGGGCATGGAGTTCGACGCCCCGGCGCTGGACCACCACACGCTGATGATCCCGCACCACGCGGACGAGGCGCGGCAGCTGTTCGAGCTGGAGCAGCGCTTCGCCAAGCACGACGCCTTCCCCGCCGACCCCGGCCGCGACACCGAGGCCAAGATGGTGGAGTTCCTGAAGGCGGCGAAGGACATGCGCCGCAAGCCGCTGGTGATCGCCCACCACGCCTCCCGTTCGGCGCCCGGCCTGGGTGTCTACGGTCAGGACACGCCGCGCGAGTTCCGTAACGGCAACGACGCCGCACCCGACATCTACGTCGGCTTCGAGGGCGCACCCGGCCACCAGGCGGGCCCGCTGAACGGCGGCGCGCGCGGCGGGTACGGCAACTACCCGACGCACGGCGGCTTCGACCAGATGACCGCGCGGGTCGGCGGCCTGTGGGACGCGCTGCTCGGCGAGGGCCGGCGCTGGTGGATCACCGCGACGTCCGACTCGCACGTGCACTGGACGCGCGGCGGCTCCGACTTCTGGCCGGGCGAGTACAGCAAGACGCATGTGCTGGCGCGGCAGGACTACGCCGACATCATGGACGGTCTGCGCAACGGCCGGATCTGGGTCGGCACCGGCGACCTCATCCGGACTCTGGACGTGACCGCGAGCAACCGCGGCGACGTGGCGTCCGTGGGCGAGACGATCACGGTCACCAACCGGGGCCGTACGGATGTCGAGATCGAGATCCGCTTCCGCCCGCTGGACGGCAAGAACGCCAACGGCGACCGCCCCGAGGTGCGTCGCGTCGACCTGATCACCGGCAGAATCACCGGTAAGAGCGACGACCGCGACTCCGACACCAACCCCACCACGAAGGTGGTGGCACGGTTCGGCAAGCGCGACTGGCGCAAGCAGGGCGACGAGTACGTCATCAAGCACACCCTGCGCGATGTGGACGGCGACCTCTACGCCCGGGTCCGCGGCACCAGCACGGACGAGGCCGAGCCGCTCGCGGACGGCCTCGAAAGCCCGTGGGACGACCTGTGGTTCTACTCGAACCCGGTCTTCGTCAAGGTCCGTTAGCCGGTAGGTGGGCCGGCCGCCGGTTCACCGGGGTCGTCTCCCACGGATTTCCCTTCTCACCGCACAGACGCGGCGACCGGGTCCGAGTCGGGTCCGCCCTCACAGGGCAGCGGACGTGACTCGGACCCGGCCAGCCGTCTCCAGCAGCGCCGGGCCGTGGCGACCGGTTCGGCCGGAGCGGTGTGTACGGGTTGCACCTTCCGTAGCGGCATGTGGTCCGGTGGACTTACGTTTCGATGCCTTGAGGAAAGGTCCCTGCTCGTGCATTCGTCTTTCATGCCACCCCGCCAGGTCAAGATCGGTGACGCGGCGGCCTTCGTCGGCATAACGCCACGGGCGATTCGCCATTACCACGAGATCGGCCTGCTCCCCGAGCCTGAGCGGGGCGGCGATGACCGCCGGCGCTACCGGTACGAGGACATGATCCGCTTGCTGTGGATCCGCAAGACGGCCGACGCCGGGATCGCCCTTGACGACATCCGTGACGCCTTTTCCACCGGCCCGGCTGCCGCCGGTGCGGACAGCGGAGAAGGTATCGCGGGCGTCCTGGAGCGGCTGGAAAACACCCTCGCCGAGCAGGAGGCGGAGTTGCGGCGGCAACGGACCGCCGTGCAGCGGATGCGCACCGAAGGCAGCCGGATGGGCCTGCTCTCCGACTTCGTCACCGAACGCCTCAAGAGCCTTCCCGAGGGCTCCCTGCGTCAGGATGACCTGGACACCCTGCTGGTCACCGAGCGGATCTTCGGCCCGCTCGGCGCGGCCGTTCAGGCCAGCCGTTTCATCGCCCTGGCCACGCATCCCGCTCTGCGGGAGGAGTCCGACCGCATCGATGACGCCGAGAAGGCACTCGACGACAGCGTCGCCGTCGACGATCCACGGGTGCCTCAGGTGGCCGGCGAGCGGCACGCCTTCGAAAACGCCCTGCATGCCGTCATCGAGGAGTCCGGCCTGGACAAGGACGAGGATGCCCTCTTCGACGCCTGGGACATTCTGTACCCGACTGCCGCCGATGACGGCGAGGGCGAGGCCGGCCCCGGCTCCGGCAGGCGGGAGACCGGCTCCATGAGCGTGCACGAAGCCATCGGCAAGATGCCCTACGACTTCTCCCCGGCCCGCCTGCGCTGTATGGAGCTGGCGGTAGAACTGTCGACCCAGGACCCACCCGCTTAGCTGCGGGGGCTCGGCGACGACGGCCGTCGAGCCCCCGTCGGCCTCAGTGGAAGACCCGCTCCACGAACGCGTCCAGGTTGCCGCGCAGGCGCTCGATCCGCTGCTCGACCGTGAGGGACTCCTCCATGCGCCCGCCCGGTGGTACCGCCTTCCTGCCCCGTACGTACAACGAGCAGTCCAGGTCGGCGCAGACGTAGAGGCCCACCGAGTTGCCTTCGCGGCCGGCCTTGCCCGCCTTGGGGGCGGTCGTGAGGGAGACGCCGCTGCTGGGATGCGTGGTCAGGCACAGCGAGCACAGGCTGCGGCGCAGGAAGCCGCGGTTGCCGGAAACGGAGCGCAGGGACAGGCCGACGAGTTCACCGGCGCGTTCGACGACGAGATACCTGCGATCGGGCGCGGACAGATCGGACCAGCCCAGGAAGTCCAGGTCGTCCCAGTGGTCGAGGTCCGCCAGGTTCTTGGGCAGGGGGAGGCGTTTGGCCTCGCCCTTCGAGCAGTTGACGAACGAGGTACGGATGTCGTGCTCGGTCAGGGGTTTCACGGAGCTTCCTTCGAGGGGTAAGTGGACGGTTTCGGAGCACGGCCCCGGCTCGCCAGGCCGGCGCGTCGTTTCCGGCGTGCTTCGGCGTCCTGGACGCCCGCGACAGTGCCGAGGGCGCCAGGACCGCCGCGAACGCGCCTTGCAGCGCCCGCGCCGCCCAGCGCGGAGGCCGCGGCGAACCCCGCCAGGCCGATGACGAAGAGTCGCGTCGGGAACCTCGCGGTCCGGGGAACGGTCGGTGGCCGTGGAGGGGCGGACGGGAGGGATTCACGTCCGGGACGCACGCGCCCCCGCGGCCCCCGCGGCGACGAACCGCGCGGGCCAGCACATCTCGTGACGCGGCATCTCAGGAAGATGCCGGGGACAAGAAGCGAGAAGGGGGAAGAGTTACCGCGCGCCGCGGAGGAGGGAGGGCACACGGCCGGAGGCAACTATGGCCGCAACGCATTCGGCACGGTCCATGTCTCTCGCCTCCTTCCGGGCAGGGCACGCGGTGCGTGTCGACGCCGAGCGCGCCGAGCGGGGCGGCAGAGAACCTGCCGCGCGAAATCCCGGACAGGTTATCCCATCGACGCCACCGCGCGACGGGGCAGTTCCTCCGAACCCGGCCTCCGTCAAGGTCGGTCAGTCGGTCAGTCGGTCAGTCCGTCAGTCGGCCGATGTCGGCGACAGGTCCGGGCCGCGCGTCAACGCGTGGAGGCGCAGGGCCAGTTGGATCTCCAGGGTGCGGGACGGGGAGTTCCAGTCCGGGCCGAGGAGCCGGCCGACCCGTTCGAGGCGCTGCACGACCGTGTTCACGTGGACGTGCAGCACCGTCTTGGTCCGGGTGAGGCTCGCGCCCTCGGCGAAGTACGCGTCGAGCGTGCCCACGAGATCGGTGCCGCGTTCTGCGTCGTAGTCGAGTACGGCGCCGAGCGTGGCGCGTACGTAGCCGCCGAGGTCCGCCCGCTCGCCGAGGAGTACGCCGACGAAGCCGAGGTCGTCGGTGGCGCCGCCGTGCCCGGTGTGGCCGAGGACGCGCAGGGCGGACAGACAGCGGCACGCCTCGGCGTGGGCGGTGGGAAGTCCGGCGGGGCCGGCGGCCGGGCCCGCGGCGCCGACGGTGACCGGGGAACCGAGGGCCTGGCCGAGTTCGGCGGCGAGCTTGCGCGCGCTGGGGCCGGGCGTGTCGGTGGGTGCGACCAGCACCACGTGGCCCTGGTGGAGTCCGGCCAGACCGTTGCCTGCCTGGGCGCTCCTGGCGGCGACGGCCAGCAGGCGGTGCCGGTCGGTGGTCTCGCTGTCCGCGACGAAGACACAGTGCCGGCGGGCCAGGTCGACCCCCAGCCGCCGGGCCCGCGCCGACAGGGCGCCCGGATCGCCGGAGCCGATGAGCAGGTCGCCGAGCAGTTCGCCGCGTACCCGGTCCTCCGCCTCGGCGACCGAGCGGCGCAGCAGCAGGAGCAGCGCCGTGACGACCGCGGCGCGTTCGAACAGGAGCCGGTCGACGTCCGCGAGGTCGGCGCGCCCGGTGAGGGCGATGCTGCCGAGGAGTTCCGGTCCGGCGAGGACCGCGCAGACCCAGGTGCCGTCCAGGGGGACCGCCCGGCCGCTCGCCCTGGACGAGGCGACCGCCGGGGTGAGCGGCGCGAGTGATTCGGCGCGGGCGCGGGCGAGTTCGGCGCCGTCCGCGTCGTGGATGAGGATCCCGCCGTCGAGGATGTCGGCGATGGCGGCGGCGACATCGTCGGCTCCGCCGCCGCGCAGCACGAGGTCGGTGAGCTGGTCGTGCGCCTCCTCGGCGCGGCGCATCTGCCCGCTGTGCGTCCGGATCGTCTCCGAGGCCGAGTTGAGGTCGACGAGCGCGGCCCGCGTCTCCTCCAGCAGGCGCGCGCCGTCGATGGCGATGGCGGCGTGGTCGGCGAGCGAGGAGAGCAGCGCGACCTCTTCGGCGGCGAACTCGCGGGGCGCCCGGTCCGCCGCGTACAGCACCCCGATGATCCGCGCGCCGACGCGCAGCGGTACGCCGAGGATCGCGCGCAGGCCCTCGTCGAGTACGGCGCTGTCGATGGTGGTGGTGTGGTTGAAGCGGGTGTCGCGCTGGTAGTCGCCGGTGGCGTACGGGCGGGCGGTCTGCGCGACGAGTCCGCCGAGGCCCTCGCCCATCCCGAGCCGTACCTGCTGGAACGCGGCGGCCACCGACCCGTCGGTGACACGCATATAGGTGTCGCCGGCGACTTCGTCGTTGAGGGACAGATAGGTGACGTCGGTGCCGAGCAGCAGCTTGGCCCGGTGGACGATGGCGCGCAGCACGGCGTCCAGGTCACGGAGCGCGGCCAGGTCGCTGGCGGTGTCGAAGAGCGCGGTGAGCTGCGCCTCGCGGCGCCGGTGCTGGCTCACGGTCCGCCGGATGCGCAGGGCGACGTCGGTGGCGTCGTTGATCGCGGCCAGTTCACCGCCCCGCACGCCGGCCTCGCGGGCTTCGGCGGCGGGACGGGCGAACTCCTCCGCGGGCGCGCCCCGCGCCAGCAGATCGAGGAGCCGGCGCAGGGCAGCCACGGAGTGCCGGGTGCCTGGAGCTGTCACGTCGGCGAGCATACGGTGATCACCTCCAGGCGGGCACGGGTGCGGCGGTGGGGATACGGCCCGGGTGCGGGCCGCGGGTCAGCCGCCGAGCCGGGCCGAGTCCTTGGCGTCGCTCCCGGTACGGCTCGCCGGTGAGCCCTTCGCGGGGTCGGCGCCCCCGTTCACGGCGGGCGCCGGAACGGAGCCGACCAGCCCGTCCTTGGACAAGTCGCGGCCCCTGGTCTCCTTGGCGATCCACACGGTCACGACGGTGACGAGCGCGGCGGCGCTGAGGTAGATGGACACCGGCACGGACGAGTCGTAGTCCTTGAGCAGTTCGACCGCGATGAGCGGGGCGAGCGCGCCGCCGATGATCGAGGCGAGCTGGGAGCCCATGGAGGCGCCGGAGTAGCGGACCTTCGTGTCGAACATCTCGGAGATGAAGGCCGCCTGCGGCCCGTACATCGCGCCGTGGAACAGCAGACCCACCGTGACCGCGACGGCGATGACCGGGAACGACTCGGTGTCCAGCAGGGCGAAGAAGGCGAACGCCCAGCCGACCATGCCGATCGCGCCGATCTGGGTGACCGGGCGGCGGCCGAGCCGGTCGGAGAGGGCGCCCCACAGCGGGATGGTGACGAAGTGCACCGCCGAGCCGATGAGGACCGCGTTGAGGGCGTCGCTCTTGGGCAGTTCGAGGTGGACGGTGACGTAGACGAGCACGAAGGCGGTGAGGATGTAGTACGAGACGTTCTCGCCGAACCGGGTGCCGATCGCGACCAGCACCTCACGCCAGCTCTTGCGGAACACCTGGACGACGGGTGCGGCCTCCTTGACCTCCACGACCGCGCCCTTGGTCGCCCCGGCCGCCCTCGCCGCCTCGTCGGCCGCCTTGCGCTGCGCCTCCAGGAAGACCGGCGACTCCTCGACCGAGATCCGTATCCAGAGACCGATGACGACCAGCACACCGGAGAGCAGGAACGGGATGCGCCAGCCCCACGCGAGGAACGCCTCGTCGGACTGGACTGCGGCGAGCAGCGCCAGTACACCGGTGGCCAGCAGGTTGCCGCCGGGCGCGCCCGCCTGCGGCCAGGAGGCCCAGAAGCCACGCCTCTTGTCGCCGCCGTGCTCGGAGACGATCAGGATCGCGCCGCCCCACTCCCCGCCGAGCGCGAAGCCCTGGACGAGCCGCAGCACGGTGAGCAGGATCGGCGCACCGACACCGATGGTCGCGTGGGTGGGCAGCAGGCCCATCGCGAAGGTGGCGCCGCCCATCAGCAGGAGGCTGAACACCAGGAGCTTCTTGCGGCCGATCTTGTCCCCGTAGTGGCCGAAGACGATGCCGCCGAGGGGGCGGGCGGCGAAGCCTACGGCGTAGGTGAGGAAGGCGAGCAGCGTACCGACGAGCGGGTCGCTGCTGGGGAAGAACAGCTTGTTGAAGACCAGCGCGGCGGCGGAGCCGGGGCGGGAGCGGAATGCCTGTCGGTGGGAGGGCGCCGGGTGGATCAGGCGGCGCCCCACCCGCCGTCGACGGGGAGGGAGGAGCCGGTGATGTAGCCGGTGTCGGGGCCGCAGAGCCATACGCAGACCGCCGCCACCTCCTCCGGCTCGATCAGCCGCTTGATCGCGGAGCGGTCCAGCAGTACGTCGCTGACGACTTCGTCCGGGGGGATCCCGTGGGCCGCGGCCTGGGCGGCGATCTGCCCTTCCACGAGCGGGGTCCGTACGTAGCCGGGGTTGACGCAGTTGCTGGTGACCCCGTGCCGAGCGCCTTCCAGAGCGGCCACCTTGCTCAGCCCTTCCAGGCCGTGCTTGGCCGCGACATAGGCGGACTTGAAGGGGCTGGCGCGCAGTCCGTGCATGCTGGAGATGTTGACGACCCGGCCCCAGCCGCCCGCGTACATGTGCGGCAGACAGTGCCGCATCAGCAGGAACGGGGCCGTGAGCATCACCTTCTGCATCAGCTCGAACCTGTCGGGCGGGAAGTCCTCGATGGCCGAGACGTGTTGCAGTCCGGCGTTGTTGACGAGGATGTCCACATCGGCGGGGAGCCGGTCGATCGCGCCTGTGTCGGCGAGGTCCACGGCGTGGCTCACGCCTCCCGTGGCGGCGGCGACGGCCTTGGCGGTGTCGGCGTCGCGGTCGACGACGTGGACCAGTGCGCCGGCTTCGGCCAGCGCCTCGGCGCAGGCCCGTCCGATGCCGCTGCCACCACCGGTTACCAGGGCGGTGCGACCCTTGAGCGCCCTTCCCCCCGCGCTCGGCGCGGAGGGATCGGGGCCTGCGTGACTTGGGCTCTTCATGGCCGGAACGGTAGAGACACCTGGACCGACATCCCATGTGACGGTTCACCACAGTGGATGCCGGTCGGGTGGTGCCGTACACCACAGGGCGCGCCAGGAGCGGTGCGCTGTCACGCTGTGTGACTCTCCTGGCCCGCCCGGTCATCCTCCGCTCACCCGCGGAGCGGGCACCGGGTGAGCAGCGTGGCCGGATCCGCCCCGTCGGGCAGCGGCACCGTACGGCTCGGCGGCGGGCGCCTGTCGTCGTCCAGCCAGCGCTCCAGCGCGGTGACGGCGGAGCGGTGACACGGCACCAGCGGGCGGAGCCGGTCGGGGAAGGTGTCGAAGAGCGAGTCGACGTGGGTGCCGCCCTCGACCCGGTAGTAGCGGTGCAGCGCGCCCCTGCCCTCCTGGCGCACCATCCGCGCGTACGTGTCCGAGGTCTTGGAGATCGGCAGCAGTACGTCGAGCGTGCCGTGGAAGCTGATCAGCGGTTTGCCGATCCGGCCGGTCAGGGCGATCTTTCCGACGGCGTCGCGGACGGCGGCAGGCCGGGACCCGTAGTCGTAGTCGGCGTCGCAGGCGGGCGTTCCCGGGGCGCAGAAGGGTGTCCCGGCCTCGGCCGTCCCGTCGTACCCGGGGTCCAGTTCCTCACGGTAGATGCGCTGGGTGAGGTCCCAGTAGTACTGGTAGTGGTACGGCCAGAGGAATTCGGAGCCCGCCGGGAATCCGGCCTTCACGATCTGCCGGTGCGCGGCGCCGGCTCCCCCGCCGCCGGCCGCGTAGGCGGGGTAGGCGCGGAGGGTGGGTGGCAGGAAGGTGAGCGGGTTCGGGTCCTTCTTACGCCAGAGGGTGCCCTCCCAGTCGACGCCCCCGTCGTACAGCTCGGGGTGGTTCTCCAGCTGCCACCGCACGAGGTAGCCGCCGTTGGACATGCCCATCGCGAGGGTGCGGGTCACGGGCCGCCGGTAGCGCTGGTCGGCCACCTCGCGGGCCGCGCGGGTGAGTTGGGTGACCCGGCGGTTCCATTCGGCGAGGGCGTCGCCGGGGGCGGAGCCGTCGCGGTGGAAGGCGGCGCCGGTGTTGCCCTTGTCGGTGGCGGCGAAGGCGTAACCGCGGGCGAGTACCCAGTCGCCGAAGGCCCGGTCGTTGGCGTACTGCTTGCGGACACCGGGTGATCCGGCGATCACCAGGCCGCCGTTCCAGCGGTCGGGCAGCCGGATCACGAACTGGGAGTCGTGGTTCCAGCCGTGACTGGTGTTGGTGGTGGAGGAGTCGGGGAAGTAGCCGTCGATCTGGATGCCCGGCACGCCGCTCGGGGTGGCCAGGTCCTTCGGGGTGAGTCCCGCCCAGTCGGCCTCGTCGGTGTGGCCGGACGCGACGGTCCCGGCGGTCGTCAACTCGTCGAGGCAGGCGGCCTCCTGGTGTTCGGCGCCGGGGACGGTGATCGCGTTCATCCCGGCGCAGTGGCCCGGCCGGGCGCTGCCGGTGCCGGCGGCGGAGGCCGGGGCGGCCGGGGCCGCGCCGGTCACCATCAGGGCCGCCGCGGCGAGGCAGGTGGCGCGCAGCCACCGGGCCCGCACCACGCCGACGGGGCCGCCCGGCGGGGTGTTCCGTGGGTCTTTCCGTAGGACTTTCCGTGGGACAAGTGGCATGGGCCATCACTCCGTTGCGAGGACACGACACGCGGCAATGTGCGGGGCTGCGGGACGCTACCCACCCGTCAGGGGCAGCGAGCGTCGGCGAGGACGTAGTAACCGGTCGGGGACTCCTTCAACGTGCGGATGACGAACGTGTTGTTGAGGCCCATGTTCTGGTTCGAACCCTTGGCGTACACGTAGCCGCCGCTGGTGGTCGCCCGCCCGGCGCGCACGTGCTCGTAGTTGCTCGCCGTCCAACAGGCCGCCGCCGTACCGCTCGTGCCCGCCGTGACCTGCGCCGAGCGCGCGCCTTCGGCTCCGGCCGCGTCGCGGGCCGCGACGCTGTACGTGTGGGTGGTCCCGGCGCTCAGACCACTGTCGGTGTACTGGGGGTCGGTCGGCTGGGCCACGCGCGTACCGCCCCGGTAGACGGCGTAGCCGCTCGCGCCCGTCACCGGTTCCCAGGCCAGGGAGACGGCGGAAGCGGTCGTGCCCGTGGCCCGCAGGCCCGTGGGCGCGGGCAGTTGGCCGGGCCCCGGCGCGGACGTGTCGAGTCCGAAGAAGCGGGTCACCCAGTAGCTGGAGCAGATGGAGTCGATGAAGTGCGCGGTGCCGGTCGCCCCGCACTGCTCGGCGCCGGTGCCGGGGTCGACCGGCGTGCCGTGTCCGATGTTCGGGACCCGGTTGACCTCCACGGCGACGGTGCCGTCACCGGCCAGATACTCGTCCCGGCGCGTGTTGTTGGCGCCGACGGTCGAGCTGCGGTCCGGCGTCTGGTCCAGGCCGTGGACCTGGGTCCACTGGTCGCGCAGTTCGTCGGCGTTCCTCGGCACGACGGTGGGGTCGTTGTCGCCCTGCCACACGGACACCCGCGGCCACGGACCCTGGTGACCGGGATGGGCGTTGCGTACGCGCTGCGCCCAGTCCTGGGGCGTACGGTCCACGCCGGGGCTCATGCAGGTGAACGCCGACAGGACGTCCGTGGCGCACTCGTACGGCAGTCCGGCCATCACCGCGCCCGCCTTGAAGACGTCGGGGTACGCGGCGAGCATGACCGCCGTCATGCCGCCGCCGGCCGACAGCCCGGTGACATTGACCCGCCCCGCGTCGGCTCCGTAGGCGGAGACCGCGTGGGCGACCATCTGCCGGATGGACGCGGCCTCGCCCTGGCCTCGACGGATGTCCCCGGTCTGGAACCAGTTGAAGCACTTGTTCGCGTTGTTGACGGACGTCGTCTCGGCGAGGACCAGCAGGAAGCCCTGGCGGTCGGCGAAGGTCGTCAGGCCCGAGTTGTCGGCGTAGATCTGGGCGGACTGGGTGCAGCCGTGCAGCGCGACCACCACGGGCGCGTTCGCCGGCAGGGACGAGGGCCGGTAGACGTACATGTTCAGGGCGCCCGGGTTGGCACCGAAACTCGTCACCCGCTCAAGGGCGACGGCCGCGCGCGCCTCGGGCGCGGGCGGGAGCAGCGCGATGCCGGTCGCCAGGGCGAGGGCGGCGGCGACGCGTCCGAAGACACGGCGCAGCCGCCCTCGCCGGGTGGGGGGCGGTGTGGTGGGTCGGTTCGGCTCGTACGGCGGTGTGTGAGACAACGTGACCTCCAGTGGGGTGCGGTCACAGTAGGGAGCCTCCCGCCCGCCCCGGAATGTGTCGGCGCTCCACAACCCGGCCCCCACAAGGGCGTCACCACCTGTTGCGGGAAGCGTGCCGCGCTGCTAGGCCGTGTTTCGAAAGTAGCGCCGTCAGCCCGTAGGGCGGGGCTCGCGGCGTCTGGTGCGTGCGATCGCAAGGCGGAGGATCGTGCTTGTGGATGGACCGGCCGTACTTGGACGACTCCGACAACGCGGCGAGCGTGCGTGCCAGGCGCCGCGAGCCAGGCGGGACTTTCGAAACACGGCCTAGACGCCCACCGGCGACGCGACCGTCAGCTCCGCCCCCGTGGCAGCCCGTACCTGGTCCACCGTCACCTCCGGTGCCAGCTCACGCAGCAGCAGGCCGTCCGGTGTGACGTCCAGGACGGCGAGGTCGGTGATCACCCGGTTCACGACCGCGGAGCCGGTGAGCGGCAGGGTGCACTCCGTCAGGAGTTTCGGCGATCCGTCCCTCGCCGTGTGTTCCATGAGCACGATCACTTGCCGGGCTCCGTGCACCAGGTCCATCGCACCGCCCATCCCCTTGACCATCTTCCCGGGGATCACCCAGTTCGCGAGATCGCCGGACGCCGAGACCTGCATGGCGCCCAGCACGGCGACGTCGATGTGCCCGCCGCGGATCATCGCGAAGGACAGCGCGGAGTCGAAGTACGAGGCGCCCGGCAGGGTCGTCACCGTCTCCTTGCCCGCGTTGACGAGATCGGGGTCCACCTCGTTCTCGTACGGGTACGGGCCCGTGCCCAGGATGCCGTTCTCCGACTGGAGGACGACCTCGACGCCGTCGGGCAGATGCTCCGGAATCAGGGTCGGCAGTCCGATGCCGAGGTTGACGTACGCGCCGTCGCGCAGTTCGCGGGCCGCTCGGGCGGCCATCTCCTCACGTGTCAGAGCCATGTCCCACCGTCCCTTCCTGACGTGCGCGCACCGTGCGCCGCTCGACGCGCTTCTCGGCGGCCGGGTCCCCGGCCCGTACGGGAACGACCCGCTGGACGAAGACGCCGGGCAGATGGATCTGGTCGGGGCCGAGTTCGCCCGGTTCGACGAGTTCCTCCACCTCGGCGACGGTGACACGTCCGGCCATGGCCACCAGCGGGTTGAAGTTGCGGGCGGACGCGTGGAACCGGAGATTGCCGTGCCGGTCCCCCACCGCCGCCCTGACCAGGGCGAAGTCCGTGGTGACTGCCTCTTCGAGGAGATAGTCGCGCCCGCCGAAGGCGCGGGTCTCGCGGGGCGGCGAGGCGACGGCGACGGAGCCGTCGGGGCCGTGGCGCCACGCCAGTCCGCCGTCCGCGATCGCGGTTCCCACGCCCGCCGGTGTGTAGAACGCGGGGATGCCCGACCCGCCCGCGCGCAGCCGCTCGGCGAGGGTCCCCTGCGGTACGAGCTCCACCTCCAGCTCACCACTGAGGTACTGGCGCGCGAACTCCTTGTTCTCGCCCACGTAGGAGCTGGTCATCCGGGAGATCAGCCCGCGCCGCAGCAGCAGGCCGAGACCCCCGTCGTCCACTCCGCAGTTGTTGGACACCACCCGCAACTCGCCGGTCCCGCGCGCCAGGAGCGCGTCGATCAGCACCCCGGGGACACCGCACAGCCCGAAGCCGCCCACCCCCAGCGACGCCCCGCGCCCGATGTCCGCGATCGCGTCCGCCGCGCGGGCGACCACCTTGTCCACACTCATCCGAAGCCTTCCGTCGACTCCGCCCGAGACTAGGAAGCGTCTGCCGTACGCGGCCATGGCGACGGACCACACAACTGTGCGGGTTCTCATGGCGTTTCGCCCGCCCCGTCGACAGGTACATATCCCAAGGTCACCGCCCTGGACCCGGACCGTTCCGGACCGTGGACGCGTGGTGCGGTGCGAGACCGAGGTGATCGACGACATGTTCGGATCCAGCGGTACGGCGGACGAATCCGCGAACTCCCCCTCCCCCCGATCCCCCCACGGCCGACCCGTGTTCACCGCCGACTTCTCGTCGCGGGACCAGTGGGTGGCCGGCCGTTCCTGGGCGTATCCCGGGGGTGGCCCGACGAACCCGGGCGACGACAAACTGGACCATCTCACGGCGGACCCCGACTACAGCCGATCCGGTGTCTTCCGCGCGACGCGCATGCCCCAGGGCACCTGGAAGACAGGGCTGTTGACCACCGAGGGCAGCGCCGACGGCTTCATGGTCCGCTCGGGCGACATCCTTCAGGCCCGGGTCCGTCTCCCCCGTGAGCAGGGGGCGTGGCCGGCGATCTGGACCTGGCTCGACGGCGGCAACGAGATCGACGTGTTCGAGTACCACCCGGACAACCCGGATCTGCTGGAGCTGTCGAACCATGTGCACGGCGGCCGGCACTACTACCGCGACCCGGCCATCCGCCCCGGCGCCCGGGTGGACTTCGAGGTCCACCTCGGTGCCCGCTCGGTCGTCTGGCACATCAACGGCGCCCGCGCCTTCGAGGACCGCACCGGCGTGGGCAGCGACTGGCGGGCCCATCTCATCGTCAATCTCTCGGTCTGCGCGGGCCGCTACCACCCGCCCCCGGAACCGGCGGCCACGGAGATGTCCTACGAGGTGACCGGGCTCCGCGTCCACCGTCCCTGACACGGGCGAGGGCCGGCGTGACGCCGCGCGGCGGCCAAGGTCCCCTCGACCGCTCAGCCGGCCCGCTCGGGTGTGCCGGGCACGGCCCCGTTCACCTCGACCCAGCGGCGGCGATGCTCAGCGGCCAGGTCGCCGGCCCGCTCCACGACCGCCGACGGGAGCCCGCGCAGGCTCACTTGACCGAGCGCGGCCCGCATGCCCGCCACGAAACGGCGTCCCGTCGCGGTGAAGGCGTGACTGTCCGTCAACTGGTCCACGCCGGTGCGGACCGCCTCGCGCCAGCGCGCCAACTCCAACTCCGCCAGGTGCGCTTCGCCGGGCCGGCCCGCCGTACGCAGGCACCGGTTCCAGTACTGGGCGACGCCGAGGAAGGCGTACGTGCCCTGGAGGAGCCCGAAGAGGGGCCGGGGGTCACCGCGCCAGGGCGCGTAGTAGCGCGGAGCCTGGTCGTCCACCGCGAAGAAGTCGAAGAGATGGAGGAGCGCGCTCAGTTTGTTGTGCTGTGTCTCATGGGTGAACGTCAGCGCCACCGACGCGGCGGACGACGGCGACGAGAGCGCCAGGCAGCCGAACGCCTCCGCCGAGCTGCAACTCGCCCCGGCCGGGCCGGGCGACCGGAGGGGGATCAGCGTGCGCAGTCCGCCCCCGACCTCGGCGGCCGTCTCCGGGTGCTCGGAGCCCAGCAGCCGAAGCCCCTGGCCGATCGTCGTCCGCCAGTGCGCGTACTGACGGCCCGTCAGCCGGGGGGCGCGCTGCGCCGAGGGGAAGGCGTACGGGTCGAGGTCGTCCAGCAGCAGCGGTTCCCCGCGGCCCATGACCGCCGCCCGGCGCACCGCGAGCCAGCCGTCGCCGTCCTCCCAGTGCCGTGCCGGGACGTTCACGCGCCGCCCGTCCGTCTCGACCGCGGCGCCCGGGCCGCAGTGCACGAGGGCCGTCCCACCGTCCGGGGCGCCGGGAAACCGGGCGAGTCCGATGGAGGGCAGCAGCACCCCCTCGCCGTGGACGGGCAGTGCCACCGTCCCGGTCAGCCCGGTCCGTACCGCCGCCGCGGCGGACAGCGCGGTCAGCGGGGTGAGCGGGGTGAGCGGGGCCGGCGACCCGCCGTCGTACGGTCCGTCGAGCGCGCGCAGACAGTGCAGCAGGCCCAGGCCCGTCGAGGGATAGCAGAGGAGTTCGCGCACCACGCCGGGTGAGAGGTGCCGGGCGGCGCTCAGCACCGACCACGCCCGGCGCGCGTCGGCGCCCGGTGCCCCGCCCCACTCCTCGGCCCGGGCCACCACGGCGCGCAGGAGTACGAGCCGTCTGCTGTGTTCGGAACCGGCGAATACCGCGACCGCCTCGGCACCGCCGCCGCCTGCGGCGATCCGGTCGAACAGTGCTCCCCCCACGCGGTATGGGGAAAGGGTCACGCCGCCTTCGTGCAGCACTGTGCGTCTCCCCGTGACGATCATCCGGCCCCCGCACGCCAAGGATTCTTGCCCTGCGGTTCGGCAGTCAAGGGCGCGAATTGGCCTGGGGGCGTGAAGGGGAGATGCGAACGTGCCTCGATCATTTCCCGCAACGCCCTGGTAGCGGTTCTGACGGTCCGTTACCATGCCGATCCGGCACTTCTTCGTCTCGGTGACGCATTCCCATGAATTCCGTCGGACGGTGAGGGTGATCCACAATGACCGACCACGGCGATGCGCACGGCGATCCGCACGACGACCTGGAATCTCTGATGGTGGATCTGTCGGAGCTGTCTTTCGAGGAAATCGAGCATTTGCCCGGCGACGTACTCGCCTACGCCCTGCGCAGGGTGCGGGAGTCCGCCGATCGTCCTGATTTCCTGCTCAACACGGACACGCCCGACGACAAAACCGCGGACCGGGGCGCCCCGATTCCGCCACGTTCCTTTTCTCAACTCATATACTGAGCGCGCTCGCGCGAGGGATTCCGCGGCCAGAAGTGGAGCGACGATGTTCGAGGCCGATGTCGACATCCGCGGACCGCGGGTGGCCATGTTCTGTTCCACGGCGGAGAATATCGGGCAGACGTCGACCCTGCTCAGTGTCGCCGTGACGCTCGCCGCCTCCGGACGGCGGGTGCTCGTGCTCGACGCCCGGCGGGCGGGAGTACGGGCCGCCGACATGCTGCGCCGGCTGCTTCCGCCCGGCGCGGAGCCCGACGACGCGGGCGCCGCGTCCGGTTCCGTATCCGTCCCGTCGGTGGACGCGGAGACGCCGCGTGCCCTGCCTCCCGAGCGCCGGTGGCGGATCGCGCCCGGGGCCGACAGCCCCGTCCTGAGTCTGGTCACCCTCGACGAACTCGACGGTCTCAAGGCGCTGCCGGGCCGCGACGCGTTCCCCTTCGGCGAGTACGACCAGGTCCTCATCGACGCGCCGGTCTTCCGGACCGAGGACGAACTCACCCGGTGGGCCCATCTCCCGCACACCCTGGTCACCTGCTTCTCGCTCAACTCGTGGTCGATCCAGGCCGCGGCGGCGCTCGCCGCCGGTGTCCCCGACGCCGACGCCCGCCGGATCGACGTCGTCGGGGTGGGCCTCCAGGCGGACCCCCGGATGGAGGACCAACTGCGCCTGGCGCGCGACCGGGTGAGGGAGAGCTTCCAGCCGCTGTGGGGCGCGGGCCGGACCGGGTACGTGGAGATTCCGTACGACGCGACCTACCAGCGCTCCCTGGCGCTCACGTCGGGTCAGGGGGAAATCCCCGCCGACCGGCCCCTGGCGCCGAGTTTCACCCAGCTCGCGGACGCGCTCGCCGCCGGCCGGACCGGGGGCTCCCAGCAGGCCCTCGTGGTCCACGCGGCACACCATCTCGCCTGGGCCGAGTGGATCGAGGCGCAGCTCGCGGCGGCGGGTGCCGCGGTGACCCGGGTCAGATTCGCGGCCTACAACGGGCAGCGTCCGTCTCCCGGCGCCATGGTGCTGCTGCTCTCCCCGACGGGCCTGCGTCCCGAGCGCGGCGACCTCCTCGCGGACCTCTCGCACCCCAACGTGCGTCTGGTGCTGGTGGAGGAGGAGGCGCCGCCCCGCAGGCTCTCCCACCACCAGCAGATCGATCTGCGCCATCTGCCCGAGCCGGGGGCGGTCGAGACGCTGATGCGCGGTCTCAACATGACCGCCGCCCCACCGGTCCCCGGACCGCGCAGGCTCAACTTCCCCAACCGGCCGAGAAGGCAGAACATCGCGCCGCGCAACGCGGGCTTCGTCGGGCGTGACGAGACCCTCGACCGGCTGCGTACGGCGCTCACGACGGCCGGCCGCACGGGCGGCATCTGCCGGGTGACGGGGCGTCCGGGGGTCGGGAAGAGCGAGATCGCCCTGGAGTTCTGCCACCGCTTCAGCGGCGGTTACGACGTGGTGTGGTGGCTGCGGGCCGTCACACCGAAGGAGCTGGACCGGGGCCTCACGGGCCTGGTGCGCGCCTTCGGCCTCGACGGGGCCGGTGATGTCGTCGAGACGGTGCGGGAGTTACGGCGGTCGGCCGCGAGCCGTGACGAACGGTGGCTGCTGGTCTGCGACGACATCGCGACCGCCGCTGAACTGGAGAAGATCGGGGGGCTGTTGCCGCGGCCGTCGGAGCACTGCCACGTGCTGGCGACCGTCCGGGGCACCGACAGCGCCGCCGACTCCGGCGCGGTGGTGGTCGAGCCGTTCACCGCCGAGGAGAGCGAATTGCTGCTCGCGGTGATGGTCCCCAACCTGCCCGCTGCCGGCGCCCGCCGGATCGGCCAGACGGTCGGCCTGCTGCCGCTGAGCGTGTATCTGGCCGCCGCGTGGCTGGGCGTGGAGACGGCGCGCGGCGTCGACTCGGACAACCTCATGCGTACGGAGGCGATCCGGCGCGCGGTGGACCGGTTCACCGAGCTGTTCCACAGGCATCAGCGACGGCTGCTGCGTGACATGCCGAACGTACCGCTGCCGCGGGTCCTGCTGGAGGTCGCGTTCGCCTCGCTGGAGGAGACCGCGGCGGCCCATGTGTGGGCGCGGGTCGCGGGCGGCAGCGACCCGCTGGTCTGGCTGGCCGAGGTGTGCGCCCTGCTGGCCGGCGCGGGGGTGGACCTGCCGCTGCTGCGGTCGCCCCAGACGCAGGCGGCCGTGGTCCGCCGGCGCCGTGAACCTCCGTCACCGGGAGACGCGCCGATGTCCGGTCCGGCTCCGGAGCCGGGCGACGGCGCCCATCTCGACGAGCCGCTGATGATCGACGTCGCGCTGTGGGCGCTGAACCGCTACGGACTGGTCGAGTTCGACTTCGCCCGCCCCGACGAACCGGTGCGGATGCACGGGGTCGTGCGGGAGCTGATCGTACGGCGCATGGGGTCGCGCCGGGCCGGGCGTGAGGCGGAGCTGCGCGAGGTCGTCGGCCGGTACGAGCCCGGCGCCGATGTCGCCGGACGCCGGGAGGGTCCGCGGGCCAAGGAGTACATGGACCGCCGGGCACGCCAGATCGAGGCGCTGAGACTGTGGGACGACGCCCGCCCCCATGTGCGCGGCCGGCTGCTGGGCCATCTGCACGACCTGGTGCGGTCGGGTGACAAGGTGTCGCTGGAAGAGGCCCTGCGGGTCGCGGAGTTCGCGGTCAACTCGTGGCAGGGCGGCCGGACCCCGGAGTATCTGCGGCTGCTCGCGCTGAAGTCCCAGGCGCACCGGCGGCTCGGCCAGTACGGCGACGCGGGGCGGCTGGCGCGCACGTCGCTCCACGGCTACCGCGCGCTCCTCGGTCCGAGCCACCCGCGCGCGCTCCAGACCAACAGGCTCTACTCGGCGGGTCTCAGGGCCGTGGGCAACTTCTCGGACGGGCTGGCCGAGGACGACAGCGCCGCGCAGGGCATGCAGGAACTGCTGGGGCCCCGGCACGAGGCGACCGCCCTGGTGGAACACACCCTCGCGCTCTCCCTCGCGTTGAACGGCGACTACCACAAGGCGCTGCGGCTGCTGCAGAACCTGCACAACCAGCGACGGGCGATCAGCGGCCCGGACAGTGCCCGCGTGGTGGAGCTGGTGCCGTTCCTGGCCGCCATGCACCGCAATCTCGGGCAGAACGCGGAGTCGTTCGACCTCCTGAAGAGGCTGATGCTGCGCCGCTCTTCGTCCGACGCGAACCCGCTCGGGGCGCCGATGCGGGTCGACGCCGAGAACGGGCTCGCGGTGAGCGAGCGCCGGCTCGGCCGCCCCGACGAGGCCAGGGAGCGAGACCTGCGGGTGCTGGAGCTGGCGCTCGAAAGGCTCGGGGAGCTGCATCTGGCCACGCTGCGCTGCCGGTTCAGTCTGGCGGTGGATCTCTGTGTGCTGGGTGAGTTCGACGAGGCGGTCGCCGAGACGGAGCGCTGTCTGACCCGTATCGAGAGCACCTTGGGCGCCGCCCATCCGTTCGCGCAGCTCTGCCGGGTACGGCTCGGGGTTCATCTGCGGTACGCGGGGCTGCACGCGGCCGCGCTGGAGACCGGTACGGCCGCGCAGTCGGCGCTCAGGGAGCGGATGGGCCCCGCTCATCCCTGGGTCATGGCGGCGGCCGTCGGGGTCGCCGGCGCGCTCTTCGAGACCGGCAGGCTGGACGAGGCGGCGGAGCTGGAGAAGTTCGCCCGTGACGGCTACGACAGGCTGGAGATGGCGCGGCACCCGTTCCGGGCCGTCGCGGCGGACAACCTGGCCATCACCGAGGCGAAGCTGCGGGGCGGGCCGCACACCCCGGAGATGGCGCGGCGGCGCGGGGACATCGACATGGAACTGCCCGGCGTGTGACATCGGCGGGCGGCGGCCCGGGGAGGGGAACGGAGTGGACATGACGGAACAGGCCGGCCTCGAGGAATCGGCGCGGACCCGTACCGAGTTGCTGAAGGCGGACCACTGGACCGACGACGCCTACGGCGAGTTCGCCCGGCGGTGTCTGGCCTCGGCCCGGAAGACGCCCTTGTTCCGGGGGATCGCGCACTTCAGCAACAACATCGTGGATTTCGCGGTCCGGCCCGCAGGCGTGGCCCCGTTCCCGGCGGCCGGTGGTCTGCCGTGGGACGAGGAGGTCGAGACCGAGGGCCGGCCCGGTCGCCAACTGCTGCGCTGCGTTGCGGACTTCAGCACGACACTGGACCGGCTGGACACGGGCTATCTGATGCGGGTACTGGCCGTCACCCCCGGCGGGGCGATGCACTACGGGCGGCTCAAGCGCGGCCAGCACCTGGTGTCCGTCACCCTGGCGGACGACGGGGTGGACGCGCTGGACTGGGCGATGAACGAGACGGTCGCGGACATCCGGGAGGAGGTACTGCATCAGCCGGACGAACACATGGGCGGCGACAAGAACCGTCCGCTGCGGGCCCTCGACGGCCCCCAGGACATCAACTTCGAGGCCGACCGGACGGCGGACCAGGCTCTGATGTCCGTACTGCGGCGCGACTGGCGGTCGCTGGTCAACCGGCACGACCTCCAGTACGCCGCGTACTACCGCGACTGGGCGCTGGTGTGCGCGGGCGACGCTCTCGGTGACCGGCTGGTCAGTCCCCATCTGGTGGGAGTCGTGGCCGCGGCCAAACGCGCGATGTACCACGACATCGCGTTCCGGCTGCGTCCGACCGTGGCGAGTCTGGCCGAGCCGTTGCAGTCGATCGGCCTGTCGGGGCTCACCCGGCTGGTTCTGGACGTGCAGGAGGGCGCCGTGTACATCCACTGGCTGGACGGGGGCGAGGGGGACTTCGTCCTCGGCGTCACGATCGACCAGTTCGAGGTGACCAACGCCGAGACCCGGCTGCGCGCGCTGATCAGGGGGATCGCGGCAGCCGGCTCCTGACGGCGGCGCGCGTCGAGCGCAGCACGTCGCCCGCCAGCGCGGAGAGCAGTGCCCCCGGGTCGCTGTCGTACGGCACGGCCGGCTCCTCCCACGAGCCCGTACGGAACGGGCCGCCGGGCCCTTCACCGGGCGACCCCGTGGTACTCAGCGGGGGCAGCACCTCGATGGAGATCTCGAAGCTGCGGCAGATCACGAAGAGGCTCTGCTGCTGTTCGCGGTCGATGGGCCCGCCCTCGGCGCCGCCGACGGTTCGCCACCAGTCGGCGAGGGACCGCTGGAACGCCCTGACGAGGTTGCGCGCATGGGCGGCGGTGCCGAGGAGTTCCATCCGCCGGGCGCTGAAGTCCATACGGTGCGGGCGGCCGCCGGGGGCGGCCATGCCGGTGCCGTCGACTCCGAGGTCGGGGGGCGGTTCGCCGCTGCCGTCGAGCAGCCGGTCCACTCCGGCGAACGCGGCGGTGAAGTAGGGCTGGACGGTGTCGGGCAGCGGGAGTTCGGGGGTCCGGTCCGTGCGGACCGCGCTCGCGTGCTGGTGCCGGGCGATGCCGACCTCGACGCTGTCGAGCCGCCGCATGATGTCGGACTGCTGGGCGGTGATGGTGTCGAGCCGGTCGCGTACCCGTTCGAGCTGGGCGTCACGGCTGCTGGTACGGAGCCGGTCGGCGAGCTTGGCGACGCCGAGGGTGAGGTCACGGGCGAACCGCCGCTCCCCCACGGCCAGGGGGACGGTGTCCGTCACGGCCGTGACGCGGTCGCGCATGGTGCGTGACACCTGTCCGTTCACGACGATGAGCACCTCGCAGTGGGTGGACCGGAAGACGTCGCGCACGGTGTCGGTGACGCGCCGGATGGCCTCGACGTCGTCGTCGCCGAGGACGGAGCCCACCGGCACGATGGCGATCCACGAGGTGTCGGCGACCCGTACCCAGTAGGGGGCGTGACCGTGGCTGCCGACGACGGACTCGTTCAGGCCCTCCGGCCCGGCCGCGCGGCCCCACTGCTCCTCGGTGAGCGCCTTGTCGAGGAGGCTGTAGACCTCCTCCGTGGAGCGCGTCTCGTAGTCGGCGCGCACCGCGCGGTGGACGGTCCGCCTGTCGATGGGCGCCGGCTCGCCGCGTGGCCCGAGCGCCGTGTTCCAGGCGCTCTCACAGATGCGCAGCGCTCTGCGGGGGACGCCGTCGGAGATGACGGCCACCTCGCCCACGGCGGGGCGGGTGAAGGGCGCGAAGGGTGTCTCCGGGGCCGGCGCGTCCGCGCGCGGCGCCGGGCCGCTCACATAGGCGCTGATGAGCTCCTCGGTCCGCCGCGCGTTCCAGTTGTTCAGCCAGAAGGGAGACACCCGCTCGTGGAGCGACGGCGGGAGCTTGCCCCAGGAGTCCGGCTGGATGCAGAAGACGAGCAGACCGCCTTCGTTGACATAGCAGTTGACCAGCATCTCGAAGGCGTTGATGAAGAGCATGCGCTCTTTGCGCCGCCAGCTGTACACCTTCTCGAAGTCGTCCAGGACGAGTACGTACGGTTTCTTGACCTGCCCGTAGACGAAGCTGAAGACGGCGAGGGCGTCGAACGTCATCTGGATGCCGTCGATCGCGCCGGTGATCCCCCGGTCGCGCAGCGACTGCGCGGGCCGCTCCCCGGAGAGCCAGTCCCAGACGTCGCTGTTGAAGGGCCGGCGCAGCAGCAGGGCCAGCGCGGTGGCGAAGGCGCGGTGGTCGGTCACTCCCTTGAGGTGTTCCCGCAGCCGCCGCTGGATCAGCTCCTGGTCCAGGTCGTACGTCTGGGCGATCTTCTGCGGGTCGATCCGGCGTTCGCGCAGACCCCGTACGTAGTCGCGCTCCTGGTCTCCCTGGAGGAGACCCGACTCGTCCCGGTCCAGTAAGTCCGCCACGACGTCGGAGTGGTAGTCGGTCACCGCGCGTTCGAGTTCGGCGCGGGCGTTGAAGTCGTCCCGCGGGTGCATGATCCGGTTGCGGTAGACCGACCCCATGTCCGTGAAAGGCTGCCCGATCACCCAGATCGGCTGAGAACTGCCCCTCTCGCGGACCGTGCTGATGAGTTTCTCGGCGATATGACTCTTACCCAATCCGTAGCCGCCGACCAGGGCCATGACGCGGCCTCGCACACGACCGTTCTCCGCCGACTCGAAATAATCGCCGAGATGTTCCCGCAAATCCGGCCAGGGTCCACCCGGGATGTGAATCCGCGCCCTCGGGGAGTCGTTACCGACGGTGGTGGTGTCGTCGAAGCCTTCCAGCTGGACGCTGGTGCTGCCCCGAAATGGATTGATTCTGCCGGGATTGCTGTCGATCTGACTCACTGCGGTGCTCCTCCCTGGTGAGACGTTCAGTACTGGCGTTGGACATCGGGCCGCTTCAACTCGTCGAAGTATCGGCGTACGACTTCCGCGTCGATCAGGTCGCTGTATTCCCTTCGAGCCATTTGGGCGATCTCGTAGAGATGTGCCTGCATGTCCCCGATGGTATTGATCGGTATTGACGGCACCGTGTCGATGACGTCGTCCGTGAGGGACACCACCGGAGCCGGTATGCCGTCCACGGCCAGCCGGTGCCGGATGTAGGTGGTCCAGTCCTCTTTGACCAGCGCGCCCATCTCCAGATGGGTCACCGCCTCCGGCCTCTCGCCCAACGCGGCGTGCAGCAGCGGGGCGAAATCGATCTGCGACACCTCCAGAAACACCACGAGACCGCGCGTCGCGATCTCGCGGCACTCATTTATGAATCTTATGGACAATTCGGTGTGTGCCCAGGGAACATGCGGCACGACGATCAACGCGCAGCGGTTGACGTTTATCAGGATTCTTCTGAGCCGGTGATATCCACTGTAGGGCTTGGACGGATCCACGGTAAGTACTGACTCACGCTCCGCCCGGTCCCACTCCGGAAGACCCCTCAGGGTTTCGAGGACGCGCTCCAGGATCTGCGCGTCGATGGGTTCGAACAACTCACCGTTGCCGTCGATGCGGGCCCGCCCGAAGGAGGGGCCCTTTTGGTTCCGGTACCCTTCGAGGCCCACGACGAAGGAGCTGGCGGGTCGTTTTCTTTCGCTCCATTTTTCGACGACCATCGGATCCTCGCCCACCGGCCCGTGGCGAGTAGTCACGCATTCCTGAAGACGGACGGCCAGATCGTGCACACAGTGATGGATCAGACTTGTCTTGCCCGTTTTCGGGGCACCACTGACGATGACCAGATGGCCGGGGCTGAATTCGATGTCCATGAGATCCCAGGGGCTCGGCCCGTGCACCCGGAATTTCTCCAGCAACTGCGGCACGTGGTCCACCGGCGCCCACAGGTCGGAATGCCCCTCGAACATCCAGGGTGCGATCGGCGCGTACCTCTGCCACGGTCCGGGCCTCCCGGTGGGGGTACCGAACAGATTGCAGGGCAGCGAACTGGTCGTCATGGTCGGGTCAGGCCCCCGTGGTCGGGCCGCCACGCGGCTGGTTTTCCGGCGTCAGGGGCGACGTACGCGGCGACGTCCGGGACGACGAGGAGCGGACGCGGCGCAGGTACCGGCGGACGTGCCAGACCACGGCCCACGAGGTCAGTTCGCGTGCTCCGGCCACCGTCGTGCTCAACTCCGCCCTCACGCGCCGGATCTCGGCATCCCGCTCGTCCGCACGCCACGGCCGCGCACCGCCCGCCGCCGTGGAGTCCACGGCTTCGATCGGGTCCGGCAGCGGGAGAGCCCGTCCCAGGTCGTCGGCCGCGCTCCCCCGCGCGCCCGTCAGAGCGAGCCCGCGCAGCGCGGCCGCCAACGCGGCGCGTGCGGCGGCCACTTCACCGTGCGGGCTGAGGGTGTTCTCCCGCCAGGCGGTGAGATACAGCTCCGCCTCGTAGGAGAACGTGCCGGTCGCACCGGTCAGTGCCGTGATCCGCTCCCTGCGGCGCGAGGTGCCGCGCTCGACGAACTGGACGAACAGCGTGAACACCACGCCCACCGCGGCCAGCAGCACCGAATCGCGGACACCGCCGCCGCCTTCGTCCTTCGCCGGAGCAGGCGCGTCGGGCCTCGCGGCCATCACGGCCTCGCAGACCCGCCCGAAGTCCTTCGGATGGCCGTCGTACCACTGCTCGACGGTCAGTTCCCGCGTACGGTTCGGGCCCGCGAGGAGACGGGCCGGGTCCCCGGTGACGGGCTTCGCCACGTCCAACTGCACCGCCGCGCGCACGATGTCGGGCCCCCGGCCGGGGTCGAGACAGTAGACCGCCCGCGCGTCGTCCTCCTTCTGGTCCGCGAAGGCCACGGACGGG
>NZ_JAAPBF010000229.1 GCF_022695985.1 Streptomyces sp. NP-1717 | reverse complement strand
GCGCACGCCTCGTCCCCGCTCAGCGGGTGCAGTACGCGGCACACCGCGCTCTTGAGCCCCGTCGCCTCCTCCTCGGGCAGGCTCAGACCGACGACGGCCAGCACGATCATGGACACGACCCCGAACACCGCGGCGTACTCCGCGCCGCTCTGCCCCCGGTCACGGTCACGGTGACGGTGGAGCGGATCTCTCCGTCTCCGTAGCCGCGGATACCCCTGCCACCACTGGAACCTGCGGGCCCTCTTCACCTGTTCTCCCACCTCACGCGGTCGTCTCCCACCCCCGAGCGCGAGCAGCGTAAGGACAGGTCAGGGCCCACAAGGCAGGGTCCACGGACCCAGTGGGGGCGCCGGGACGGCCGAACCGGCATACGTTCATCCGCCGGTCGGCCGGCGCCTCCCCGAAGGCCGCCTGATGTTCCCCGTACGTACGCGATGACGTCCCGGACGGCCCGCCGGGGACCCGGTCTCCCGTCGCCGGCACCCGGCCGCGCCGAAGCGCGCTCCCCACGGTTGGGCCCCGGGGTTGGGCCCGCGGGCCCTTCGGCGCCGTCGCCCCTTACGTACGGCTTCCACCCGCGTACGGCGGGCTGAGCACCGGCTGTAAGCGCCGGGCGGCGGCGACCGGGCTAGTGTTTAAGCAAGGGCGATCGGAATGCGGAACGCCAGGGGCGCCATGAACCGACACCGCAAAGCGCCGGACACCACCCAGGAGCTCCTCCTCACCCTGGGGCACCTCGTCGATCAGGCGATGGAGAACATCAAGCTCCAGCAGGCGCGGGCGGAGCTCGGCATGGCGCTGCAGCGGCACATGCTCCCTTCCGAACTGCCCGATTTCCCGGGCGTCCGGCTCGCGGCCCGGTACTCGCCCTCGCAGGACGGTCTGGCCGTCGGCGGTGACTTCTACGACGCCTTCCCGATGCTCGACGGGGTGGCGGGGATGGCCATCGGGGACGTGCAGGGCCATGGAGTGGAGGCCGCCGCGTTCATGGGGGAGGCCCGTGCCAGCCTTCGGGCCCTCGCCAGCGTCACGCACGACCCCGGGCACGTGCTGACCTGCGCCAACGACCTGCTGATCTCGCTCGGTACCGACCTGTTCACCACCTGTTGCCTGCTGAGCTTCACACCGCGGACCGGTGATCTCGGTATCGCCCGGGCAGGCCACGTCCCGATGGTGTGGGGCACCGACGCGGGCGACTCGGGGGTGTCCCTGGACACCGGCGGGGTGCCGCTGGGGGTGCTGCCCGGCCAGAAGTACCCGGTGGTCCACCGGCGTCTGACGGAGCCCGGTTACCTCGTCCTGGTGACCGACGGTGTGGTGGAGGGACCGTCCTACCCGATCGAGGAGGGCCTGGCCGAGGTGGCCGGGCTGGCCGCGGCCGGACGCGGTGTCACCCCCGACGTCCTGGCGTCGCGGGTGATCCGGGTCGCGGACCGCACGGGACACGACGACGACGCCGCCGTTCTCGTCGTCCGCCACGACAGTCGGCCGGGCTCCCGGTAGACCGCCGGCGGTGCGGTGGTGTCGGCGCGTCCGTCCGGCCCGTACCGCCCGGGGTGGCTGATGCTGAGGCGGTGGACAGCTCTCGGCTCAGGCGGCACAGACCCACTGCCCTGACGATCCTGGCGGTCGTCGCGCTCTACTACGCGACCGCGCGGCTGGGGCTCCTCCAGCAGCTGGTACGCGGCCAGGTCACGCCCCTGTGGCCGCCGACCGGCATCTCGGTCGCCGCCCTGCTCCTGTTCGGTACGCGGGTCTGGCCGGGCATCGCCCTCGGCGCCCTCACGGTCAACGTCACCATCGGCCCCACGGCCTGGTCCGTACTGGCGATCGTCGTCGGCAACACCCTCGCCCCGGTCTGCTCCTACCTGCTGCTCAACCGGGTCCGCTTCCACAACGACCTCGACCGCCTTCAGGACGCGCTGGCCCTCGTCTTCCTCGGCGCCCTGGGCCCCATGCTGATCAGCGCGACCATCGGCAGCGGCACACTCTTCCTGTCCGGGGCCCTGCCGGGCAGCGACTTCTGGTCGACCTGGTCCGTGTGGTGGACGGCGACGCCATGGGCGTGCTGGTCGTGACCCCGTTCCTGCTCGTGGTGCGATGGGCGCGGTGGCCACCCGGCGTCGGCCCCCTCGTCTGGGCCGAGGCGGCGGCGCTGACGGCGTGCACCCTGGCCGCGACCTTCCTGGCGACCAACTCCGCCAGCTCGTCCCTGCTCTTCCTCGTCTTCCCTTTCCTGATCTGGGCCTCGTTCCGCTTCGAACGCGCGGGCGCCGCACCGTGCGCCCTGGCCATCTCCACGCTCGCGATCCTCGCCTCCGGCCGGACGACCGGCCCCTTCCAGGACCACACGCTCCTCACGAACATGGTCACCCTCCAGGCGTTCAACGGCACGGTCTCCCTCACCGCCCTGGTCCTCACGGCGGTCGTCACCGAACGGAACCGCACCCACGAGGAGATCGAACGCCTCTGCGCCCAACTCCGCACCGCGGTCACCCGCCAGAACACGAACTCGCGCCAGGTCCCCCCGGAAACCTGAACCGGGCCGGAGCCCGGAGGCCCGGCTCCACAACGACGGCCTTCGGCGACCGCTGTCGGTGAGCGGGGGTTCCCGCCGGATCACCGCGCTTCTGCGGTTCATGTCCGTCAGCAACAGACAGGCCGCGCCGAGCACTCTGCCGCCCGGGCCGCGGCAACAGAACCACTTCCGCCGAAACCCTCCGTGGACCCCGCATGTGCCGATAGATTTACCGATCCCCCATGAATCCGCCATAAGATCCATTTGAGGGGACATCACATGAGCCACATCCGCACCGTCATCACCGCCGCAGCAGCCGGCTTACTCCTCACGCTCGGCGCGTGCTCCGACAGCACGGAAACGGTGCCCGACAAGCCCGCGAAGACCGCGCCCAGCACACCCCAGGCCGAGCCCGACCCGGCCGAGGACACCGCCGACGAAGCGGTCGCCGCCGAGACCGCGGAACTCCCCGATCTCACCGGCGAAACCCTCCAGGCCGCCCAGGACGCCGCACAGGCCGCCGGGTTCTACGGCCTCACGTCGAGCGACGCGACCGGAGCCTCCCGTATGCAGCTCCTGGACCGGAACTGGCAGGTGTGCGCACAGGCTCCGGCGGCTGGGCCGCATCCGACGGACACCATCGTCGACTTCAGCACGGTGAAGATCGAGGAATCCTGCCCGTAATCGTCGCCACCGCCGTAACCGTTGGGGGAACCATGAGCAATCCGTATCAGCCCGCAGGGGCGAGCCCGTACGTCAACGCCCCGATGCCCAACGCCCGCCCGCGCATGTACGCGTCGACACCGGCCAAGGTCATCTGGACACTCGTGCCGATCATCACCATCAGTTTTGGCGCCGCGATCCCGTTCGTTGTCGCTGCCGCGAAGGGTGTGGTCAAGACGTGGGTGGCCGTCGCGTACGCGGTCACGGAGGTCGCGTTCCTGAGCATCGCAATGCTCGCTGCACCCGAGGGCGACAATCCGTTCGTCGGCCTGCTGCTGATCCTGCTGATCGCCACCTCGGCGACGCATACCGCGCTTCTCGACAACGACAAGGTCACCATCGGCAAGTAGCCGGCTCAGCGGTCGTCGCAACACAGGTTGAGTTCGGCAACGGTGTCGGTTGCGGCGGTGATCAGTGTTCCCAGTCGGTTTCGCCACCTGGGCCTACCAGGACGGGATCGATTCCCGAGCCGGCGAGGTTCCACGACTCGTAGTCGGGGTCTGGCGCGACGCTGAGGCGAGTGCCGTCATCAAAGCCGAGGGACAGGGTGCCTGACCCAGTGACCTCGGTTTCGGTGACGACCTTGGCGAACAGGCCGAGTAGCGGCGCCAAGGCCGGTCCGGAGGCCGGACCACGTGAAGGTCTGCTACGCCTGCCGCCGCAGGGGCGTCGACTGCTACAACGTCGGGGCGCTCAAGGCCCGGCTGCGCGAAACCCAGTCGGCGAGCATCGCCGCGCGGACGGCGGCCACCCGGTGAGCGGCCTGCCCGGCATCCCGCCGGACCCCGCGACCCCAACTGCTACACCCGAAGCGGCCGATGGCCGAGCGAGACACTGCGCCCCCTGGTCCTCACGCCCGAGGAGCTGGCCGAGCAGCGCCAGAGCCTCGCCGCCGTCGCCGCCCTCACGTGGGGAGACCCGTCGTGATGTGCCGGCGCGGGGACCATGCCTTCCCCATCGAGGACGACGCGGGCGCGTACTGCCCGGAGCACGGCATCACACTCCTGTTCCACGGGGACCCCATCACGCCCGATGACCTCGCCTACGACTACCCGAGCCGCCCCGAGCGGCACGCCCTGGAGCCCGTCAACAACGACGCGCGTCCCCACTGACTCGCTCGCCTGCTGCCGCTGGGGAGCTCCAGCAGGCGAGGGGCAACACCACTCCGACCGGTACCTGCCCCCTGGCGTATCCGGTCGGAGCCCCAAGGCCCCCGTCCGCACCGGTGCACCTTTCACCCGGTGCGGACGGGGCAGCGCCCTCAGCCGAAGGCGCAGTCCGCAACAGGAGGAAGCACATGACCATCGCGTTAGAGCGTCCCGTGGGCACCACCGACCCGGCAACGCTCGTCGACCCCGAGGTGATGGAACGGCTCGCCGCCCGCATCGCCAAGGACCACCCCGAGACCGACGTAACGGCCGCGCGCCGGGATCATCGGCCAGACCGCCGCGTTCCTCGCCGCCGGAGCCCAGCTCCCCGGCGCGGAACTCTCCCCGAGCAAGGCCGTTGACGTCGGCTGGCACACCTGGATCCTCCACACCGTCGACTACGCCTCGTTCTGCGAGCGCATTGCCGGCCGGTTCATCCACCACGTGCCCACGCCCGACGGCGAAAGCGTGACCGGTGGACCGAAGGCCGCTCGCCGGCGGACCCTCGACGGCATCGGCGCCGCCGGGTACACCATCGACCCGGCCCTGTGGCCCGAGGCCACGGACGGCGACTGCTCGCAGTGCCACGCCGGATGCAGCGACAGCCCCAACGGCGGCAAGAAGAAGTGACATAGCGCCGCCCCTGTACGACACTCCAGCCGTCCGGCTTCACTGCCGGGCGGCTGGCCCAATGAGCGGAGAGCAGTAGGTGGCAGACATCAAGGCGTGGGACACCTACGCGCAGCAGAAGCCCGAGCGCCGGCCCACGAACGCACGCGGCGAGACGACGTGGTTCAACTGGACCCAGTACCCCGACCACGGGCCGGGCGCCGAAGTTCTCGGTATCGGGCCCGGCGGCAGCGCACTGGACCTGGGCTGCGGCAAGGGCGGCAACCTCGCCCACGTCGCCGCGCTCGGCGCCCGCGCGGTCGGTGTCGACGTGAGCCTCGCCCAGCTGAAGGCCGCCGAAGCCCGCTGGTCCGACACGGGCATGGTGCTGCACCGCACCGACGCGGCCCGGTTCCTCGCGGAGAGCGGCGAGGACTTCGACGCGGTGTACTCCGTGTTCGGCGCCGTCTGGTTCACCGATCCGGACGTGCTGCTGCCCGCGATCCGCAGGCGTCTGCGTCCGGGCGGTGTGCTCGCGTTCTCCCACCGGCCGCCGGTGGAGGGCTGCTACGGCTGCCAGGCGTCGTACATCAACCGCTCCGAGGATCAGGATCCGTTGGTCGTGAAGCGCTGGGACTACGAGCCTCACCGCTGGGTGGAGATCCTGCGGGAGCACGGGTTCCCCGCGGCGACCGCCCGCGTGCTGCCAGCCCCGCCTGGGCCACGCACTGTCGGGACGCTACTCGTCCGCGCTCAGGGCTGACCGCCCGCACTGCCGAGCCGCGGACACCATCAGCCGAGTGTCCGGGGCTCTTGCATGCCGTGATCGTTTGCACTTCGGCCGAGCATTGGCCGAGCCAATGATCTTCAGGGCCAAAGAAACGGGTGAAGGCCCAGCCGGGATGGCTCCCGAACTGGGCCTTCTTCGTAGGCCGTGTGGGACTCGAACCGACAACCAACGGATTAAAAGTCCCGGCAGGGTCCTGCCGGGACTTCCGTCCCCCTCTGCGCGAGTCCGGGAAATGCCTGGTCAGAGGCGTGTCATGTGTTGTCCGGTCCAAGCTGACCTGCGTTGTATCAGCACGTCCGCTCACGCATCGCTCACGCAGCAGGCCACGTAGAACTTGACTGGGCTGCCACGCTTTCCAGATGTTCGCCGGAGGGTCTGTGGCGTCATCGTCTGTTCAGGTCGGTCCTTGCTTCTGTCGTGGGGGACCGCTCCTTGAGCTGGTCGGACGGCTGGTGATTACACTCGTCTCTCATGTCGAAGCTTGACGAGCTGCTTGTTGATGTCGCCGCTCTGGTGGAGTCGGGGCGCAGCAATCAGATGTCTCTGACCGTGGTCGCTGGTGGTGCTGTCATCACGGGTCGGTTGGCTCCGGAGGCCGTTTGGAGGCAGCGAGTGTCGGAGGTTTTGGCGGACTCGGCCCGCCTGAACGATTTCTCCGCGGTGTTCACCGCTGCGGCGCCGGGGGAGGGGCAGCCTACGCATCTGCATTTCCATTTGGCGCGGATTTTGCAGGGTGCGGTGGGGATCCCCGAGACGGGCGGGATGTACCGCGTGGCGATCGAGGACATCAGTGCCTGGACCATCGGCGACTTCAGCTACTCCGACGACTGATCCAGCGTTTGCCGAGAGTGCCTCGGTACGTGGTGAGGGTCCGACCGGCTTGTTCCGGTGGGACCCTCATTCGTTGTTCTGGTGGCGGCGCGTGCCTGCCTGTCCGTCAGAGGGCCGCAGGGGCGCCGAGCATCGCGGAAGCCTGTTGGAACGGGTTGAGGACGCGGGTGGGCGCGGCGGCCGGAAGGCCGCGGCAGGTGAAGCCGAGCCGCGTCATGGCCCGCAGGACTTCACCTGTGCTGAAGTCGCGACGGTCCTGGCGTGTGACGACCTGCCCGACCTGCTTGACGGGGTAGGTACGGCGACCGATGATCACGGACTCGCCGGAAGCCTGCTCGGGCTTGACGCCCTTCATCGATTCAAGGACGCCGCTCTTGGTGAGGTCGAACGGGAAGCGGGCGATGACACAGCGCATGATGCCTCACAGGGAGAGGAACGAAGGGGGTGGTTCAGCCGCGGTGAGGCGGTTCAGCGGACAACGGCGAGGACGCCCGGAGCGCGGCCGGGTTTGTCGACGACCGGCAGGGCTTCGATCTGGTTGTAGCGCATCGCGTGCTCGGCTTCGGCCATGGTGGTCACGCGATGGGCCAACGGTCCTCGGTCGCCGAGGATGTCGCGCAGCTGGATCCGGTCGGTGTACGTGAGGCTCTCACGGGCCGCGGTGAGCTGGGCCCGGGTGAGAAGTCCGGCGCACAGGCCGTCGTTGTCGCAGACGAGCAGGTGCCCGGTGCGGGCGCTCACCATGACGGCTAGGGCGACCTCGACGGTCATGTCGTCACAGACCCGCGGTCCGCCGGTGTCCATGGCGTCGGCCGCCGTCCTGTGTACGGGGGTGGCACCCGCCGGGTGGGACTGCATCTGAACCAGCGTCAAAAGGTGCCTCCTGCATTGGTGGGCCAGTTTCCTGATCACGAGGTTTTCAAGCCGCCGCGTCGAAGGACGTCTGGCGCGCTGTCATACGCCGGGCAGCCGAAGCGGGGCTGCGCCGGCCGCGTGAGGACGTGCTGCGCTGACGCCGCTCGGGGACGGGAGCGGTGATCGTCACGGGAATGCCGGAAGGGGCTTGTGCTCCGGTGATCCGGCTGAGTGCTTCCTCGCCGGAGCGGACCTGGGTGGTCTGGGGCACGATGCCGGCCGCTGCCATCAGGCGCGTCATGTCCCGGCGCTGGTTGGGGGTGACCAGGGTGACGACGCTGCCGGATTCCCCGGCCCGCGCGGTTCGGCCGCCGCGGTGGAGGTAGTCCTTGTGGTCGGTCGGCGGGTCGATGTTGACGACGAGGTCGAGGTCGTCGACGTGGATGCCGCGCGCGGCGACGTTCGTGGCCACGAGCACGGTGACGTGCCCGGTCTTGAACTGGGCCAGGGTCCGGGTGCGCTGCGGCTGTGACTTCCCGCCGTGCAGGGCGGCGGCCCGCACCCCGCTGTTCAGCAGGTCTCGTGTCAGCCGGTCGACAGCGTGCTTGGTGTCCAGGAACATGATCACCCTGCCTTCGCGGGCGGCGATCTCCGTCGTCGTCCGGTGCTTGTCGGCGCCGTGGACGTGCAGCACGTGGTGCTCCATCGTGGTGACCGCGCCCGCGGACGGATCGACGGAGTGCACAACCGGGTCGGTGAGGTAACGGCGGACCAGGCGGTCGACGTTACGGTCGAGGGTGGCGGAGAACAGCATCCGCTGGCCCTCGGGGCGTACTTGATCGAGGAGTGCGGTGACCTGGGGCATGAAGCCCATGTCGGCCATCTGGTCGGCCTCGTCCAGCACGGTGATCGCGACCTGGTTGAGCCGGCAGTCGCCGCGGTCGATGAGGTCCTTGAGCCGGCCCGGCGTCGCCACGACGACCTCGGCGCCACCGCGCAGCGCGTTGGCCTGCCTGCCGATCGACATTCCTCCGACGACCGTGGCCAGGCGCAGCCTCACCGAGCGGGCGTAGGGGGTGAGCGCGTCGGTTACCTGTTGTGCCAGCTCACGCGTCGGCACGAGGACCAGGGCCAACGGCTGGCGGGGCTCGGCACGCTGGCCGGCGGTGCGGGCGAGCAGGGCCAGGCCGAAGGCGAGGGTCTTGCCGGAGCCGGTGCGCCCGCGTCCCAGGGCGTCGCGGCCCGCGAGGGTGTTGGGCAGGGTGGCGCCCTGGATCGGGAACGGGACGCTCACGCCTTGCGCGGTGAGTGTGGCCAGCAGTTGGGCGGGCATGTCGAGGTCGGCGAACGCCTCGACGGCGGGCAGCGCGGGCGTGATCGTCTCAGGCAGGGCGAACTCTCCCCGGACCGCTGCGGGCCGTCGGCCGTGGCTGCCCGAGCGGCCCGTCCCGCCCGAACGGGTCGGGGCGGGCGAGCCGAAGCGGGCGCCCCGCCTCGACCCGGCGGTGGACCCGAAAGCGGAGCCTTCGGTCCGGCGGGGGCGGGAGGAACGGACGTTCGTACGTGTGGGGTTCATCGAGAACCTTCCTTGATACGGCACGCATCAAGGAATTCCCGCAGCCGAAGAACAGCGCGGGGAATCACAAGAACGAACCGACTGGGATACGGAAAAAGAATGCGGCTTGCGGTGATTCCGGTGCGGGATGCGGGCGACGAAACAGGCGACGTCATATGGACGTGAAATTTCATATGCCGACCGATACGACTCTGAAGGCGCGTATCCCTGAGGATGGCGCTACGGGCGGCGCTGTTCCACAGGTATCACCGCTGCGGGAAATGCTCGTAGCTGGGGCTCACCCCCCGAGGGGGTGAGCCCCAGCTACGAAGTGCACGTCAAGCGGGAACGATGTTCTCGGCCGTCGGGCCCTTCTGGCTCGTCGCGATGTCGAAGGTGACCTTCTGACCTTCGAGCAGCTCACGGAAGCCCTCGGCGGCGATGTTCGAGAAGTGGGCGAAAACGTCAGGGCCGCCATCGTCCTGTTCGATGAAGCCGAAGCCCTTGGCCGCGTTGAACCACTTCACAGTGCCGGACGCCATGTCATATCTCCTTTTGGGGCAGTACACCGGCACCCGTAATCCACGGATACCGGGTCGCCGCGATGATGCCCCGCCCGGAGAACAGCCGGAAATAAATGAAGCTTCCGTCGGCCAAAAATGCCCACGAATAAGCTTGAAGTTTTGGGAACCACAACTGCAACTAGGATCGACAGTAGCATGAGGTAGCGACCCGTGTGCGGTGAATTACTTCACTCCGATGGTTGCCGTAAAAACACTCCCTGCACAGCGCGTTAAACCCTCATCTCGCGGTTATAGATATTGCCCCGCACGGAGCGCAGCGTTTCAGGAAAAGCCGCTGTTCAGGCTCGGAGTGCACAGATAATCCGGTGGCGCCGTCCCGCCCGGCATCCGGCCCCGTCGGCCCGTGGCCGGTCTCGATACAGGTCGGAGCGGCGGTCAGTGGATGGCCAGGATGATGGCGAAGCAGTCCGCGGTGAAGGGCTGCCACGGTCAGGGTGAGTACGGCCGCTCTGCCGGTACGCGGGAAGGCGGGCGCGTAGCGCACCGGTGCACCCTGCCGGCACGAGGGACGCTCCGGCGGCACCCTGACACGCTGTGCGGTGACCCGCGGATTCCGGCAGGGGCGCTGCCTCAAGCCACGGGCGGGCCGGCCCCTTTGGCGGCGTCGCGATATTCGGCGTTGATGCGCTGGGCTTCTTCGAGCTGGTCTTCGAGGATGACGATGCGGCAGGCGGCCTCGATGGGGGTTCCCTGGTCGACGAGCTCCCGGGCGCGGGCGGCGATTCGCAGCTGGTAGCGGGAGTAGCGCCGGTGTCCGCCCGCGGAGCGCAGCGGGGTGATGAGGCGGGCTTCGCCGATGGCGCGGAGGAAGCCTTGGGTAGTCCCGAGCATTTCCGCGGCCCGGCCCATCGTGTAGGCGGGGTAGTCGTCGTCGTCGAGCCGGCTGAACGAGTCGTCTGCTGTCATCTGCACCTCTCTGGAACGCGTTGAGGGGCCTTGGTGCCATATGGCACCAAGGCCCCGAAGGAACTGCTACACCATCTGCCGACCCTGTTCCGGCGTCGGCCTTCTGTGTCCGCACGACCGTCCGGGAGAGGACGGGGAGTACGGGGATCGCGGTTGCTTGACCGGAGACCACCTCACTATCGATGTCCTGCGGTACCCGGGCTCATGGTTTCCACCCGGGCGATCCTGATGGCGCTCGGCTCCTCCGTTCTTCCCTCTGGGATCAATTACTTACTTATTACTGCGTACTGCTCTTCACTACGGCAGCCAGCCCCGTCGCCCGTCCTGCGTCTGCTCTGGCTTAGAACCCCACTGCCGAACTTCCCGGTGCGCGCGTCCGCAGCCGACGCCTTCACCGAGGTGCTGCTCAGTCACTTCACTGCTGGTACCGCACTTGTTTCCATGCGGCACTGCTCGTAGCGGCCCCTGATCACTGCGGGCCGCCCGGTCCGGCCGTCAGTCCCGTCACCGTCGTGCAATCGCTCTGGCTTCGGAACTCCACTGCCGTACCGTCCTGCGAACTGCAACTTCCGTACATCTACCCGGCAGTTCGTCTCTGCCAGGCCCTGCTGTCTCTCTGGGCTACGAGAGAAACCATAACCACACCACCACTCGATGTCTACTCTGGCCGACATAGATTTCTGTGCGCCGATCAGGGAGATAGCCGACCACGACCGCAGACGGGTCACCCGGCGGCCCCACTCCCGCCGGGGATACCCGCTCCGAGCTTCTGCAGTGAGTGCGGCTATCTGTTCGTCGCGGGTCATGCTGCCGCCCGCTGGGGCTGTACGAGGCTGCCGAGCGGCATCGTCGGGTAGTCGTAGTCACGCCGAGTGCGGCGAACTGGGCGACGTAGATGCGTTCGCGCTGTAGCTGGGGCAGCTTTCGGGTGCGCTCGCGGCCGATATCAAGGCGGGTGTCATCCAGCCCGGTGAGAGCATTCCGTCAGAGTGGGAGTTGTGCGAGCGGCAGAAGGTGGCGCGGGAGACTGCCCGCCGGGCGGTGCGGGTGCTGCGTGAGCGGGGCACGGTGCGGACGGAGTGGGGGAAGGGGACGTTCGTGGTCGGTCCCGCCGAGCGGGGCGAGAGCGACTAGG
>NZ_JAAPBF010000228.1 GCF_022695985.1 Streptomyces sp. NP-1717 | reverse complement strand
GCGGCCCCGGCCGCGCCGGGGGGGACAGCGGCAGAGTCACCGCCCCCGGCGCCGCCACCCCGGACACACCGGAACCCGCGCTCGGCGGTCGTCCGCGGTTGCGGGTCGACAGCGGGTACGAGGCCGGTGACAGCGTCGGGGTGCACTACGACTCCATGCTCGCCAAGGTCGTCGCCTGGGCGCCCACCCGCGACGAGGCCGTCCGGCGGCTGGCCGACGCGCTGCGCCGGGCGCGGGTCCACGGGCCCGTCACCAACCGCGAACTGCTCGTACGGTCCCTGCTCCACCCGGACTTCACCGGCGGGCGGCTCGACACCGGCTTCTACGAACGGCACCTCGACGCGCTCACGGCGCCGGCCCCCGGCGACGGCGCCCGAGTCGCCGCCGTCGCCGCCGCGCTCGCCGACGCCGTACGCCGGGGCCACCCCGTCGGCGGGTGGCGGAACCTCGCCTCGCAGCCGCAGACCAAGACGTACGGCGCGCACGAGGTGCGCTACCACCGCACCCGCGACGGGTTCCGCGTCGAGGACGACACCCTGCGCGTCGTCGCCGTCTCCGTCGCACCCCACCGCGTCGGCCTCGAAGTCGACGGCGTACTGCGCCACTTCGACGTCGCCGAACACGGCGACCACGTCTACGTCGACAGCCCCGCCGGCTCCTACCGGCTCCGCGTCCACCCCCGCTTCACCGACCCCCGGACCGCCACCGCGCCCGGTTCGCTGCTCGCGCCCATGCCCGGCACCGTCGTACGGATCGCGGACGGGCTCGGCGAAGGCAGCACCGTCACCGCCGGGCAGCCGCTCGTCTGGCTGGAGGCCATGAAGATGGAGCACCGCATCACCGCTCCCGCCTCCGGCACGCTCACCGCGCTCCACGCCGCCCCCGGCAGCCAGGTCGAGGTCGGCGCGCTCCTCGCCGTAGTCACGGACACCGCCCAGGAGGACACATGAGCATCGTCGAAACGCAGGAACACCAGGACCTCCGCGCCGCCGTCGCCGCCCTCGGCCGCCGGCACGGGCGCGGCTTCGACCGCGACACCCTGTGGAGCGAGGCGGGCAAGCTCGGCTACCTCGGCGTCAACCTCCCCGAGGAGTACGGGGGCGGAGGCGGCGGCCTCGCCGAACTCTCCATAGTGCTGGAAGAGTTGGGCGCCGCCGGCTGCCCCCTGCTCCTCATGGTCGTGTCGCCCGCCATCTGCGGCACCGTCATCGCCCGCTTCGGCACCGAGGAGCAGAAGCGCGCCTGGCTCCCCGGACTCGCCGACGGCTCCCGCACCATGGCCTTCGGCATCACCGAACCCGACGCCGGGTCCAACTCCCACCGCATCACCACCACCGCCCGCAGGGCGGACGACAACGAAGGCGGCGGCTGGATACTCAACGGCCGCAAGGTCTTCGTCTCCGGCGTCGACATCACCGACGCCACTCTCGTCGTCGGCCGAACCGAGGACGCCAGGACGGGCTCGCTCAAGCCCTGCCTTTTCATCGTCCCGCGCGACGCGCAGGGCTTCCACCGGTCGCAGATCGACATGGAACTCCAGGCGGTGGAGAAGCAGTTCGAGCTGGTGCTGGACGACGTACGGCTGCCGGCCGACGCCCTCGTCGGCGACGAGGACGCCGGACTCCTCCAGCTCTTCGCGGGCCTCAACCCCGAACGCGTCATGACCGCCGCCTTCGCCCTCGGCATGGGCCGCCACGCCCTCGACAAGGCCGTCGACTACGCGAAGACCCGCCAGGTCTGGAAGCAGCCCATCGGCGCCCACCAGGCCATCGCCCACCCGCTCGCCCAGGCGTACATCGAGATCGAACTCGCCCGCCTGATGATGCGCAAAGCCGCCCACCTCTACGACGAGGGCGACGACACGGGCGCGGGCGAGGCCGCCAACATGGCCAAGTACGCGGCGGGGGAGGCCTGCGTACGCGCCGTCGACCAGGCCGTGCACACCCTCGGCGGCAACGGGCTCACCCGCGAGTACGGTCTGGCCTCCCTCATCACCGCGTCACGCGTGGCCCGTATCGCGCCCGTCAGCCGCGAAATGATCCTGAACTACGTGTCCCACCAGTCCCTGGGTCTCCCCAAGTCGTACTGAGACAGGCCATTCTGTCCGTCCACGCGTCGAAGGGGCAGTCGTCATGATCTTTCGCAGCGAGTACCCGGATGTCGAGCCGGTCGACCAGCCCATCCACGAGGCCGTCCTCGGCCGCGCCGCCGGATTCGGTGAGGCCGTCGCCCTCGTGGACGGTACGGACGGAACGACCGTCACCTATGCCCAACTGGACGCCTTCCACCGGCGTTTCGCCGCCGCTCTCACCGCGGCCGGTCTGCGCAAGGGTGACGTCCTGGCCCTGCACAGCCCCAACACCGTCGCGTACCCGGTGGTGTTCTACGGGGCCACCCGCGCCGGCGCCTCCGTCACCACCGTCCATCCGCTGTCCACCGCCGAGGAGTTCGCGAAACAGCTCAGGGACTCCTCGGCCCGCTGGATCGTCACCGTCTCGCCGCTGCTCGAAGTCGCCCGCAGATCGGCGGAGTTGGTCGGCGGCATCGAGGAGATCCTCGTCTGTGACCAGGCGCCGGGCCACCGCTCGGTCCTCGACATGATCGCCACCGAGCAGGGTGCGGTCCCCGAGGTCACCATCGACCCCGCCGAGGACATCGCCGCCCTCCCGTACTCCTCCGGCACCACCGCCAGCCCCAAGGGCGTCATGCTGACGCACCGCTCCATCGCCACCAACCTCGCGCAGCTCGACCCCGTCATCCCCATGGGTCCCGGCGACCGCATCCTCGCGGTGCTTCCCTTCTTCCACATCTACGGCCTCACCGCCCTGATGAACGCGCCGCTGCGGACCGGCGCCACCGTCGTCGTCCTGCCGCGCTTCGAACTCGACCAGTTCCTCGGCGCCATCGAGACGCACCGCATCAACGGTCTGTACGTCGCCCCGCCGATCGTCCTCGCGCTCGCCAAGCACCCGGCCGTCGCCCGCTACGACCTGTCCTCGCTCGACTACGTCGTCAGCGCCGCCGCGCCCCTCGACGCCCGCCTCGCCGAAGCCTGTTCGGCCCGTCTGGGGCTGCCGCCGGTCCGGCAGGCGTACGGCATGACCGAGCTGTCACCGGGCACGCACGTCGTCCCGCTGGACGCCGTCGACCCGCCCGCCGGAGCCGTGGGCAGACTCCTGCCCAGCACCGAGATGCGCGTCGTCTCGCTCGACGACCCCGGTACGGACACCCCCGTCGGCACCGACGGCGAAGTGCTCATCCGCGGCCCGCAGGTCATGAAGGGCTACCTCGGACGTCCCGAGGAGACCGCCCACATGATCGACGCCGACGGCTGGGTGCACACCGGCGACATCGGCCGGGTCGACGCCGACGGCTGGCTGTTCGTGGTCGACCGGGTGAAGGAGCTGATCAAGTACAAGGGCTTCCAGGTCGCCCCCGCCGACCTCGAAGCGCTGCTCCTGACCCACGAGTCGATAGCCGACGCCGCGGTGATCGGTGTGAACGACGAGGAGGGGAACGAGATCCCGAAGGCGTACGTCGTCCGCCGGCCCTCGGCGCCGGAACTGACCGGGGCCGACGTCATGGCGTACGTCGCGGAGCACGTCGCCCCGCACAAGAAGGTCCGCCGGGTCGAATTCATCGAGGGCGTGCCACGGGCGGTGTCCGGGAAGATCCTCAGGCGTGAACTGCGGGACAGGGAACGGCAGTCGGATACGGCGTGAGGCTCCGAGGAGGGGAGGGCGTCCCGTTCACGGCTCCTTGGTGAGAAGCGGCTGGAGGAAGGAGGCGATCTGCTGTTCGATCCCGGTGATCCGCTGCTCGTGCTCATACAGCGTGTCACGGACCTCGCGCTTGGTCCGCTCGTCCCTCCGGGACTGCTCGATGTTGCGCTGGACGATGCCGATCAGGTCCTGGAGCTGGCCGTGCAGTGCGTCGCCGATGTCCCCCCAGACCGCGCGCAGGGCGGTGGTACGGCTGGCGGCGTACTGCCGTGCGGACAGGCCGGCCGACTCCCTCATGTGTGTGGCGAACTCCTCGGCGACACGGTCACGCAGCTTGTCGCTGACGAAGATCGCCGAGCCGCCCGCCAACAGGGGCCCCAGAGCCGCGCCGATCGCCACGGCGAGACCTACCGGCGGCAGGGCGATGCTCAGGCTGATGATGCCGCCGGCCGTGGCCGCCGTCACGCCACCGGCCACGGCGGCGCCCGCGCCCGCGCCGGCCGCGAGGAGGTAGTTCGGGCGGTAGCGCCAGGGCACGTCGTTGATACGGCGCATGGATCCGCTGCCCCGCGACGCCGAGACGGCCAGGAGGCGCAGCAGGTCCTCGTGGTCCCGTACCGATCTCGACCCGGTCACCTCCGTGCGCAGCTTGTCCAGCAGCTGGGCATGAGTGCGCAGCAGCGGTTCCAGCTGGCGCAGGAGCTGCTGCTGCCGCTCCTGGACCAGCGGTTCGAGCTCCTTCGCGCTGAAGAGTTGCAACTTGCGCTGAAGGACACTCGTGTAGGAGTCCTCCATTTCGCGCGCCATCGCCGATCTGCCGCCCGGTGTGAGCACCCGCACGGCCTGTACGGCGCGGCGTCCGACGCCCTTTTGCTGGACCTTCCATTTGGAAACCTCGGCGCTCTCCGTTTTCAGGTACTCCGCGAAGGCGAGTTCCAACTCGAGACCGACCGAGGCGATCTGGGTGCCGACGACCTCGCGAATGGCGTCCGCGCTCTTGCGTAGATCGTCCTGGGTGTCCTGGCTGTCTGTCAGCAGGGCGTTGAGTTCAGCCGTGGACTTCATGAGCAGGGCGCCCTCGTCGTGCAGCCGCTGACGCAGCCCCACCGCGTTGTGGCGCAGGAACTCCGCGAGCCGGACGAACTTCACACGGGCCGCGTCGCGCATGCAGAACGACTCCAGCGCGCTTTCGAGCTCTTCGATCGCCGACTTCCGCTCCTTTTCCGCGTCCCCGGCGATGCGTGCTTGCAGTGCCTGGAGCGCGCTGACGAAGAACACGTTCGGCGCGGCGGGTGCCTCCCCGTCCCCTGCAAGCCCACTCGCGATGTTGCGACAGCGGGCCATGACACCCGCACGGTCGTGTTCGTCGATGCGGTCGAACTGGTTGACGACGAAGAAGATGTCTCTGTGTCCCAGTTGCCGCACGTACTGGAGGTAGTGCTCGGTCTCGTACGTGGTGAAAGGGCGCCCGGCATCGGTCACATAGACGACGGCGTCGACTTCCTCCAGGAAGCGCAGAGTGACGCGTTCGCGGTCGGGACTCTCGTTTATGCCCGCCGAGTCCACGATCTCCACCGACCTGCGAAGGAGTTCGAGCGGCTGCTCGACCACGGCCAGGCTGTAGGAAGGCATCCGCGGCGCACCGTGGGCGTCGAGCTGGAGAGAGACCTCGTGCTGGAACTCCTCGATCGTGACGGGCTTCGTCTCCTCGGGGCTGTCGACGCTGCGGTAGAGCCAGGCCCGTTCCTCCTCGCCCCATCGCAGCACGGTGGTGAAGGCGGTCGCCGGGTTCGCCATGGTGGGCAGGATCTTCTTGCCGAGCAAGGCGTTGATCAGCGTGCTCTTTCCGCTGCTGAACTCCCCGAGCACCATGACCCGGAACGTCTCGCGCTCGAACGCGGCTCCGCTGATGCCCAGCATCGACGGGGCGTCCGCGGTGTCGCCGAGAGCGGTTCTTGCTTCCACGGCGATCTGCTGGAGCGCCGCGTAGCGGGCACGCAACGTCGCCAGGTTCTCGCTCCAGCCCTGAAAGTGCGTCACGAGGGGCTCGGGCCCCGGCGAGTCCGTCAGTTCCTGCTCCATGATTCTCCTTCCGATGCACGGACACGTTCCCGTACGGCGAGTGCGAGCGACCGCGCCCGTTCGTCGAGACCGCGCCAGTGGTCAAGGGATTCAGGTACGGATGAGGCAGCGGCCGTGTGCAGCCGCCACCACTGCTCGTCGCGGTCCCGCGCCGATGCCAGCAGTCGCTCGTAGATCTCGGTCAGCCGGGCGCCGAGCAGCTGGGACTGCTCGGTGAACGCCCGCTCGGCGATGCCTCCCAGCGCCTCGATCGCACGTTGCCGCCGCTCGGCCTGACCGTGTTCCAGCAGTTCCGTCGTCAGGGCGGTGGCAGCCGCGCCGACCACTCCTCCGACCACGTCGGTGGCGAACGGCGACACCACACTGTCGAGGGCGCCGCCCACGAAGTCGGGCACCCAGGACGCGTCCCAGCCCGCCGCGTCCTCGGCTTCCGTCGATGCCGCCGTCCCGGCGAGGCGGGGCAGACGGGGCGCGGGCAGGGCGTGCTCGGTGTCGAGCTGTGACACGGCGGCGTCCTGGCTGCCCGATCGGTTGCGGCGCAGCGCCTCGCGAAGTGTGGCCGCATCACGCCGTAGTGCCTCGTCGACGGTCCGCGTCGCCCACTGCGTGAATTCCTCCATCGCCTGCTCGGTGACCGGCACGACGTGCAGTCGGACGAAGAGCTGTTCCTCGGGCGTCTCCAGCATCCCCGACAGCCGCTCGGAGAGCGTGCGTACCAGTTCCGTCCGGCGCCGGCGTCCCTCGGCGGCGATGGAGTCGGCCAACTCCCTTCGCCGCTCCTGGACTTCGCCTGCCAGCACGATCCAGCGGAAGCGGGCGGCCGTGTGCCGGGCCTGCCAGATCTCCGCCACGCGATCCTCGTACGTGTCGGACTCCGCGCAGGCTCCCGCCGCCAGTGCGCGGCCCGCCGCCTCCACGACGAGGTCGCAGACGGCGGCCAGGAGGCGGAGCCGGCGTGCGGTGCGCAGCGCGGCCCGCTCCTGGGCGCCGGCGAGAGCGGTCAGTACGGCACGGCACAGCTCGACCGCGTCCCCGGAGGCTGCTTCGGCCCCGGGAGTGACGGGGACAGGAGCGGCGAGGGCGGAGGCGTTGGGAGCGAGCCGACCGACGAGATGGCGGACGCGTTTCATGATCTGCGCCGCCTCGTCCCCGATCTCGTCCAGCTTCGAGACGACGAGGAGCAGCGGAGGGCTGTGCGGCGCCTCGGCCAGCGCCCGGACTCTGGCCTGCTCGGTCGCGAGCAGCGCGCGGCGCGCCTCCGTGACCACCACGACGGCGTCGCAGTCCGCGACGATCCGCGCGAGCGCTTCGGAGTCGGGTTCCCGCGTACCCGACCAGGTCTCCCAACCGGGTGTGTCCACCAGCTCGATGCCGGACCGGACCATCCAGGCGTCGGCGGGCAGCCGCGGAACGACGACTCCGACCCGGCCCGACGCGGCCTCTCCCGGCTCGCCGCCCGCCGTCACCAGGACCGGACGGCCGGGGGCGGGAAGGACGGAGACGGGGACACAGTCCGCCCCGGCCAGTTCGTTCACCAGCCGGGACTTGCCGACGTTCGTGCCTCCGACGACACAGATCCGGGCGGTCGGTGCGCCCGCCCGGCGGACAGCCTGCCGTACCAGCTCAGCGGCGCCGTCGGCACCCGCGCGGGTGGCGAGCAGCGCCACCTGACGGGCAAGAGCCGCCATGTCGACGGACCGGGCTTCCGGTCGACCGCTGTCGGCTTCCGATGTCTGACCGCCCGTCATCGCACCGCCTCACTGTCCGTCCCACCCATCAGGCGGCCATGATGCCAACTACCCAGAAAAGCCGCAGGGTTTACCCAAAACGGCCCGACCTGGACCCGACATCCCCATCCCCCTGTGCCGGACCACCTGCCGGATCACCCGCTGGACGGGACGAGGAAACCCGCCCCCGCTGCGGCCGACGCGGCTGACGCGGCGGCGGTACGGGAACCATGCATGCGCGCTTGATTGATTCCGTGCGCGCTGCCAGTCTCTGAACCCTCGTACACCGGACCGCGAAAGACGGAGACCACGTGACGCTCGTCGCGACCGCGCACGAGCGCGGCATCACCACCTTGACCCTGGACGCGCCGGCCAAGCGCAACGCCCTGTCGGCGCGGCTCGTCGGGGAGCTGGCCGAGGCGCTCACCGGGTGCGCCAAGGACCCGTCCGTACGCGCCGTGGTCCTCAGCCACACCGGCACCACCTTCTGCGCCGGCGCCGATCTGAAGGAGCCGCCGAACCCGTACACCTTCGTCGCCCTCCTGCGGCAGATCGTGGAGCATCCCAAGCCCGTCGTGGCCCGCGTCACCGGCCATGTCCGGGCCGGGGGCCTCGGGCTGCTCGGGGCCTGCGACCTCGTGATCGCCTCCACCGGCTCGGACTTCGCGTTCACGGAGGTACGGATCGGGGTCGCGCCCGCCGTGATCTCGATGCCCCTGCTGCCCCGGATGACACCGCGCGCCGCCGCCCGCCACTACCTCACCGGCGAGACCTTCGGCGCGGCCGAGGCCGTCACCGACGGGCTCGTCACCGAGGCCGCCGACGACGTGGACAGCGCGCTGGCGCCGGTCCTGGACGCCCTGCGCCGGGGCTCCCCGCAGGGGCTGGCCGAGTCGAAGAAGCTGCTGAGCGCGCGGGTGCTGGAGACCTTCGACCAGTACGCGGAGGATCTCGTCCAGCGCTCGGCGTCCCTCTTCGCCACGGCCGAGGCCCGCGAGGGGATGGCGGCGTTCCTCGAACGGCGGGACGCGGCATGGGTGCGGTGACCACCTCGAAGGAGCCCAAGCAGGACCGCAGCCGCGTCACCCGCCGGCGGCTGCTGGAGGCCGCCGTCGCCTGCCTCGCCGAACACGGCTGGGCGGGCTCCACCGTCTCCGTCGTCGCCGAACGCGCCGGGGTGTCGCGCGGCGCGGCGCAGCACCACTTCCCCACCCGCGAGGATCTGTTCACCGCGGCCGTCGAGTACGTCGCCGAGGAACGCTCCACCGCGCTGCGCGCCCTCGCGCCGAGCGGGCCGACCCACCGCCGCGAGGTGGTCGAGGCGGTCGTCGCGCTCTACACCGGGCCGCTGTTCCGGGCCGCGCTCCATCTGTGGGTCGCGGCGTCCGACGAGGAGCAGCTGCGGCTCCGCGTCACCGAACTCGAAGCCCGGGTGGGCCGTGAGGCGCACCGTATGACGGTGGAGCTGCTGGGCGCGGACGAGTCGGTGCCCGGCGTACGCGAGACGGTCCAGGGCCTGCTGGACATGGCGCGCGGCCTGGGTCTGGCCACGCTGCTGACGGACGACACGCAGCGGCGGAAACGAGTGGTCGCGCAGTGGGGGAGGATTCTGGAGACGGTACTGGGCTGACGGGGACGGCGGCTGCGGCCGGGGGACTCCGGGGCCGGACGCGGGGACGCGGCCCCCGGTGCGCCGGGAAGCCGCGTCACGTCACCACCTCACCTCACCGCCCGCCCGTCAGGACGCGATGTCGTCGTACCCCTCGATCTCGCGCGGGTCCCGCACCCCCGGCCCCACATACCGCGCCGAGGGCCGCACCAGCCGCCCCGTCCGCTTCTGCTCCAGGATGTGCGCCGACCAGCCCGCCGTCCGCGCGCACGTGAACATCGACGTGAACATGTGCGCGGGCACCTCGGCGAAGTCCAGCATGATCGCCGCCCAGAACTCCACGTTCGTCGCCAGCACCCGGTCCGGCCTGCGCGCGTGCAGCTCCTCCAGCGCCGCCTTCTCCAGTGCCTCGGCGACCTCGTAACGCGGCGCGTCCAGTTCCTTCGCCGTACGCCTCAGTACGCGGGCGCGCGGGTCCTCCGCCCGGTACACGCGGTGGCCGAAGCCCATCAGCCGCTCGCCCTTGTCGAGGGCCCGCTTCACATACGCCGTCGCGTCGCCCAGCCGCTCGATCTCCTCGATCATGCCGAGGACCCGCGACGGGGCGCCGCCGTGCAGCGGCCCGGACATGGCGCCGACGGCCCCCGAGAGGGCCGCGGCGACGTCCGCGCCGGTGGAGGCGATGACGCGGGCCGTGAATGTGGAGGCGTTCATGCCGTGCTCGGCCGCCGACGTCCAGTACGCGTCGACCGCCTTGACGTGCCGGGGGTCGGGCTCGCCGCGCCAGCGGATCATGAAGCGTTCGACGACGGACTCGGCCTTGTCGATCTCGCTCTGCGGCACCATCGGCACCCCCTGGCCGCGCGCAGACTGCGCCACGTACGACAGGGCCATGACGGCGGCCCGCGCCAGCTCGTCGCGCGCCGTCGCCTCGTCGGTGTCGAGGAGCGGTTTGAGGCCCCAGACGGGGGCGAGCATCGCGAGCGCCGCCTGGACGTCGACGCGGATGTCGCCGGAGTGGACGGGGATGGGGAAGGGCTCGGCGGGCGGCAGCCCCGGATTGAAGGCGCCGTCCACGAGCAGGCCCCACACGTTTCCGTAGGACACGTGGCCGACCAGATCCTCGATGTCGACACCCCGGTAACGGAGGGCGCCGCCCTCCTTGTCCGGTTCGGCGATCTCCGTCTCGAAAGCGACGACTCCTTCGAGTCCGGGTACGAAATCGGACATCAGGCGGCTCCTCTGGTGTGACGGACGCGGAAGCGTGCGGCTGAACCGGGAGACGGCTTACGGCCTACGGCCCGCGATCCGGTGTCAGAAGTTGTCGGCGCCGCGACGGATCCTCGGTCGTTGTCGTACGACTCGCGGTCCGGAACGGTCATCCGTACTCACCGTCCTGCCCAACCCGGACATCGAATCAACCATGACACGGTCCCGGCATTGCGCGAGGATGGGTCGCGTGCCTCACACCCCGCCCTCCGAGACCCCCGACCCCGCCGTGATGCGCGAGCAGTACCGCGGTACCGCGTTCCTGGAGACCGACCTCGCCGCCACGCCGATGGAACAGTTCGGGCGCTGGTTCAAGGACGCGGTGGCCGGCGGTCTGCACGAGCCGAACGCGATGGTGGTCTCCACCGCGACGCCCGACGGCCGCCCGTCGTCGCGCACGGTGCTGCTCAAGGCGTACGACGAGCGGGGCTTCGTCTTCTACACGAACTACGGATCCCGCAAGGGCCGGGAGATCGAGGCGAATCCGTACGTCGGTCTGCTCTTCCCCTGGCACGGACTGGCCCTCCAGGTCGTCGTCACCGGTACGGCGTCCCGCGTCGGCCGCGAGGAGACCGCGGCGTACTTCCGCACCCGCCCGCACGGCTCCCAGCTCGGCGCGTGGGCCAGCGACCAGTCCACACCGATCGGCTCGCGCGCCGAGCTGCTCGAACGGTACGAGGAACTGGGCCGGCGCTACGGGCCGGACGAGCAGGTGCCGGTGCCGCCGCACTGGGGCGGTGTCCGGGTCGTTCCGGAGACGGTCGAGTTCTGGCAGGGCCACGAGAACCGGCTGCACGACCGGCTGCGGTACGTGCGCGAGCCGGAGTCCGGCGCCTGGCGGGTGGAGAGGCTCTGCCCGTAGCGCTCCAGGCCGTAGCGCTCCAGGCCGTAACGCTCCCGGCCGTAGCACTCCCGGCCCTCGCGACACCGGCAACGCAGACGACCCGCGTGCTCAGGTTCCTCCGGGGAGGAGCCGGCCGGACTTACCGGCGAGCACGCGGGTCGGGTGACTGCTTGGATTGGGCCGGTGGTTCACCGGCACCGCACGTGTGCGACGACGGGCGTCAGCCCGCAGCCACCTCACTTGTCCGGATTGAAATCACTTCCGAACCACCTCCCTTCTAGTGTGCTCACCAGCCTAGGAAGCCCTCCCGCGACCCACAAGTGATTATTTTGGATTTCCACCGCACAACGATTTCCGGGAACAAGGTGTGTGCTGGGTCACGTTCGAGTTGAATGATCGTAGGTGTGACCAAGCAGCCGGCAGGGGGTGCCAAGGATGAGTGCTTCCCGGA